>JAUWYA010000021.1 GCA_030616085.1 Candidatus Nealsoniibacteriota bacterium | reverse complement strand
AGGTCTTATTCCTATTCTTTGTGTCGGAGAAACAGAACAAGAAAGAGAACAAGAAAAAACAGAAGAGGTTTTGAAAGAAGAGCTTGAGATAGGGCTTATTGACGTTCATGATGTGTCAAAAGTAATTGTAGCTTATGAGCCAATTTGGGCTATTGGAACCGGCAATCCTTGTGATGTTGAAGAAGCCCAGAGAATGAAAGAAATAATTCAAAAAATGGTTTCAAAAAATATCAGAATTCTTTATGGAGGAAGCGTTAAAGCTAATAATGCAGAAGGTTATTTAAAGCAAGCTGGATTTGATGGTCTTCTTGTCGGCGGCGCCTCATTAGACCCTAAAGAGTTTGTTAAAATAGTAAATAGTAGCTAGGCTCCGAAAACAAAATTTTTAAAATCATTTCCCCTTTTGATTCCCTTCGGGAATCACCGCGCCCAAACCCCACGATTTAAAAATTTATTTTCTTCGCTTATTTTTCGTTAACTTGATTTTAAAAGAGAATTTTGGTATAATGTTTCATTATGAGTAACATAGACTTAAACGGTCATTTTTTTAATCCAACTAAGGGAAATTTATTAGCCAAACAAGTAATTGAAGAAATAATAGGATATATTAAGGAAAAACCAGAGAAATTCTATGACATTATTGTTGGTTGTGATTCCTCTTCAGGAGAAGATCCGCATTTTCCAGTTGTTGTGGCGATTTTGAGAAAAGGCGAAGGAGGAAGGTTCTTTCTTAAAAAGATAAAATATCCTCGTACTTTCAACAAAAGATTCATTTATTGGAAAAACAGGATTTTACAGGAAGTTTTATTATCCTGCGAAATGGCTTTACTTTTGAGAGAAGACTTTCAAAAAGAGATTAAACAGGTGGATGATGGAAATCTTCGTTACCAATTTAGATATATTCATGCTGATATCGGCGAGAAAGGACAGACAAAAGATATGGTAAAGGAGTTAACCGGATTGATTCGTGGAAACGGCTTTGAACCCAAAATAAAGCCAGAAGCATATATAGCGTCTGTTGTAGCTGACAGATATTCATAAAGTATTGCTCCGAAAACGAAATTTTTAAAATCGTTTCCCCCTTTGATTCCTTTCGGGAATCACCACGCCCAAACCCCACGATTTAAAAAATTTATTTTCTTCGCGTATGAGCTCAAGCGAATTACGTCAAAAATTTCTAAAATTCTTTGAGAAAAAGGGGCACAAAATCGTGCCTTCATCTTCTCTATTATCCACTGATCCCAGTGTTTTGTTTACTACAGCTGGTATGCAGCAGTTTAAAGAATATTTCTTAGGGAAAGCATCTCCTTATGGAAACAGAGTTACGTCTTCTCAGAAATGTTTTAGAACTTCAGATATTGAAGAAGTAGGGGATACAACTCATTTGACTTTTCTTGAGATGTTGGGGAATTTCAGCTTTGGAGATTATTTTAAAAAAGAGTCCATTGAATGGGCTCTTGAATTTTTAACCAAAGATTGCAAGTTAAAAAAAGAAAAACTTTGGATTACAGTGTTTGAAGGAGATAAAGAAGTTCCTGAAGATAAAGAGTCAAGAGAGATATGGAAAGAATTGGAACTTGCTGAAGGAAAAATTCATGGATTTTCTCGTGAAGATAATTTCTGGGGGCCAACCGGAGAAGAGGGGCCTTGCGGACCAACTACTGAAATTCATTATGAGTTATCTAAAAAGCCGTGTTCTTTGGGTAAAAAATGTTTGCCAAATTGTAAATGTGGAAGGTTTATTGAATTATGGAATTTGGTTTTTAATGAATTCCATCAAGACAAAGATAAAAAGCTAACTCCTTTAAAACAAAAAGGAGTAGATACTGGTATGGGGTTGGAAAGATTAGTCATGGTTATCCAAAAGAAATCATCGGTTTTTGAAACTGATTTATTTTCTCTTACATCTGAAAGTCAAGAAGAAAGAATTATTGCTGATCATATTAAAGGGTCAGTTTTTTTAGCTTCTGAAGGAATTATTCCTTCAAATGTTGAGCAAGGATATGTTTTAAGAAGAATTTTAAGAAGAGCAATTCGCTACGGAAAGGTTTTAAACCCCGTTAGAGATTCCGAGAACAGAGAAAAATCAAAGAAAGAACGTATCTCTAACGGGGTGAAAATGCCAAAGAATTTCTTGATTCCTTTAGCTCAGAAAGTTATTGAGATTTATAAAGATGTTTATCCTGAAGTAAAATCCAAAGAAGCAGATATTTTAACTATTATTCAAAATGAAGAGGAAAAGTTTGCGAAAACTTTAGAAAAAGGGAATAAAGTCGCTACTTTAAAGATTACTAGGGCTGGTAAGTTGACAGCAGACATTGCTTCTAATTTATATGAGAGTGAGGGCGTTCCCTTAGAGATTAGTAAAGAAATAGCTTCAAGTAAAGGTTTTAAGATAGAGAAAAATATAGATGTCTATTTCGGAAAATTTTTTAAAAAACATCAAGAGATTTCTCGAGCAGGAGCAGAAAAGAAATTTGGCGGAGTGGGCAAGAAAGCAGGCTTGGAAGAAGCAAAGCTTCATACAGCTACCCATTTAATGCATCAAGCCCTAAGAGAGATTCTGGGAGATCATGTTAAACAGATGGGCTCTGATATTACTTCGCAAAGATTACGTTTTGATTTTTCTCATACTGCTAAAATGACTGACGAAGAGAAACAGAAAGTTGAGGAAATCGTTAATCAAAAGATTAAGCAGGATTTAGAAGTTAAAAAAGAAGAAATGAGTTATAAAGATGCTATAGATTCAGGAGCTTTGGCCTTTTTCAAGGAAAAGTATCCTGAGAAAGTATCTGTTTATTCTATTGGAGACCCTTCGGATCCCTCAGGGCAAGTTTTTTCAAAAGAAATTTGCGCAGGCCCTCATGTTAATCGTACTTCTGAACTCGGTATTTTTAAAATCAAAAAGGAAGAATCTTCAGGCGCTGGCATCCGCCGCCTCCGCGCGGTTTTAGAATAAAAAAACGCCCGTAGCACAGGACGTTTTGGAAAAACTAGAAATCTAAATAATCATTTAGGACGCCTTCTATTTTCTTAAAAACTTTAGCTACCCTATTGTATACTTTTAGGCCTCCGATAACTAAGGTTATTCCTAATGAAAGTGGCAACATGCCTATTAATTTATAGATTTCAGATTCTCCCTTAAAAACAAAGTAGCTCAACAATACAAATACGAGACCGATAATTCTTGCGGTAATATCTTTCACTTTAATCTCCTTAAAAAGAACAATTTGTTTTTCTAATACTAACCTAAGGATAGCAAATTAAATTATGGTTGTCAAGATTTTAGGACAGAAACTAAAAAGCCTCTTAGAGTTTAAAAGACCTTTTAGCGTGGACCCGGCGGGACTCGCACCCGCTTCGTTGCGTGCTAATGGCAACATGTTACATATATACACCACAGGCCCAGATCCACAATATTATTATAAAACAAAAAGAGCTCCTTTAAAAGAACCCTTTATGTAGCACGCAACTTTAGCCCGTAGTATACGGAACTATGTTACCATCTATTATCAGTATAGCAAAACCAGGGAGCTTGTCAATAGTTAGTGAAAAGGTTAAAATAAATTAAGAACCTGTCTTGCTAACGCTCGGCAGAACCTTGATTCGCTAATGTATAAATATATAATCTTAAATTAATGGGATTTGATTTTTTTGGAACAAAAAGAAAAAAGGAAAAGCTTTTTTTGGTTTTGGATATTGGAACTGAAGCAGTAAAAGCTTTAGTTTGTAGAAAGAATAATGGCAGCATTATTATTTTAGGAGCTGTTACTCAATATTTTGAGAGATACGGCGTTTTTAACGGAAAGATTTTTGAAGTAAATGTAATAAAGAAGTCTGTTCTTAAAGCGATTAAACAAGTTCAATCTCAGGGGCAAAATCTGAAGAAATTACCAGTTTTACTTACTTTGAGCCCTAATATTTTAAAGGCAAGAACCAGTTTGCAGTCATTTGAACAAAATGATGGGTTGAAGACAAGGATTTCTAAAACACAAGAAAAAGCTATTTTTCAACAGGTTCTTAAAAAAGCACAAGAAGAAATTTATCAAAGATTTAGCAAAGAATCTGGTATTTTGTCAAAAGATATTGAAATGATTAGTTTGAGAATCCTTGAAATGAAAATTAATGGCTATCCAGTTTCAAGATTACAAGGCTATATTGGAAAGGATTTAGAGATTAGGGTTTTGGCTACTTTTTTATTGAAATATTATCTTGAAAGCATAAAAAGAATTTTTGCAGATTTAGAATTAAAGATTTTTAAAATAGTTCATTTAGCTGAAAGTTTGCCATCCGCCTTTTTCAATGAAGAAGTGAATCATAAAATAGGAAATAGTGTTTTTTTCGACATTGGTGGAGAAATCAGTCAATTTTTTTTAGTAAAAAGAGGTAATTTGGAGCAGACTAACGAGGTTAGGGTCGGAGGAAAAGCATTTTCCCAAAGAATATCTGATGCCTTGGGAATTGACGAAGAATCGGCTAGAATTCTTAAAGAAAGATATGCTAGTAAACTTTTAAGCCGTGAGGTTAGGCAAAGAATCAGAGAAATACTTTCATCAGAAAAGCGAGTTTGGAAACAAGATTTAGAGTTGAAGATTGGAAGAATAAGTTCATCAAATATTCAGCTTTTTGGTGGAGCTAGTTTGCTTCCAGAAATTCAAGAGCTTTTATCAGGAGCTAAGATTATTTATCCCAAAGATTTTAAAAACATTAAAGACGAAACAAAGAGTTTAAGAAATCCTCAATATATTCCATGTTTACTCGTTTGTTATTATGCCCCGTAGAGAAATTTCGACTGGTTTTTCTGAAAGAAAAACCAAAAATAATACGAGGCGTAAATGATAAGCAATATTTAAATAAATTTTCCAAGAATTTTGATTAACTATTTAGTAATTGTCGAAATTCTTCTACAGGGTATGGGCAAGAAATTTTTTGATATTATTCCTCCAAAGGAAATTAGTTTTTCAAGGAGTGAAAAGCAGGAAGAAAAAATAAGGCCTGTTCGGAAAAAGAAAAGGTTTTTTCTGAAGAGTTTGGTTTTTTGTTTTGTCCTTTTAATCTTAGTAATAATCTCAGGCCTTTTCTTTTTTTCTAAAATAGAAGTTGAAATTTGGCCGGAAACAGAGATTTTAATTTTAGAAGAGAATCTTGTTATAGACTTAAATGTAGAAATATCTGTGTTTGATGAAAAAATCATCCCGGGCAAAGTTTTCAGCAGCGAAAAATCCGCTTCTCAAGAATTTTTTGCTTCAGGCAAGGTTTTAAAGGAGGAAAAAGCCACAGGAGTTATCCGAGTCTATAATGCTTATTCTACTTCTTCCAGAACTTTAGTGCCTTCTCGGTTTGTTTCTGCTGACGGAAAATTATTCTGGTCTCTTAAAAAAATAGTAATTCCAGGGGCAAGATATGAAAAAGGAAAACTTGTCCCCGGTGAGATTGATGTTGAAGTTCAAGCAGCTGAACCAGGAGAAGATTACAATATTGGTCCTTCTACTTTTGCTCTTCCTGCCTTAGCTGGTTCTCCTTTATATACCACTATTTATGGAAGGTCATTTTCAGATATGAGTGGTGGCTTTATAGGCGAGGCTTCGCAGATTAGTCAGGAGGACTTAGAGAGAGCAGAAATTGCTTTAACTGAAGATTTGAAAAAACAAAGCAGGGAATTTTTTAAAACAACCGTTTCCAAAGATTTCGTTTTGTTAGATGAAACAATTTCTCAAGAGATTATAGAAGCTAGCAGCTCTTTGGAAGCAGAAACTGAGGCTGAATCATTTGTGTTTCAAGTTAAAATTAAATCAGAAGGAGTAGGGTTTAAAGGATCAGACCTAGAAAATTTTGCTAAAAGTCGTATTAATTTAAATATGTCAGAAGGCACAATACTTCAAGAAGAGAGTTTAGAAATCAACTATTCTCTTTTCGAGCAAAAGATTGATGAAGAAGCTAAAGTTGTTTTAAGCTTAGAGATTAAAGCTAAAGTTTATTCAGATATTGATTTAGACGAACTTAAAAAAGCTCTTTTAGGAAAGTCTCTTAAAGAAGCCAGGATATTTTTAGAAAATCTGCCTGAGGTGACTAAAGTTGAGTTGAAGTCCTGGCCGTTCTTAAAGAATAAAATTCCCGAAGATATGAATGAAGTTGAACTAAGGTTAATGCTTGACTAATCAAAAGAATTTTGCTATATTAGACCCCGTTAGAAGTATGTTTACAATATATGTGTTTTTAAAAAATTGGCAGGACTTCTAACGGGGTAGATAATTATTCAAATGAAAAAACTCAAGAAAAACGTTTATCGAACAACTGGTACTGTTTTGGAATCATTACCCAGTCTTGATTTTAAAGTAAAATTAGATAATGGAAGGGAAATAATTGCTCATCTTGCTGGAAAGCTGAGGATTTATCGGATTAAGATTTTACAAGGAGATAGGGTAACAATAGAAATGAGCACCCATGGCGATACTCGAGGAAGAATCGTATATAGGGGAAAGTAATTATAAGAACCTCCCGCTAAGCGGGAGAACCTTGATTCGCTAAGGTAAAATATATAATCTTGAAATGAAAGTTAGATCATCAGTTAAAAAAATTTGCGGACATTGCAAAATCGTTCGAAGAAAAGGACGAGTTTATGTGATTTGTAAAAAAAATCCTAAACATAAACAACGTCAAGGATAGAATTATGCCAAGAATTGTTGGGGTTAATATCCCGGAAAAAAAACAAATAGAGATTGCTTTGACCTATATTTATGGCATAGGTCGTTCTTTGAGTAGAAAGATTTTAACTGAAGCAGGAATTAAGTTTGATTGTCTGGCTTCTGAATTAAAGACAGAAGAAATAAATAGGCTTAAAGACATAATTGAAAAGAAATATAAAATTGAGGGAGGACTTAGGAGAGAAGTAATGATGAATATTAAAAGATTGCGTGACGTTGGTTCCTGGCGCGGAATTCGTCATATTAAAGGACTGCCGGTTAGAGGCCAGAGAACACGAACTAATACCAGAAGTGTTCGTGGGAATGTGAGAAAAACAGTGGGATCTGGAAGAAAAGCAGCTCCAGACGCAAAGTAATCTTGAATTAATTATATGGGTAAAAAAAGAATTATTAGAAAAACTGAAGAAGAGTTGTTAAAAGAAACAGAAAGAGTAGAGACAGGGATGAAAAAAGAGATTAAAACCAAAAAACCCTCAGAAACAAAAGAGGGCAAACTTTGCATCTCTTCTTCTTATAACAACACTTTAATCACTTTAACCGACCTTCAGGGAAATGTTTTAACATGGGCCAGCGCCGGTTCAATTGGTTTTAAGGGAACAAAAAAAGCTACCCCTTTTGCTGCTTCAAAAGTTGCAGAAGCAATATCTATTGCAGCTAAAAAATTAGGAATTGAGAAAGTAGCGATTTTAGTAAAAGGAATTGGTTCTGGCCGAGATTCAGCTATTAGATCTTTGGCTGCTCGTGGTTTAGAGATTGTTTCTATTGCTGATATTACGCCAGTGCCGCATAATGGCTGCAGACCGCGAAAGGTTAGGAGAGTGTAATCTTAAATTAGAAATGAAAGATAAGAAATGTAAAATTTGCAGACGGTTAGGAGTGAAGCTCTTTTTAAAGGGTGAACGTTGTTTGTCGCAGAAATGTCCAATAATAACAAAACCTTATCCTCCTGGAGAAAAAGGTAAAAAGAGAACTAGGCAGCGTTCTGAGTATGGGAAAGAATTGAGCGAGAAGCAAAAACTTAAAAATTGGTATAATTTAAAAGAAAGGCAATTTAGAAAATATGTAAAAGAAGTTCTTGAAAAGCGGGGAAAAGTAGAAGATGCCGGAGCTTTACTGATAAAGAAATTAGAATACCGTTTAGATAATGTGGTTTTTCGAATGGGATTTACTCCTTCTAGGGTTCAAGCCAGGCAAATCGTCAATCATGGACATTTCTTGGTTAATGAAAAGAAGGTTAATATCCCATCTTATCAAGTTAAAAAAGGAGATAAGATTAGTTTGCGTGCCGGTTCTCGCAACAAGGCTATGTTTCAAGATCTTCCTACAATTTTGAAGAAACACCAGGTTCCTTCCTGGATTAAGATTAATATTGAAAAATTAGAAGGAGAAATCGTTGGTCAGCCGAATTTAGAAGAAGCGGCTCCGCCAGCTGAAATTTCCACTATCTTTGAATTTTATTCACGTTAATTATCAACGAAGATCGAATCTAGTTACGAATTTACGAATATATTAATGATTCATTATTCGAAAACTCGAAATAAGATTCGTTATTCGCTGATTATATTTATATGATCTTATTACCCAAATCACCTAAAATTATTACTAAAAAAGAACACTCGGCTTGTTTTGAAATTGAAGCTCTTTATCCTGGATACGGAGTAACTATTGGCAACTCTCTTAGAAGAGTTTTGCTTTCTTCTTTGTCAGGAGCAGCGATTACTCAAATGAAAATTAAAGGAGTTCAGCATGAATTTTCAACAATATCAGGCGTTTTAGAAGATGTCATTACTATTGCAATGAATCTAAAACACTTGAGATTTAAAATGTATGATGATGAGTCTCAAAAAGCAAACTTAAAGATTAAAGGCGAGAAAAAAGCAGAAGGTTCTGATTTTAAACTTTCTAGCCAAGTTGAATTAATAAACAAGTCTTCTCATATCGCCACTTTAACTAATAAAAAAGCAGAATTAGACATAGAGATTCAAATTGAAAAAGGTATTGGGTATGAGTCAATTGAGCGAAGAAAAAAGCAAAGGAAATTAGAAATTGGAGTAATTCCAATTGATGCTATTTTCACTCCTGTGAAAAGAGTGAATTACAGAGTGGAAAATATGCGGGTAGGAGAAAGAACTGATTTTGACAGATTATATATAGATATTAAAACTGATGGAACGATTACTCCTGAAGAGGCATTTTTTCAGGCTTCGGATATTTTAGTAAAGCACTTTTCTTTGTTTGCTGAACCTTCTAAAGCTCCAAAAATATTAAAAGAAAAGCCCGCTTCCGTTAAGACTTCGGCAAGCAAAAAAGCTTCAGCAAAGAAAAAATCAAAGAAAAAATAAGAACCTGCTCGTTTCGCTCGCAGAACCTTGATTCAGTTCACAGCGAGTTCACTGCGAGCTGCTAATGTATAAAAAATATATAATCTTGAATTCAAAGTAACATGCGGAAACTTAAACAAGGTAGAAAATTATCAAGAAAGAAAAATCAGCGGAAAGCTCTGTTGAAATTTTTAGCAAGCGCCATTTTTTTACATAACAAAATAAAAACTACTGAGGCAAAAGCTAAAGAGGTTTCTAGGTTTGTTGAGAAGTGTATAACTAGAGCAAAGAAAGGAGATTTAAGTTCTAGAAGAATTTTAGCAAAGTATTTTTCAAAAGATTTAAATAAAAAGTTAATTGATGAAATTGCACCAAAGTATAAAGACAGAAAAGGAGGATATACAAGGATTATTAAATTAGGACCTAGGAAAAGTGATGGAGCGAAAATGGCTATAATTGAATTAGTGAAGTAATATGGACCCCGTTAGAAATAATCGTGGGTTCACAACTAAACCAAAATAAATCATTATGACTAGAAAAAAAGGAATTTCTAACGAGGTGGAACGCAAAACTCATACAATTGATGCCGCAAACAAGGTATTAGGCAGATTAGCAACAGAGATCGCTATATTATTACGTGGCAAGAATAAAACTGACTTTGCCCCTAATAAAGATATAGGAGATTTTGTGGTCATTAAGAATATTAAAAAAATCAAAGTCACTGGTAAGAAATTTGAGAAGAAAATTTATTATCACCATACAGGATATTTAGGAGGATTAAAAGAAACTCCATTTAAAAAACTTTTTAAGAAAGACCCAGGCGAAGTTTTGAAAAAAGCAGTTTTCGGTATGCTTCCTAAGAATAAATTACGAGCTAAGCAGATTAAACGTTTAAAGATAAATTAATGGCAACAACTAAAAAAACAAAAATAGTGAAGAAGACCGCAAAGAAGACCGCAAAGAAGGCTGCAAAAAAGACAGTTGTTAAATATTATCAAGCAATTGGTAGAAGAAAAACATCTGTGGCTCGGATTCGGCTTTTTACTCAGGGAGATAAAAC
This sequence comes from Candidatus Nealsoniibacteriota bacterium, assembly GCA_030616085.1. GTDB lineage: Bacteria > Patescibacteriota > Minisyncoccia > Minisyncoccales > GWA2-38-27 > JAUWYA01. Next base: position 1,844 of record JAUWYA010000021.1, on the reverse strand, counting down.
AATTATGATTAATGGAAAGTCGTATAAAGAATATTTTCCTGATTTAAATCTCCAGCAAATCGTAGACGTTGCTTTAGATAAAATGAAAGCTTTGGATAAGTTTATGGTTTCAGTTAAAGTAAAAGGGGGAGGGATTCATTCCCAGGCTGAAGCTGTCAGGCATGGAATCTCCAGAGCTCTTGTGAAATTCAATCCTGATTTTCGCAAACGTCTGAGAAGAGCCGGTTATTTAACACGTGATCCGCGAATGCGGGAAAGAAAGAAATTCGGATTAAAGCGCGCCCGCCGCGCTCCACAATGGTCTAAGAGATAATAAAAAAATCCCTCTGAGAAAATCAAGAAGGATTTTTACTTTTCGCTTTTTACTGGATTCTCTTAAATTTATATTTACCAGTTTTGTCTCGTTCAATCCTAAAGTTATTTAGATGTTTAAATCCTTTAGGTAAATTTGACCCCAGTATTCTTTGAGCGAAAGTTAAATGAACAAGATATAAGCAGCAGGCCTCCCAAGTTTTTACGCATGGGTTCTCTTGTATGCAGAACCGAAAATCATGCTTTCTGCCTAAATCAAGAATCAGAACAGATACATCAGCTAGACCTTGGTAGCGCAATAATATTCTGATATTGATCCCTTTTTTGGAAGGAAGATCAAATTGATGAGCAAACTGAAGTGTGAAATCAGCAATAGCAAGATCTATTGCTACAACCTCACTTTCTCTAATACGATTTTCTGACTGTTTTGGAAGATTCATTTTGTACCTCCTGAGCATCACGCTCAATTTACTGTCATCACGGCAGAAAGGTTAATAATGTGGTTTGAAACAAATTAACGAACTACTTACAGTATATACCTATTTTTAATTTTTGTCAAGTGCTGGTGTTGGCGGTATCGGATACCGCCAGCACCTATTATTTGACTGGTTTTTTAAAATAGATTAAAATGGGAATATGTTACATGAAATTATTGATAAATATTATTTAGATAAAGAGAAAGATAGGGGTAGAAAGCCTCAGAAACATTTTTATATCAGTCAGGCAGGAAAATGTCCTCGCCATATTTTTTTTAAGTTCAAGAATGTTCCTGAAAAAGAATTAGAACCGCATATTTTAAGATTATTTGAGCATGGTGATCATATGCACCAGCTTATTATGAGTGCTTTGACTAGTACTAGGGATGTTCATATTGTTGCATCTGAGGTAGAAATTCCTCCCCAGGAATTGGTTTCTGGAAGAGCTGATGCTGTTATTAGCGATGGCAATCAGTTATATGTTTTGGATATAAAGAGCATGAATAGCATAGTTTTTAGATCTATGGAAGAGCCAAAGCCAGAAAATGTTCAGCAGCTTCAGCTTTATCTTTATTATTTTAAAATATCTAAAGGGATATTATTATATGTAAATAAAGATAATTTACAGCTTAAAGAATATATATTTAATTATGATTCTAAAAAAGTAGAAACGCTTATAAATGGAATGATGCTTTTAAGAAAACAGATTGACACTAATATTATTCCTAAACGTCTAACTAGTTATCCCAGTGATTGGCAATGCCGTTATTGTCAGTATAAATCAGTCTGTAGCATGGGAGCTCCGGATGAAATGAAATGGAACGATTTTAAAGAGAAGATTCAATCTCGATAAACAATTGATAAAAGAAAATTAAAAAAAGAGCTGGGCTCTTTTTTTGATGGAGGAGATTTTGGTCTTGACATCTGTCCGACAAGCCCCGATGTTTAGCATCGGGGAAGGATAGGACAAACGAAGCAATGGCGAGGAGGACGTGTTTAATGATATAATGTAAGTAATGACTGTAAAAAGAACATCTCATTCTCTATACGATCTAT
>JAUWYA010000022.1 GCA_030616085.1 Candidatus Nealsoniibacteriota bacterium | reverse complement strand
TGAACACTTAAGATACCGTGTAAGATTATGGAATATGTACTACAACAATTTAAAACATTGCGGGTTGAATGGAAAATCACCCAACGAATTTACAAAAGATTATCAATTAACTAAACCGACAAAAGTGTGTACCTAAAACATATTTCTTTTTCTATATCGATTTCTTCAAAAGTTATATTTTTGAATTTTAAGAAATTTACATTGCGGCTCTGAGTACTTTTGGCGCCAGATATCATATCAGGACTGATATCATAGCCAATCGCATGCTCAAAATGCGGAGCTATCCTGAAAGTTAGTCTGCCAGTTGCACATCCTAAATCAACAGCTAATCCTAGGTTTCCAACTCCTCTAAGGGCTCCAATTTCTCTCTGAAGAACACTTTCTTCAAAGTTTAAACATGAACTAGTAGCAAAAGGAGCATCATCGCCGTAGTTTTTCTCATACTTTGGAGCAAAACTAGCAGCTAGCTCCAAAAGATTTTTTTTGAGGAGCTTGTACCATGCTTCTTTATCTATCTTGAAGAGCTTATCTGCTTCGATAGATCTTGTTTGTAGTTTATCAATTTGAACCCTACAAGATTCACTGATAATAAAATAAAGAAGCGCTTGGGCAAAGTTAGGGTTTAAGCTTCTTTTCTTTGCCAAATCTGTGACCTGAGCTAATCGCTTATCTTCAATTTCTTTTCTTAAAATTGACTGATTCCCGTGACGATGTTTATACTCTTGCACTAACTTAGCCAACTCCATTCGCTTAGATAAGACAGCTACAGTAAAATGGTCTATTTTACCAAGTTGGAATCCCAACATTTTAATAAAATCATCAGAGTCAATTATTTTATCTCGTGGTTCCATAGTTCACCTCTCTTTCTAAAATGAGCTTAAACCCATTTTTTCTCTTACCTCGTTTAGTGTTTTTTTTGCATTTTTTTTGGCCTTAAGTCTGCCATAATGTAAAACTTCTTTTACCAGATTAGGATTAGTTGCAAATTTTTTCCGTTTTTCTTGGAAAGGCATTAGAAGATCAATAATACTACTACTTAACATTTTCTTGCATTCCAAGCAGCCAATTTTAGCTGTCTTACAGCCTATTTTTATCTCTTCAACAGTATTTTCAGAAGAAACTAATTCGTGCATAGCAAAGAGATTGCAAATAAAAGGATTGCCAGGGTCGCAAAGGTGTTTTCTGCTAGTGTCAGTCACAGCTATAGCAATCTTTTGCCTTATAATATCGGGCGAATCTGTTAAAAGAATATCATTGTCTTCGCTTTTACCCATTTTTTCGGTTCCGTCTAAGCCAGGAACTTTAATAGATTCTTTCTCAAAAGTTTGGGGTATTGGAAATGTATCACCGAATCTATTATTAAAACGCCTAGCAATATCCCGTGCTACTCTGATGTGAATTTCTTGGTCTCTTCCTACCGGAATTAAGTGCGCCTTATGAGCAAGAATATCTGCAGCCATTAATATCGGATAGTAAAGAAGGCCAGCATTATTCTTATTAGGCTTTTTAGCTATTACGTCTTGATAAGTAGGAAGAGTTGAAAGCTCGTTAGCAGGTTGGAACATGCTTAAAAGTAAAGCTAGCTCTGCTATCTCCGGTATGTCTGATTGAAGAAAGATTGTGCATTTCCCCGGACTTAATCCAGCCGCTAAGAAATCCATTACGATTTCAAAAGAATTTTTTCTTAATTCACTAAAATCATCAAGGGTTGTGAGCGAATGCCAGTCTGCTACAAAGAAAAAGCATTTACATTCTTCTTGTAGTTTGACAAAGTCTCTTATAGCGCCGAGGTAATTACCTAGGTGCAGTTTTCCTGTTGGTCTGATTCCTGAAAGAACTATCTGTTTCATTTTTTATCTCCTTTTCTTTTAATTTTCTATTTTTAAAGGACTTTCATACCATCTTTACTTTTATATCATTAAGAATCTTTGTCAATAGAGGGGGCTTGACATCTGTCCGACAAGCCCCGATGCTCGGCATCGGGGTAATTCCTTAGCCCTTGACAAAGGAAATTTAATTTGATAAACTTAAAGTACAAGGAAGATTATGATTATTTGTCCGTTGGAAAACGGACACTTTTAATAAAATGACAAATTACTAATATCTAATTTCTAATAAAAATCCAAATGACAAATAACAAACACCAAAAGTTTGACTTAGAAGAAAGAACAGGTGAGTTCGGCGAGAATATAATTGAATTTGCTAAAAAGATGCCTAGAACGCCAATAACATTGTCTTTAATCACTCAATTAGTAAAAGCAGGTACAAGCGTTGGAGCAAATTATTGTGAAGCAGATTGCGCTGAAAGCAGGAAAGATTTTGAGCATAAAATAGGTATTTGCAAGAAAGAATCAAAAGAAACAAAACATTGGTTGCGTATGGTTGCTGGAGCAGTACCAGAATTAAAAGATGAATCTAAAAAATATTGTCAAGAGGCCAATGAATTAAATTTGATTTTTTCATCAATTATTAACAAATCAAGAAGTAAAAAAATTGACATTTGACATTTAAATTTCGGTATTTTATTTGATATTAGTAATTAAGATTTAGACATTTATTTATTATGGACATGAAAAATTTTACATCAGCGATTTCTCAAATTGCTGAAGAAAAAGGAATTGCTTCAGAAAAAGTAATTAATAGCATTGAAACCGCAATAGCGGCTGCCTATAAGAAAGATTATGGTGAAAAAGGCCAGATTATTAAAGCTAAGCTTAATCCTAAAACAGGACAGGCTAAGTTTTGGCAGGTAAAATTAGTGGTTACTGAAGATATGATTTACTCTGAGCAGGAGTTGGAGAAACTGAAAGAAGAACAAAAAGAAGAGGAAGAAAAGAAAATCCGCTTTAACCCAGAAAGGCATATTATGCTAGAGGAAGCAAAGAAGATTAAGTCAGGAATTAAAGCAGAAGAAGAATTGGAAATACCTCTTAAAGCTAAAGATGATTACGGCCGAATAGCTGCCCAAACAGCAAAACAAGTAATTTTGCAGAAGATTAGAGAAGCGGAAAGAGAAACAATTTTTGATGAATATAAGTCAAAAGAGGGTGAGATTGTTTCCGGAATTATTCAGAGAATAGAAGGAAGAAATATCTTTGTTGATATTGGCAAGACATTAGGAATTTTACCAAAAGAAGAACAAATCTTTGCAGAATTCTATAAACAGGGTCAGAGATTGAAGTTTTATATTCTTAAAGTTGAAGAGACTCTAAGAGGACCGTCTGTATTTTTATCCCGGGCTTATCCAAAATTAGTTTCCAAGCTTTTTGAATTAGAAGTTCCAGAGATTGCCCAGGGCCAGGTAGTAATTAAATCAATTGCTCGAGAACCAGGCGCTCGTTCAAAGATTGCTGTAGAATCGACAGAAGAAAGCATTGATCCAATAGGAAGCGCTGTTGGTCAGCGCGGAACAAGAGTAATGGCAGTAATTAATGAATTAGGAGGAGAAAAGATTGATATTATTGAATATTCTGAAAAACCAGAAGAATTTATTGCTAATTCTCTTTCTCCGGCCAAAGTTTTAGAAGTAAAAATTATGCCAAAAGGCAAAGCTCTTTGCTTAGTTCCTGAAGATCAGCTGTCTTTGGCCATTGGCAAGGAGGGTCAGAATGTCAGATTAGCAGCTAAACTTACTGGTTGGAAAATAGACGTGAGAAGTTCAGAAAGCGCAGAGGAAGAAGAGAAAGAAGAGAAAGAAGAGAAAGAAGAGAAAGAAGAGAAAGAAGAGAAACCCGCCTCTGCTAAAGCTATGGCGGGCAAGAAAGAGAAAAAAGAAAAACCAAAGAAAGAAGAGAAAGAGGAAAAAAAGGAGAAGAAAGAGAAAAAGGAGAAAAAGAAAGAAAGTAAAAAAACAGAAGTAAAAAAAGATAAAACTAAAAAACAAAAATAACTATGTTTTACATACCTATTCTTATTTCTATTTTTGCTATAGTTTTTGTTATTTACTTAGTTCAAGGAATAAGTAAAAATCCTTCTGGTTCAGGCAGAATGATTGGAATTACAAAAGCAATTCAACAGGGCGCAGTTTCCTATTTGAAAAGACAATACAAAACAATTGCTTTAGTTTCAATTGTTTTATTTTTAATTCTTTGGTTCGTCTTTGATCTTAAAACTGGCTTAGCCTTTTTAATTGGAGCAGTCTTCTCTGCCCTTTCCGGGTTTATTGGAATGATGGTTTCAACCAGAGCAAATTTAAAAGTAGCTGAAGCAGCTAAACATGGGCTTAAACCGGCCTTTAATCTGTCTTTTAAGGGAGGAATGGTAACCGGGCTTTTAGTGGTCAGCTTGGGCTTGTTAGCAGTAGCCGGCTTTTATTTTTTAGTCCAGGATTTAAGAGCTTTGATTGCATTAGGATTTGGGGCAAGCTTGATTTCAGTTTTTGCCAGAGTTGGCGGAGGTATTTATACAAAAGCTGCTGATGTAGGAGCTGATTTGGTTGGGAAGATAGAAAAAGGCATTCCTGAAGATGATCCCCGCAACCCAGCAGTGATTGCTGATTTAGTAGGAGATAATGTTGGAGATTGCGCTGGAATGGCGGCTGATATATTTGAAACATATACTGTTACAATTATTGCAACAATGATTTTAGGTAATTTAATCTTTCCCCAAAGTTCCCAGATTATATTTTTTCCATTATTTTTAGGAGCTGCTTCTATAATAGCTTCTATTATTGGAAGTTTCTTTGTCAAGCTCGGGAAGAAAAAGAATATTATGGCAGCTCTATATAAAGGAATAGCTGTTTCTGCAGTTTTGTCTGCTATTGGTTTTTATTTTATTATAAAATATTTATTATCCGAACTTAATATTTCAGCAAGCATAATTAATGAATTTTATTTCCCGCTTTTAGTCGGTTTATTGATTGCTGCCGGCATGTTTGTTATTGCTGAGTATTATACTTCTAAAAAGTACAAGCCAGTAAAAAGTATTGCCTTTGCCTCTCAAACAGGACATGCTACGAATATAATTACTGGTTTGGCAGTAGGAATGAGATCCACTGCCCTGCCAATTGTTTTGATTTCAGCTGGGATTATTTTAAGCTATAATTTCGGAGGAATTTATGGGATTGCTTTAACTGTGATGTCAATGCTTTCAATGGCTGGCATAGTTGTAGCAGTTGATGCTTACGGTCCAATTACTGACAATGCTGGAGGAATTGCTGAAATGGCAGAACTTTCAGAAGAAGTTAGAAATGTTACTGATGATTTGGATGCTGTTGGGAATACTACAAAAGCAGTTACCAAATCATATGCTATCGCCTCGGCAGGATTGGCTGCATTAGTTTTGTTCTCTGCTTATTCTCAGGAATTAATTGATAAAGGAGCTCAGACATCTTTTCTTTTAGAAAATCCAAAAGTTATAGCTGGCTTATTTATTGGAGGCCTTCTTCCTTATTTATTTGCTTCATTGTTAATGAGCTCTGTTGGAAATGCTGCTTCAAATGTAGTTGGAGAAGTAAGACGCCAATTTAGAGAAATCGCAGGATTAATGGAAGGAACAGCTAAAGCAGAATATGGAAAATGCGTTGATATTGTTACTAAGGCATCAATAAAAGAAATGATTGTTCCTGCTTTGATCCCTGTTATTGTTCCTATTTTAGTCGGTTTTGCTTTAGGTCCAGAAGCGCTTGGAGGTCTTTTGATTGGAAGCATTGTAACCGGCTTATTTGTTGCTCTTTCAATGACAACAGGGGGAGCTGCATGGGACAATGCTAAGAAATATATTGAAGGAGGAGCTTTTGGCGGGAAAGGATCAGCTGCTCACCAAGCAGCAGTGACCGGCGATACGGTCGGAGATGGCTATAAGGACGCCGCGGGACCGGCAATTAACCCGATGATTAAGGTCTTGAATATTGTTGCTTTGCTAATAGTTGCCTTTTTAATTTAATATTTATGAAATCCACGGTAAAAAAGCTTCCTTGCTCAGAGGTTGAGTTTGAGATTGAAGTTCCAGCCGAAGAGTTAGATCGCTTTATTGAAAAAGCGTGTTTTAATTTAGGCAAGGACTTGGAGGTTAAGGGTTTTAGAAAGGGCAAGATGCCAAAAGAACTTATTGAAAAAGAAATAGGCAAAGAAAAGATTTTAATTGAGGCTGCTAATATGGCAGTTGAAGAGAACTACAGAAAGGCAGTTTTAGAAAATAAGATTGAAGCAGTTTTTCAGCCAAAGATTGAAGTTAAGAAATTGGCCCTTGGAAATCCCTTTGTCTTTTCAGCGAAAACAGCAGTTTTGCCGGAAGTAAGCCTGCCTGATTACAAAAAGATTGCTTCTAAGGTTGAAAGAAAAGAAATTAACATAGAAGATAAAGAAATTGAACCTGCTTTAAAATGGCTTCAAAAGTCACGCGCAAAGTTTTCTGCAAAAAACCAATCTGTTCAAAAAGGCGACTTTGTGGAGATTGAATACTCTTCTCCTCAAATTGGCCAGGAAGTACAGAAAGACGGTTTTATTTTAGGCGAGGGCCATTTTCTTCCTGGATTTGAAGAAAAGATAATTGGAATGAAATCTGGAGAAGAAAAAGAAAATATTACTTTGAATAAAGACGGCAAAGAGATTATTATTAAAGCCAAAGTAATTTCAGTTCAAAATGTAGAGCTTTCTGAAGTTAATGATGAATTTGCCAAAAGTTTGGGCAAATTTGACAATTTAGATGCGCTTAAAAAGAATATTAAACAAGGTCTTGTTTTAGAAAAAGAACAAGCAGAGAAGCAAAGGGCAAGACAGGAAATTTTAGAAAGAATAGGCGAGAAAACAAAAGTTGAAATACCAGATGCTTTAATTGAAAACGAACAAAAACAGATGCTTGAAAATCTTAAAAAAATGGTTTCTGAAAGATTAAACCCCGTTAGAGATTCTGTGAGTGGAGAAGAAGCACAGAAAGAGGGTATCTCTAACGGGGTAAAAATCCCATTCGCTGATTATTTAAGCAAGATAAAAAAGACAGAGAAAGAAATTTTAGATTCCTTTTTTCCTCAAGCTCAGAAAAAAGTAAGAAATTATTTAATTCTAAGAGAAATCGGCAAAAAAGAACTTGACCTTTCACCTTTTGAAAAAGGTGAAAGGGTTGACTCTGAGGAAATAAAGAAGTATGCTACAGAAGCAGAGAGAATAGAGAAAATATTTCAATTACTTGAAAAATCATGAACTTAGTTCCAACTGTTTTAGAAAAAACAAAACACGGAGAAAGGGCTTACGATATTTATTCAAGATTGTTAAAAGAAAGAATCGTGTTTTTAGCAGGGCCAATCACTGATACTGTGGCTAATTTAGTTATTGCCCAGATGCTTTTTTTGGCTAGTGAAGATTCTGAAAAAGACATCCAACTTTATATCAATACCCCAGGAGGTTCAGTAACTGCTGGTATGGCAATTTATGATACAATGCAGTATATTAAATGTCCCGTCGCTACTATTTGTTTTGGCTTGGCCGGTTCAATGGGAGCTGTTTTATTGGCTTCTGGAGAAAAAGGCAAACGTTTTGCTCTGCCGAATACTGAAGTTTTGCTTCATCAAATAGCAGGAGGAGTTGCAGGCCAGGCAGTAGAGATTGAGATTACTGCCAAGCAGATTATTAAAATCAAAAACAAATTAAATCAGATTATAGCAAAGCATACCAGTCAAGCTTTAGAAAAAATAGAAAAAGACACAGATCGCGACTTTTACTTATCAGCCCGGGAAGCTAAAGAATATGGAATCATTGACGAAGTGATTCAATCTAAGTAAAGAAACTTAGTTTTTAAATTAATTGAAATTAGTAACTTAACAATCAAATAATTGAAAGGAATTTCAAATGGATAGGAAGAAAAAAATTGTCTTGCTGAGTTGGTTGATTTTAATTATTAATGCTATTGTAGTGAGTTTTATGGTGACTTTCTCTTTTTCAGGTTTAATTCAGGAAAATAAAGATATCATACTTCTTACAATATTTTTTATAGCAGCTATTGCAGTAAGTATTCTTTGGTTTGTTGCAGATTATTGGCCTCCAGGTTTTAAGTGGATGGGGAAAAAAAGAAAAGAGAAAATAAAAAAAATAAAGGCTCGATTTTGAGAGCCTTTTTTTATTTATACTAACAAAATCCAATTATGAAGGTTCGACCTTCATAGATTGATTTGGTATAATATAATATATGAAGCCACCATTTGTAGAAGATCAAATCTATCATATTTACAATCGAGGCGTTGAGAAAAGAAATATATTTTTAGATGACAAGGATTACTTTCGATTTATTCATGATTTATTTGAGTTAAATAATGAGGAGAGGGATCCTAATATTGGTTACTATTTCAAAAACACCCAAAATATGAAGGTTCGACCTTCATATTTTGAGAGAAAACCCAGAAAACTGTTAGTTGAGATATTAATTTTTACTTTAATGCCTAATCATTTTCATTTATTGCTAAAGCAGAAAAAAGAAAGAGGGATTGTTAGATTTATGCAGAAACTTGGAACAGGTTACACAATGTATTTTAACCAAAAATATAATCGAGTGGGAGGATTATTTCAGGGCAGCTTTAAAGCTATTTTGGTAGACAAGGAACCCCATTTTTTATACCTCCCCCATTATATCCATTTTAATCCTTTAGAGTTATTAAATTATGAAGGTTCGACCTTCATAGATTGGAAAGGAGAGATGGAGTTTTTACGAGATTATAGATGGAGTAGTTTTCTCGATTATATTGGAGAGAGAAATTTTCCATCTGTAACGTCAAGAGAATTTTTACTAAATAATTTTGAAGGAGAAGAAAATTACAGAAAAGAAGTAGAAGATCGGTTAAGAGAAAATCATAAAGATTTTTTCAATATTAGAGAAATAATTTTAGAGTAAAATTAGAATTTCTACTTGCAAAAACTTAGAAAATTTGTTAGAATAGTTTACAGAAAACAATTAATTCAGAATTTTGGTTTTAACCAACTTATTAGTTTAATTCTTTGATAATATGGTAGATAACCAATTTCTTATTTTAAAATATGTATTATTTAATCCTACTTATAGTGGGTTTGCTTGCTTTGGCGATAGGAGCTGTTTTGGGCTATTTTGCCCGTCAGTCAATTGCCAGGAAAAGAGCAGACACTATAGAAACAACTCTTCGAAAGAAGATTACTCAGGTAAAAAAAGATGCCGATGAGATAACTTTAAGAGCCAAAGAAAAAGCAAAACAGATTATTGAAAGAACAAAAAGAGATGTTGTGAGTCAGCGTCAGGAAATCTTTAAGGCGCAAAAACTTTTACTAAAAAGAGAGAACCTCTTAACAGAAAGAGTTTCAAATTTAGAAGGAAAAGAAAAAGAGTTTCGTCAGAAAGTAGAAAAGCTTAAAGAGATAAAAGCAGGACTAGAGGATTTGAGGCAGCAGTCTATTAAAGACTTAGAAAGAGTTTCTAATCTTTCTAAGCAGGAAGCGAAAAAAGAGTTATTAGAAAATCTTGAAAAAGAATACCAGATAGAGATTTTAGGGAAAATGAGAAAGTTAGAGCAAGATGGTCTTGAAAAGTATGAGAAAAAAGCAAAAGAAATAGTGGCTTTAGCCATTCAGAAGTGCGCTTTTTCCCAGGCTCAGGAATTAACCACTACTACAGTTAGTCTTCCAAACGAGGATATTAAAGGAAGAATTATTGGGAAAGAAGGAAGAAATATCAGGGCTTTGGAAAAATTAACTGGAGTGGAAATAGTCGTGGATGAAACTCCTGAAATTGTAATGATTTCTGGTTTTGATCCAGTTCGAAGACAGATTGCTAAAATAGCTTTAGAAAAATTAATTCAGGATGGCAGAATTCAGCCAGCTAGAATTGAGGAGATAGTTCAGAAAGTAGAATCAGATATTGTTTCTCAGATAAAAGAAGCAGGCGAGAAAGCAGTTTATGATGTTGGGATAGTTGACTTTAATCCTAAAATAGTCCAACTTTTAGGGAGATTACGTTTCAGAACCAGTTACGGCCAGAATGTTTTGCTTCACTCAATTGAAGTTTCTCATTTAGCTGCTGCCTTAGCTTCAGAATTAGGAGTCAATTCAGGAATAGCAAAAAAGGCAGGCCTGGTCCATGATATTGGGAAGTCGGTTGACCATCAAATTCAGGGTTCTCACGTTGATATTGGAATGAAGATTTTAGAGAAGTTTGGAGTAGAGAAAGAAGTGATTGTTGCTATGAAGTCACATCACGAGGAATATCCAGCTGAAACCTTGGAAGCAATTTTAGTCCAGACAGCTGACCAGATCTCAGGCGCCAGGCCTGGAGCAAGAAAAGATACTTTGGAAAACTATCTTAAGAGATTAGGAGAACTTGAAGGCATTGCGACTTCTTTTCCAGGAGTTAATAAGGCATACGCTATTCAAGCAGGCAGAGAAATACGAATTTTTGTTAAACCGGAAGAGATAGATGATTTAGGAGCAAAGAAATTAGCTCGAGAAGTTAGTAACAGGATACAAGAAGAATTAAAATATCCTGGTGAAATAAAAGTAACTGTAATTAGAGAAAAGAGAATAGTGGAATACGCCAGATAGAGAAAAACATTAATAGTAAAAGCCCCTGCTTTAGCAGGGGCTTTTGTATTGACCATAGAATAGGGCTAAAATTACAGATTTTAGGTGTATTCTATACAGAATACTTATCCACATTTTACCTATTGACACTGGTTTTATGAACAGTGATAATATAATAATAACTATAGATAATATATCTATAGGAAAATAAACCCGCCTTCGCTAAAAGCTATGGCGGGCAAGGAAGACCCCTTGAAAATTGAACCTATAAGCCGTCAAGAACCTAAAGATAATTTCTTTACCCCGTTTAGAAATTTTAATTTCTAACAGGGTTCAAGGTCTTCTTTTGTTATTTTAATTATTCAAAACAGTTTGTCAACCCCGTTTAGAAATTTTAATTTCTAACTGGATCAAGCATGAACGAAGAAAAAGACAATTATATATCTTTGCAAGAGGCAGTCAAGTATTGCAAATATTCTCATGAATATCTTCGTTTGCGTGCTCGCAAAGGAAAATTAAAAGCAGTAAAATTTGGAAGAAATTGGGTTACAAAAAAAGCATGGCTTGAAGCATATTTATCAAGAGTTAAAGAGTACAATAATAAGTTAAATAACAAGCCGAAGAAAAAAGTTAATATCATAGAAGTAAAGGAAAAGAAAGAAACACAAGAAACGCAAGAAGTGAAAGTAATAAATAAGGTTCCAAGAAATCTTCCAATTGGCGATGTTGAACTTGTTCCAGTTCAACCCCTTTCTTTTCGGTTCAGCGAATTTTTCAAAAAAGCAGCGGTTTCGCCTGCTTTTCATTTTGGTTTTGTTTGGGCAGTAGTTTTTGTATTAATAATTACTGGTACAGTTTTTAGCATTAGAACTCAAATATCAGAAATGTCAAAAATAGAAAATGAAATTTATTCAGCTGCTGTATTCGGCCCAATAGATATTTTTGAAGAGTATGGCCAACGGGTTAATCAAGGCATTCAATATTGCTTCTCAGAGACTACTGACTCCCCTGTTGAATATATCGTTCAATCATTCAAGGCTGGCTGCGAA
>JAUWYA010000028.1 GCA_030616085.1 Candidatus Nealsoniibacteriota bacterium | reverse complement strand
AGCATTGTTTTAGTAGCTACCAAGTCAGCAAGAGACAAAGCCAGAATAGCAAAAGGTCTTCAATTCAGCGCCAGCGTGCACCATGCTTTAGGAGCTTATGCAGTAGGCATTTGGGATTTTGACGACCAAGCAAATCCCACAGCAGATGCCAGCGGTTATGGCAATGACGGAACAATTAATTGGGCTACTTTCACCACTGACACCCCAAGCGACAAAGGATATGCTTTGAGTTTTGATGGAGCTGGGGATTATGTTAATGTTGGGAATGAAAATAGCTTGCATATAGGAGAAGAAATATCTGTTGGTGCTTGGTTTTATGTTAATGGTCCTCCAAATAACAACTTTCCTGCTATAATTGAAAAAGGCACTGGTGATTGGAGTAACGCCGCAGCGCATAATCAACGAGGATTTGCCTTAATAGCACCTTATCGTATAAATATGACTAATATAAAATTTGCTATTGGAAATGGGACTGATATGGACTCGATATATTATAGTACTTCTCCGCTTAACGATGGTAATTGGTATCATATATTTGGTGTTGCTAATAGTACGAATATTTATTTGTATATTAATGGAAGTTTGATTGATTCTTCTCCAAGAACAGCCTTAGGTTCTTTTGCAGATACAACTAATGATTTATCTATTGGAAGATGGAGGATCGGTCGTTATTTCAACGGCACAATTGACGACGTCCGCATCTATGAACAAGCCCTGAGTTCAGCCCAGATTAAGAAAATTTATGTAGAAGGATTAAAAAAACATTTAACAATAGATGATAAATAAATTTATGTATGATATTATAACATTTGGGTCAGCTACTTGGGATGTTTTTTTGAAACTGAAAAACTATCAAGAGCTGAAGAGCAAGAAGTTTATTAAAGGAAAGGGGATTTGTTTTAGTTTGGGCTCCAAGTTTGATGTAGGAGAAATACACCTTTTTTCCGGCGGAGGAGGAACAAACACAGCAGCTAGTTTTGCCAAGCAAGGTTTTAAAACAGCTTATTTGGGAACAATAGGAAATGATTTAGCAGGTGAGGAGATTATTAAAGAATTAAGGAAACTTGGCATAGATACTCGTTTTGTTTCTAAAACAAATCTAAAGCCAACTAATCATTCGGTTATTCTCAATACTGGTTTAGAGGGAAATAGAACCGTTTTAGCTTATAGAGGAGCTTCAGAGCTTTTGACAAGCAAAGATATTCCCTGGAAAAAACTTAAAGCAAAATGGTTTTATCTTGCACCGCTTTCAGGACAAGCATCTAAGCTTACAAAAGATATTGTTGATTTTGCTTACAAAAACAAGATTAAAATTGCTTTTAATCCTGGCAATTCCCAGCTTTCTTTAGCTGCAGCAACTTTTAAATCAATACTTAAAAAGATTGATATTTTGAATTTAAATCAAGAAGAAGCTTCTTTGTTAACTGGAATTCCTTATCAAAAAGAAAAAGAGATTTTTAAGAAACTTGATGAAATGTGTCCTGGCATTGCTATAATGGGATATTCTAAAGGAGTTAAGGTCTCTGATGGAAAATATCTTTATCAAGCCAGAGTTCCAAAAGTAAAAGCAGTTGATAGAACTGGTGGGGGAGACGCTGCTTCTTCTGGATTTCTTTCTAAATATATAATAGAAGACGATATAGAATATGCTGTTCAATTTAATACAGCTAATGCTGCCTCTTGTTTTCAGAAATGGGGAGCTAAACAAGGATTATTGAGAAAGAATGAGAAGTTTAGAAAAGTAAAAGTAAATAAAATAAAGCTATGACATTAAAAGATTGTTTAAGAAAAGTGCAAAGGCAAAAGTTTGCTATTGGTCAGTTTAATTTCTCAACCGTTGAGCAGTTGAGGGGGATTTTAGATGCTGCCGAGAGAATGAAAACTCCAGTGATTCTTGGAACATCAGAAGGAGAAAGCAAGTTTTTGGGCTTAAAGGAGATTTCAGCTTTAGTTGAGATTTCCAAGATGAAATACAAAGTTCCTGTGTTTTTAAACCTTGATCATAGCAAGGATTTAGATTATATTAAAAAAGCTATTGATTTTGGTTATTCAGCAGTTCATTTTGACGGCTCTGGCCTGTCCCTTGAAAAAAATGTGAAATATGCTAAAAAAGTAGTAGAGTATGCTCATAAGAGAGGTGTTTTGGTTGAAGGAGAGATTGATAGTATAAAAGAGAAAAGTCTGACCTCTCCAGACAAAGCAGAGAGATTTGTTGAACAGACAAAAGTAGATAGTTTAGCAATAGCTATAGGAAGTGCTCATGGTATGTTTAAAAAGGCAAAGCTTGATTTTGAAAGATTAAAGCAGATTAGGAAGAAAACAAATGCTTTTCTTGTTTTGCATGGAGGTTCAGGTGTTTCAGATATGCAGATTAAGAAAGCTATAAAACTTGGGATTAATAAAATCAATATTAATACTGAATTAAGATTAGCTTGGAAAAGAACTTTGGCAAAGAGCTTAAAAGCTCAAGAGATTAAACCTTATAAGATTTTGCCTAAAGTTCAGAAAGCTGTTCAAGAAAAGGTCGAAGAAAAGGTAAAAGTATTTAAAAATGAATAAAAAAGATATTTTAGTAATATTGGCAGGTTTAATCGTTTTAGGTTTAATAACTTTAGCAGTTTTTTTAATTCCTCCAAAAGCTCCTGAAGAAGTAAATATTATTACTGACGCAAAAGAATATGGAAGAGGAGATGTTTTGAAAGTAAAGATTGAAAATAATTTAAAGGAAAATATTTGTTTTTCTTCTTGTTATCCTTATAATATTGAGAAGAAAAATGGAGAATGGAGCTCTTACAGTTATGAAGATTGCCTAGATAGCAATTTAAATGAGAACTGTATTGATTCAAGACAAGTTAAAGCATTTGAACTTATTGTACCTTCTATTGATGTAGGATTTCATCGGCTTGGCATCTCAGCCTGCATTGGATGTGATGTTGACGAAATATTTGAACAAGGTCAAAAGTTATATTCCAACGACTTTTTAATTAAATAACGCGATACTAATATACGAATGACATACTAATTATACTAATATTTGTATTATTGGTATGATAATTAGTATTATTGGTATTGTTTTCTATGAAAATTGTCCAAGAGCATAAAAAGTGTATTGGCTGTGGTTCTTGTGCAGCAATATGCTCAAAATATTGGGAAATGGCTGATAATGGGAAAGCTAAATTAATTGGTTCAGAGCTTGATTCTAAAGGAGAGAATTATGAATTAGATATTGGAGAAGTCGGATGTAATCAAGATGCAGCCGAGGCATGTCCAGTTCAATGTATTTATGTTAAGCCTTAAAGCAAAAATTAGAAAAGAGATTGGCAAGAAAGTAAAAAAAAGAAGAAAACAGGGATTATTGCCTGCTGTTTTGTATGGACCGAAAATAAAGAATTTGATTATAGAATTAGATTCAAAAGAATTTGAGAGTATATATAAAGAAGCAGGGGAAAGTTCCTTGATTTCACTTCAGGTTGATAATGATAAATTTTCAGTTTTAATTCATGAAGTAAAAAAAGACCCATTAACTGGAAAACCTATTCATGCAGATTTCTATCAGCCAATTCTTACAGAGGAAGTTGAGGCAACCGTTTCAATTGTCTTTGAAGGAGAAGCATTAGCAATCAAAGAACTTGGTGGAACTTTAGTTCGAGAGATTTCAGAAATAGAGGTTAAGGCTTTGCCTAAAGATCTTCCGCATGAAATTAAAGTAAATATAGACGGGTTAAAAACCTTTGATGACGAGATTTTAGTGAAAGATTTAAAACTGTCAGAAGGTGTTACAGCTCAAAGAGATAAAAATGAGATTGTGGCTGTGGTTACTCCTCCAGAAACAGAAAAAATAGAAGAAGAATTAGAAAAGCCAGTTGAAGAAAAAGTAGAAGAAGTGGAGGAGGCAGAAGAGAAGGAAGAGGGAGAAAAGCCTGAAGAGAAAAAAGAAGAAAAAGAAGAAGAAAATGAAGAAAAATCAAAATAACAAATTAGTTTCACTCTTTATCTTATTTCTGGTTTTGTTTCTACCAGGTTTTGTTCTGGCTGAAGATCTTGAACAAGTTTGTCAAATAGAAAAGATAGAAGAGCAGTGCGATAGACTTAGTCAGACTGAATGTCGTTTGCTTTTAGAAAAGTGCGAAAGATATTACAGAGAGCAAAGCGAAGAGATTGAAAAAGACCTTGATAAAACTGGAGAGGAGAAAAAGACCCTTGAGAATAAAATCTATTCTTTAAAAAGGAAAATAACAAACTTAAATTATCAGATTAATCAAAGCAATTTGATTGTTAAAGATTTGGGGATTCAAATTGGAGATACTGAACTTTCTATTGAAAAGACCTCTTTGAGAATAGAAGATTCAAAAGACAAATTGACTAATATCTTAAGAACTATTTATGAAGAAGATCAAAAGCCAATAATTGAGATTTTATTCTCAGAACCGGAGATTTCTGATTTCTTTGATAATTTAGTAGCTTTAGAGCTTTTGAATTCAAAAAGCAAAGAACTTTTACAGGATATTAAGCTTTTGAAGATAAACCTAGAAGGACAGAAAATATCTTTAGATGGAGAGAAGGGAGATTTGGAGCATATGGTAGAAATTCAAACCATTCAAAAGAAGGAAAATGCTGAAACAAAACAAGAACAAGAGTATTATTTAAAAATAACTGACGCACAATATCAAAAGCAGCTTCAAGAAAAACAAGCAATTGATGAAAAAGCAGCAGAGATTAGGGCTAGAATTTTTAAATTAATAGGAGTATCGGAAGCTCCTACTTTTGGAGAGGCCTATGAAATAGCAAGGCACGTAGAGAGTATTACTGGAGTTAGACCAGCGTTTTTATTAGCTGTTTTGACCCAAGAATCAAATATTGGAAAGAATGTTGGTCAGTGCTATTTAAAAAACCCCACAACAGGTGCAGGAGAAGTTATTAGTACTGGCAGAAAACTTTCACGCGTAATGAAGCCTACAAGAGACGTGAGTCCATTCTTAACGATTACTGCAGAATTGGGAAGAGATCCTTACGCTACTCCAGTATCTTGTCCAATGAGTTATGGTTATGGAGGAGCAATGGGTCCTGCTCAATTTATTCCAAGCACTTGGATATTATATCGAGACCGGCTTAAAACAATTACTGGAGAACCAGGCGATCCATGGGATATTAGAGATGCTTTTTTGGCTTCTGCTTTATATCTATCAGATTTTGGAGCAGCCAAACAAACTTATAACGGAGAGTTTAATGCTGCTTTAAGCTATTTTGCAGGACCTTCCTGGTATAAATCAAGATATGCTGATGTTTACAGAAGAGATTATGGTTATCCAGTGATGTCAATTACCAAACGTTACGAATCTGATATTGAGAAGATAAAATAAGAACCTGACTTCGTCAGAACCTTGATTCAGTTCACAGCGAGTTCACTGCGAGCTGCTAATGTATAGATATATATTCTTGAAATAAAAAAGCTCTGAGATAAACTATAGTCTCAGAGCTGTTTTTTTGAGGCAAACATCCATTGTCTGGCAGATGTTTACCCGTGGCGAATGTGCCACTAAAAGAACAAATTATTGCTCTCCATATTTCTTGCTTCATCCCGAAAGACGGGGAGAAATAGAGGGAGAAGAATCAGTTTTCTCTCACATTAGACCTGACCCCTTTTAGCTTTGTTAAAGATCTAATGAGGCCGCAAAATTGCGGAAGAATTTTTATTACCCACAAGAATTAATTGTTAGTAGTATACTTACATTATAGCAAACCCACAGAGTTTGTCAAGCCCCTTGTAATGGTTCAATAGCTTGGCACCACCCAATGGTGTAAAATGTATGTATATGGCATACTCTAAAAACCCTAATCTGCCCAGGGTGAGAATGCAAGCTGTAACGCTTGTAAGGCAGGGATGGAGCATTAGAAAGGTTGCA
>JAUWYA010000010.1 GCA_030616085.1 Candidatus Nealsoniibacteriota bacterium | reverse complement strand
TTCGCAGCCAGCCTTGAATGATTGAACGATATATTCAACAGGGGAGTCAGTAGTCTCTGAGAAGCAATATTGAATGCCTTGATTAACCCGTTGGCCATACTCTTCAAAAATATCTATTGGGCCGAATACAGCAGCTGAATAGATTTCATTTTCTATTTTTGACATTTCTGATATTTTGGTTTTAATGCCAAAAATTGTACCAGTAATTATTAATACAAAAACTATTGTCCAGACAAACCCAAAATGAAAAGCAGGAGAAACTGCTGTTTTTTTAAGAAGCTCTTTTAGGCGAAAAGAAAAAGGTTGAGCTGGAATCAGCTCAACATAACCCACTGGTAGATTTCTTGGAACCTTATTTATTATTTCTACTTCTTGCGCTTCTTTCTTCTTCTTTATTTTTACAACCTTAAATTTTTTCTTGTGATTGTTTTTTAAATTATTGTTGTAAACTTCAACTCTTGATAAATATTCTTTAAGCCATACTTTTTTTGTAACCCAATTCCTTCCAAGTTTTACTGCTTTTAATTTTCCTTGTCTTGTCCGTAAGCTCAAATACTCCTGCGAGTAATTACAGTATTTCGTTGCTTCTTGAAGAGATATATAATCGTCCGACTTTTGTTTCCTTCTTGCTAAATATTCTTCAATCCATACTTTTTTTGTAACCCAATTCCTTCCAAGTTTTACTGCTTTTAATTTTCCCTGTCTTGTCCGTAAGCTCAAATACTCCTGCGAGTAATTACAGTATTTCGTTGCTTCTTGAAGAGATATATAATTGTCTTCTTTCTCGTCCATAATTTTTTAGTTCTTGACCCCGTTAGAAGTTATTTACTTCTAAACAGGGTTGACAAATGCATCTGAGGGACTAAAATAAGAAAAGAAGGCCTAAAGAAAATTATCTTAGGATTTGGAGAAATCTGAGATTCCATTTTCAAAGGGTCTTCTTTTTGTTTTTAGTTATAGATATATTATATATATTATATATATACTATATATATAGCTGTCACTTTAATTATCGCTGTTCCTAAAACTAGTGTCAATAGATAAGCTGTGGATAAATATCGGATAACAAATATACTCTTACTAAGCTATTTTAAACTTAAAAAGCCCTTATAGGAGCTTTGTTCTATCCGATCCGATATAGTTGGTCCTTTTAATGAGTTTTTATGCTCTGTAATATGCCTAAACCAATGAAAATTGCGATTAAATTACTTCCTCCATAACTAACCAAAGGCAATGAGATACCAATAACAGGCAGTACCCCCAAGTTCATACCAATGTGAATAAAAATTTGAGAAAATAATATAATTGCAATGCCTGAAGCAAAAAGACGAGGGAAATTTGATTTAGCGAAAATAGCAATTTTCATAATTTGCCAAATCAAGACAATGAATAGAAGCATAAGAACCGATACTCCTATCAAACCAAATTCCTCTGCAATGACAGCAAAGATAAAGTCAGTATGCGGTTCAGATAAAAAGCCGTATTGAGTTTGAGAACCCTGGCCTAATCCCTGGCCGAAAATTCCCCCAGAACCTATGGCAATTTTTGATTGCGCCTGACTCCAATTTATGCCCAACAGTTCAACCTGCGGCCTTAAAAAACTCACAATTCGTTCTTTTTGATAATCCCTTAATAAAAATGACCAGCTTAAAGCCAAGATCAAAAGTCCGCAAAGAGCTAAAATTAAGGAATGACGTAATTTAATACCTGAAATAATCAAGACTCCAAGCCATAAAGCAATCAAGATTAAAACCGAGCCCAAATCTGGTTGAAAGAAAATTAAAATAACAGGCAATAAGACATAAAATCCTGATAAAATAATATGAGATAATTTATACATTTCAATATGCCTCATTGAGAAATATTTAGCTAATAAAATAGTTAAAACAATAGTAGTCAACCCTATCGGATCAAATGAGACAGGCCCTATTTTATACCAGCTCTTTACTCCACGAATCTCTGGGACAAAGAAAAATAAACCAAGCAAAAATAAAAGACAAACAAAGTAAAGAACTAAAATAAAATAAGGGTTTTCTCGAAACCCGCGCCAATCGAAAAAACTTAAAACAAGCATCAAAATAATCCCTATTCCTAAGAAAATAATCTGCTTTAAGAAATATGTGGACGATATATTGTAAATAGAAACAAGGCCGAAACCAACCAATAAAATAGAAGTAATAATTAAGATCCAATCAAATTTTCTTAAATGATTAACACAAGATGAAAACATATATGATATGACTTTATCCGATAAGTTTTAATATGTTTAAAAACTCTTTTTCATTAATAATTTTAACGCCAAGTTTTTTGGCCTTGTCGTATTTTGAACCTGGCTCTGAACCAACAATGACATAATCTGTTTGTTTAGAAACTGATTCAGAAATATCTCCGCCTAATTCTCTAATTTTGTTCTTTGCTTCATCTCGAGTCATAGTTTCTAATCCGCCAGTTAAAACAAATCTTTTGCCCCTTAATCTTTTATTTTGGGATAGGCCAGGCCTATCCCAATTAATTCTAATGCCAAGTTTCTTGAGTTTCTTTAAAAATTCTATATTTCTTTTTTCTCTAAACCAGGTATAGATTGACTTAGCAACTATTGGACCTATATCTTCAATGTTTTCTAATTCTTCCAAACCGGCTTTTTGCAGTTTTTCTAATTTTCCGAAATGTTCTGCTAAATCTAAAGCAGTTTCTTCCCCAGCATTTCTAATTCCTAAAGCAAAAATAAATCTTGGCAAAGTAATTTCTTTTTTGCTTTGAATGGCTTTTATTATATTCTCAGCTGATTTTTCAGCAAATCTTTTTAACGGCAGAAGGTCGCCTTGTTTTAATTCAAAAAGGTCAACTGGATCAGAAACTAAATTTTCTTCTACAAGTTGATCAACAATTTTCTCTCCCAATCCTTCAATGTTAAAAGCTGCCTTAGAAACGAAATGATGAAAATATTCTCTTTTTTGCGCAAAGCAGTTTGGATTTGAACAACGGGAAACTGCTTCTCCTTTTGGCCTGATAATTTTATTTTTGCAAACCGGACAAAGTTCTGGCATTTTAAATTCTTTTTCTTTGCCAGTCCTCATTTCAGGCAAAACTTTTACAATATCTGGAATAACATCCCCTGCTCTTTCAACAATAACAGTGTCTCCAATTTTCACTTTGAGCCGTTTTATTTCATCTTCATTGTGCAAAGTTGCCCGAGAAATTATTACTCCGCCAACTTGAACTGGCTTTAAATAAGCAACCGGGGTTAAAGCGCCGGTCCTGCCAATTTGAACCTTAATATCCTCAATAATAGTAGTTGCTTGCCTGCCTGGAAATTTAAAAGCGATTGCTCCTCTCGGAGCTTTGCCAACAACTCCCAGCTTCTCAAAAACTCTATTTGAATTTACAATTACAACTAATCCATCTATTTCGTAAGGAATCTTTTCCCTTATTTTCTGAATATCTTTATAAAATTTAAAAACCTCTGGCAAATTTTTGCAGTATTTATTGAAAGCATTTGTTTTCAAGCCAAACTCTTTTAAAATTTTGTGTTTTTGCTCGTGGGTCTTCTGACCAAGATCAGTAATCAAATCATAGACAAAAGAATCCAAGTGACGAGAAGCAGTAATCTTAGGGTCAAGCTGACGAACCGAACCAGCTGCCAGATTTCTTGGATTAGCATAAGTTGTTTTGAATCTTTCAAATTCTTTTTTAGGTATGAAAACCTCGCCGCGAACAACCAATTGGGCGTCAAGACCGAATTTATCGGTACCGATAAATTCGGTTTTTATCGTCTTCAAAGGAATTGCCTCAATTGTTTTTAAATTCTGAGTAATATCCTCTCCAATAATCCCGTCTCCTCTGGTTGAACCGATTTTCAGAATTTCATTTTTATATATTAATTCAATTGCCAAACCATCAATTTTTAATTCGCAGTAAAAACCTCCTTGACGTGAAGACAAAATTTGTTTTTTTTCTTTTTTTGTTAACCCCGTTAGAGGTATGTTCTTCCAATGTTTTCCTTCTAACTCGTTAACCTCTAACGGGGTTAAAAGTTTTGATATTCTTAAGACCCAGTCCTCCATATCTTTCTCAGAAAAAGCATCATTAAAAGAAAGCATTGGTTTGGAATGTTTGACTTTTTTAAACTTTTCTAATGGCTTGCCTCCGATTCTCTGTGAGGGAGAATCTAAAGTAATAAATTCTGGAAACTCTTTTTCTAAATCAAAAAGCTCTTTTTTCAAAGAATCAAGAGCTGCATCAGAAATTTCTTGCTTGTCAAGAACATGATATAAATACCTATGACGATTTATTAGTTTTTTTAATCTTGCAATCCTTTGCTTGGCTTGTTGTTTAGTCATTTAATTTAGAAATTAATTTCTTAAATCCAAATGTCAAAATCCAAAGATTCAAATCAAATCCAAAGTCCAAATGCCAAAAAAGAATAATAATGTTTTGGATTTTGGATTTTGAGCTTGATTTGACATTTGTTATTTGGATTTTGGATTTTTTTCTTAATATACTACTTCAATTGCTCTTTTAGTTCCTCTATATTCGCCAACAGAACGGATGTAAAAATTATCAGGAGCAGGAGCTACAACTACAGTAATCTCATAACTAGCGCCGTTATCTAATGTGTCAGAATGTCCGTTAAAAAGAATCGGATTATTCCTATCCATCAATACTTCTTCAATTCCGGTATCAGCTGCGTAAAAAGCCATTATTGAATTTTCCATTCCCTTTATCGCCTTTAACTGTCCTAATAAAATTGCGCCTGTACCTAAAACAATGGCCAAAAGAATAACTATTATCATAATAGCTATATAAAGAGAAACTCCCTTTTGCGTGTTTAAATATTTCATATTTAAAAAAGTCTTAATAAAAAAGTGGTTATTAAGAAATAAATTACTAAACTTAAGATATCTCTTGAAATAGTTGAAAAAGGACCTGACCCAATAGCAGGATCCTTGCCAAATTTGTTCAAGACATAAGGCATAAAAACACCGACTGATACAGCAACAAATATGCTAATAAACAATGAAGAGCCCAATATAAGGGCTATATTATATGGAGCGCTAAAGAAAATCATAGAAATTGAAAATAGTAAAGATGTTAAGATTAAAGAGATTAAAAAACTAATTTTTATTTCTCTAAAGAAATATTTATAAATGCTTATTTTAGTATCTAAAGCCATATTTCTAATAAGCAAAATCTCTGTTTGATTGCCAACGGCGCCAGACATATAAAGTATCAGCGGGATGAAACTTGCTAAAATAAAGTTTTCTTTTAATGGAGCTTCAAAAAAGGTTATTACCGTTGCTCCTAAAATACCGCCCAAAAGGCCTAAAACAAGCCATGGAATTCTAATCTTGAATAGATACAGAGAAGAACCATTTAAAATCTTTCGCAAAGGACTATTAATACCAACCATTTTCAAAAAGTCCTCAATATTTTCTGAGTGTAGAATATCCAAGATAGTATCTGAGGGAATAATCCCTAAAAACTTATTATTCTTATCTACTACTGGAATTGATTTGAGATTGTTTTTAAGAGCTGAAATCGCTATTTTTTCCTGATCAGTATAAGGCCTAACTTTAATAATATCTTGCTTCATTATTTCTCTTATTTTTGTTTCTTCGGGCTTTCGGAAAATCTCTTTTATAGAAAATACTCCAATTAACTTATCTTGTTTGTCAATAACATAAATATAATTAATGGTTTCCAATTCTTTCATTTTATCAAACAGCATATTCTTGACATCTAAAATCCGCTGCTCAGAATAAATAATAGGAACGGCTTTAATCATCTTTCTACCGGCTGACTCAGTTGGGAACTTTTTATTGTTCACCCCGTTAGAGATTCTTTCTTTTTCTTTTATTGTTTGAATCATAGTTAATAACAAAGCATTATTTTCTATTATATTGCCCCGTAATCTCTAACGGGGTTCATAATTAAAAAAGAGTTTTTTGCTTTGAAAGTTTCTTTTGTTCTTGTTGAGAAAAAATCTTTATTTTCCCATAAACTCCGTCATAACCCGGCTCTAAACTTACTCTCCCCTGCCTAACTCTTACTATGCCTTCAGCAATCTCTGCGAGGGTAGCTCTTTTTAAATCCTCTTCGCTGGTATTCAATAAAATCTCAAACTCTTTGCCAAATTCTTTTATTAAGTTTTGATATTGCTGATTTACTCTTTTGGTGCCAGTCCCTTGACCTAAAGCATTAGCAATTATTTCTTCCAATGGAATCAAGCTCTTAAAAGGAATTAGCCCCTTAGGCTTGAAATTAGTTGGCCGGTCTGCTAATTCTTCTACTCTGTTCAAAACTCCAAGAGTTAATGGCTTTCCGCAATTTGGACATATATTATTGTATTTTTTTGATTCCTGGGGAGACAAGCTTATATCACAAACCCGATGACCATCATAATGATATTTTCCTTCCTGAGGAAAAAATTCAATTGTATAAAGAAATTTAGCTGGGTCTTTTGCTTTTATTGCCTCAATAATTGTTGGATAAGAAAGCTCTGCATTAAAAACATTCGCCTCTCTTCCCAGCTTAGCCGGACTGTGAGCATCCGAATTGCTGATTAAAGTAATTTTATCCAAATTTGAAATCCTCCAGTTCATCTCTGGATCGCTGCTTAATCCAGTCTCTCCGGCAAAAATATATTTTGTGTAATCTTCAAAACATTCTTCAATTGAATCAAAGCCAGAGCGAGAGCCAAAAAGAGAAAACCATGGAGTCCAGAGATGCGCTGGAACAATAAAGCAATCCTGAGAAGCATTTAAAACAATCTTTGCTAATTCCTTAGCATCCAATCCTAATATTGGCCTTCCATCAGATTTTAAATTCCCTATCCAGCCCAGCTGAGTATTAATCTTTTCACAGATTTCAAAAGATGGAGAAAAAACTATAATATGAATTTTTCTAACTTTGTTATTTTTAGAATAAATGCAACTAATTTCAGAGGTTAGAATAAAACGCGTTTCATCATCTCCAGCTCCTTTTAATTTATAGAGTCCTGACTCTGCTGATTCAAGTTTTTGTTTTAACCCCTTAAACCATTCTGGATGAGTAAAATCTCCTGTGCCCAAAACTTTAATTCCTTTAATTTTTGCCCATTTATCTAAATTCTCCAAATCCATATTTTTACTGGTTGCTCTGGAATATTTTGAATGAATGTGAAAATCCGCAATGAATATCATAGTTTATTATACCCCGTTAGAGATTATGTAACAAGCCCCCCATTAGGTTATAAAAAGAAAGAATCTCTAACGGGGTTATACACCGAAATCCCCAGAATTTCCACAAAAAAGGTTGACCCCGTTAGAGATAGCGTTGTATTTATTTTTTACGTTTTTCATAATTAAATCTCTAACGGGGTTGACAACACTTTCTAAATCATTACAATAGAGAATATAAAGATGAAAGATGAAAGGTCGTAAGAAAATTAAAACAAAAGTAAAAAAATATGATTCAAGATAAACTTTATCCTAATTTTATCTCTCAGGAGCCTGAAGAGACCCCTGAAGAGACCCCTGAAGAGACTCCTGAGGAAACCCCAGCAGAAACACCTGAAACTACGGAAGGAATTCCAGAAACGCCTGAAACGCCTGCAGAAGAAACTCCTGCAGAAAAAACTCCTGAAACTACTGAAGGAACTCCGGAAGAAGGAAGCTCAGAGGTCTAACAATAATTTTCAAAACTAAAAACCCCTGCATTTGCAGGGGTTTTGGTTAGCTTGCCCGGCTTTGTTTTAATACAAAGAGGATTTTTTAACAATAATCTTATAAATATTCTCTAAAAAATCTCCTCCAGCATAACCAATAATAAAAGCTAAAGCAGGTGTTAAAGCATCTGTTCCCAAGAATTTAATCCCTGTTTCCTTGATTGCTACAGCGATCAGAAGACCAATAATTCCAGACAAAAACATCATAGCCAAAAAATAAGTAAGGCGGAACCCAACATTTTTATAAGAAAACTGGTGTTTGATATACCCTACAAGACCTCGTAAAACTCCTCCTCCAAAACCAGCAATTAAAATATATAAATACATCGTATTTATTAAAATTAGTTATTAATTATTTAACAAAGAGTCAAAGAAATAAACTCCGCAGGCTGAACGACGTTAGAACCTGTTAGAGCCTGTCTATACTCAAATTAGCATTATAGTTAACTCAGAATTAAGCTTCTTCTAATAAATTTATTAGTTTCTCGTTATAAAAAGGTATGTTTCTTTTATCTCTGCTATTAACTTTTAATAATCCTAAATCTACCATTTCCCTTAGAATGTTCATTGCAGCAGCATGGCCTGATTTAAGCAACTTAGAAGCCTGTGGAGCAGTGATGACAGGAAACATAAAAGTCTTTTCTACCAAACGAGGCGCGTATACGCTCTTTTTCATATTATCTTCCACGAGTCTTTTATTCCTTTGATATAGAGAGTATATTTTTTCTAATATAACCTGAGACTTTAAGGCTTGTTCTTTTACTCCCTGTAGAAAGAATTTTAACCAACCGCCCCAATCTTCTTGAACTGTTACATTTAATAGTGCTCTGTAATACAACTCTTTTTCTCTAAGCAAATAACCACTCATATATAATAATGGATATCTAAGTATTTTTTCTTTTATCAGAAACAAAGAAATTAAAACTCTTCCCAATCTTCCATTCCCGTCAGCGAATGGATGAATCGCCTCAAACTCATAATGAGCTAGCGCACATCTTAAAATAGTATTAACAGCGGGTTCTTTTTCATTCAAGTATGCTTCTAGTCTCTTCATCAAATTTTCCACCTCATTTGCAGAAGGAGGTAAAAAAATAATTGATTCAATATTATTCTCTTCGGTTGCTATAGCATTAGAACCTACCCTGAAACTACCCAAACGACGCCTTTCTCCCCTAACTCCTAACATTAATTTCTCGTGCATTATCTTAATCACACGATTAACTAACGGAAGGTCTTTTTCGTCCAATAATTTTAACCCCAGCTTGGTTGACTCCCTATGATTGATAACTTCAAAAGCCTCTCCTCTTATCTTGGGAGATAATTTGATACCCGCGTCATGACGAACGATATCTCTCGCAGTAGCTTCTGTGCCTTCAATCCTTGAACTTGCCAAAGCTTCTCTTAATAACATAGGTCCTATAAGCAAGTCGGGATTCGGAACAATTTTTGCATAACTATTCAAGTTACCTATGGCTAAACTTGCTTCCGTAGCTAAGTTTACTAGTTCATCATCATAAAATCTACTCAAAACAGGAGGAAATATATTTTTGTATTCAGGAACTTTATTTTTACCTCTTATAGATTTTATTTGTTCTTCTGTAAGCATAAAATGAACCCGTTATAATGGTAATCACTGTTATACTGACATAACAAAATCCTTATGTCAATAGACCATTATAAGAAAATAAAAAATGGCGTTATTCTTTTGTGAGACTTATGCCTCTTGCTAGCTAAAGCATAAGATAACCTTAATCGCAATTAGTAACTAACAAATTCTTTGCAGTCTTAATTTTCTTTGAATCTCTTTATACTTGTATTGTCTCTCTGAACACTAAATAGTTGGTAGAAAAATGTAGGTATCCTGATGCTTAATAAAGCCCACCAATCCTCTTAAAACTCCTCCTCCAAAACCAGCAATTAATATAAACATGTACATGTCAATTTAAGATTATATATCTACACAATAGCGAATCAAGGTTCTGTCCCGCCAAGACGGGGCAGGTTCTTATAATTTCAATTTTCTCTGCCTAAATGCTTTAGCAGTCTCCTCAGTTGTTTTTCTGCCGAGTTTAGTCAAAGAAAAAATGGTCTTTGGGTCGCCAACAAGCAATTTATTTCTTCTTAAGGTTCTCAAAGACCTGTCAAGTTTGCGGGAATCCGGCCATTTTGAAATTTCTGGAAAAGAGAAAGACATAGGAAAAAGAGCAAAACACTCCTTAATTAATCTTTCAAAGGTACATCTTTCTTTTTTCGCTGTTACTGAATAAATACTAAAAAGAATAAGGTTATTAAGTGAAACCCTTTTATATAATTCTTCTTCTATGAGTTTTTTTCCTGTCATCATTAGCTAAGAAACGGTAAAACATTAGTTACTAAATACCAAAATAAAAAAGTAACAAAAACGACAACAGTTATAATATCTAAAAAACCAGTAGCCATAATTATATTATTTTACCCCGTTAGAGATTATAAAGCAAGGCTAAAACACAAAGCAAAAGAATCTCTAACGAGGTTTAGCATAAAAAATAAACTAATTCAAGGATGATTCCTAAAGCAAAAATCCCTACCAAAAAATAGAGAACAGGATTCATTTTCTTGAGAAACTTTCTTTTCAAAAACTCTTTGTACAAAAAAACAATGATTATCCCCTCAAGCCCCAAGACAATAGCTCCGGTAAAACTTATTACTTTAATAAACTCCCTTACGCCTAAAAGAAAAAGGATTAAAGAAGGAAAACAGGTCAAAAACCAAGCAAGATTTTTGTCAAAGCCAAAATCATACCAAAGAACCTTTTTCAAAGTCAGAGCCAAAGTAAGAAAGGAAGTAAAACAAGTAATCACCCCAAAAATAAACCCAAATTTTATTATATTAATACCAAGTGTTTTTTCTAATCCTGAAATAGCATCTTCAGAAACAATGCTTGAAGAACCCAAAACTATATAAATGAAAAACAAATAAACAATAACAGTAATAATAATTCCTGTAACTATTACTTTTCTTAATTCCTTTTTAGATCCTTTCATTATTTCCTTGATTTCTGGAATCACAGCTGAGCCCCAGAGAGAAAAAAGAATTACTCCATATGGAAGAGTTAAAAACTTCAGGTCTAAACTTTTAAAATGAGCAACATTAATAAAAGGAAATGCTTTGATAAAAAAGATAATTAAAATAATGAAAAGAAAAAACAGCAGAAACAATTCAACTCCAGAAATGCTTTTTATTCCTCGAAGAACTAAGTATGCGCCGAGTATAAAGAATAGAAGAGTATATAACGTTGGATTACCTCCAAAATAAGGGCTTAAAAAAGAACTCAGGAATTGACCCCCAATAATCAAGTAAGCAAGCAAAGCCCCCATTAAACCAATCGCAACAATAAAGAAAGTAATCTTCTTGTATTTTTCACCAAGATATTCTCCAACATAACCAGGCAGACGATGAACTCCTTCAGTGCCTAAAACTACCTCGCTATAAAGAAAGAAGGCCAAGGTAGTAATTAGAGTAATAAATAAAAAATAGAAAAGAACAATAAAAAAACCGGCCTTTAAGGCCACGAAAGGTAAACCAAATATCCCAACCCCAATCACTGTCCCAAGAAAAACAGCAAGAGCTTTCAAGAAAGACATAAAAATCCTAATATCTAATTCCTAACAAAATTTCCAATTCCTAAATGTCAAATTTCTAAATTTAGTCATTAAGCATTTGACATTTTATTAGAAATTAGAAATTAGAAATTTATACTTTATATACCTTGTATCCTTCTCTGACCTTCTCTTTAACCTTTGTTCCAATCGCATCGCCTTTCTTTGCCTTTTCTATCTTTTCATGCTCCATTTCCATTGAATCAATGGTTTGTTCAAAATCAGTTGCCTCGCCGCCAACAATACGAACAGTATCCCCTACTGAGAGAGAACCTGATAACTCAATAACTGCTACTCCTATTTTAGAAAAGTAATGACTTACTTTGCCGATTAATTTTCCTTCCTCTTCTGGCATAATTTAATATATTATTAATTATATAATTAAATTCCGGCCTTTTATTTATTATATACCAAAAACTGAAAAAACTAAAAACCCCCCGCCAAGCGGGGAGTCTTTAGTGAGGGGGACGGACTCAACAAAATCGGTTTGTTCTTCAGCTGGGTTTGGACCTAGCCAGGGATATCCATTAAACCTCCTTTATTAAATCTCGTGTCCTTAAGGAATTTTATCCTGCACCCCCTCATCTTCTATATTAGTTAGCCAAAAAGTATTGTCAACCTTTCTTTATTCCCAAATTATCCACAACTTATCAACCCCATTAAAAGCCTGTTAAGGACTTCTAACGGGGTCAACAATAAAAAGTGCCCTTGGGAAGAATCGAACGAGTTGCCCGAAGGGATTGCCGCCTCCTCCGCCAAGGCGGGGTCGGCGCAATTCTGGAAGGAAGTTCTCACTACCCCAAAAACAATATAATCTGGATATCCATAAGAGATACCCAGATCATATGTGCCCTTGGGAAGAATCGAACTTCCATCTAGACGTTAGGAATGTCTTGTTCTATCCGTTGAACTACAAGGGCAGAAAACAATTTCTAATTACTAATTACTAATTTCTAATTAACATATTTTTCTATTGTTTGCAATAAGTTTATTTGATATAATAGAATATTAATAAATAACTTAAATAAATATGAAAAACACTTCACCTATTGTGCAAATTGCTAAAAAAGTTTGCCCGGCAGTAATAACTATTGTAATTTCCAAAGACCTTCCAAAAATAGAAGGCTTCTATTTAATGCCTTTTGGCGGCAAAGGAGTCATTATGCCAAAATTCAAAAAAGGCAAAAAAGAGTCAACAAAAATAGGAGGAGGATCTGGCTTTATTATTTCGGAGGATGGCTATGTTATAACTTCCAGACACGTTGTTACAGATACTGATGCTGACTATACTGTTATTTTAGAGCCAAGGAAAAAATATCGAGCCAAGGTTCTGGCTCGCGATCCAATTAATGATATTGCTGTTTTAAAAATAAAAGAGAAAAATCTTCCTTATTTAAATTTAGGCGATTCAAAAAAAATTGAACTTGGAGAAGAAGTAGTTGCTATTGGAAACGCTTTAGGAGAATTCCATGATACCTTAAGTTCAGGAATTGTTTCTGGCTTATCGCGGTTTATCCAGGCAAGAAATCATATGACCCAGCAGGCAGAAAGATTAAGGGGTCTTATTCAAACAGATGCTGCTATTAACCCAGGAAATTCTGGAGGACCCTTGATAAATATGCAGGGACAAGTTATTGGCATTAATACAGCAGCTGTAATGGGAGCTCAAAATATTGGTTTTGCTATCCCAATTAACTATGCTAAAAAGGATTTAGAAGAGGTTAAAAAATACGGAAAAATAAAATTGCCGTTCTTAGGAGTAAAATACGTTCTATTAACAAAAGAAATTGCTCAAAAAAACAAACTGCCAGTAAATTATGGGGCTTTGATAGTCAGAGAAACATTAGGAGAATCAGCAGTAGTCAAAGGATCAGGCGCTGACAAAGCAGGGCTTAAAGAATTTGACATAATTTTACAAGCCAAAGGTGAAAAAATTACAACTGAAAAACCTTTATCAAGTATCCTGCGTAAATGTAAGATTAAAGAAGAAATTGAATTAAAGATTCTAAGAGATAAAAAAGAAATGACCATTAAAGTCACACTTGAAGAAAAAAAGTAAACCTATAAATATACACAAAATAAGCTAAGCTTAAATAAGCTTAGCTTATTTTATCTTATTTTATTGTTCTATTTACCAACTCTGTATTTTATTCCTTTTGGAGGAACAACTCGTCCTGTTTTAATATCTCTCTTAAGATAAAAACGAGGTTTTCCTATAACATCAAAAATTGTTTCATAAGGTTCAAAAGAAACCATTCCTTCTCCAAAACTTAAATCATTTAAATCTCGCAGAATCAGTAAAAGTATAATTACAGTTGAAATCAAAGTACCTGATAAGAGTAAAGAGGGTAAATCAGAGGTTCTAATCAGAAATATAGAAAATATTAGTATTGCTGACAGAAATAAAACCACTATCCATTCCATCTTACTTAATTTGTCCTTTCCATATATAAATAACTTTTCTCGAGAAGTAGTAATATCATTCAAAATTGGCAAAATATTGCTATAGGTTTCGTTCTCCTGATTAGTCTTTAGTTCCTTCATCTCTTTGAGCGACTTTATAATTTCATTAAAATAGGGGTCGATCTTACCATAATCACTCCATTCAACATAAAAGAACTCTCTAATGTATTTATCAATAAGTTCTTGCTGTTTTTTCGCCCATTCTTTATGATGAAGAAATCTACCCAAAATCTGAACAAACAAATAATACGTTTGGAGTCCGCTCACCTCTACTGCCACATTTTCTCTTATTCTCTGATACCTGCTCCAAAGATCAGTAATAAAAAAGCCAACTAAGATTGCAAAAAGCAATCCAACTATTCCCAAAATAGCATTAATTCCTTCACTAACTTCTTCCTCAATTGGAATAAAAAAAACACAAAGAAAAGATACGCCTATCACTACAACAATCAAATATTCAGTTTTAATTCTTTTAAAAATAGACATTATTATATTTTAACATCTGTAAAAAAAACAAGCAATAACAAAAAACCCGAGGAAATAATTCTCGGGTTTTTCTTGGGTGACCTAGGAGATTCGAACTCCCGCTAAGAGTTCCACAAACTCTTGTGCTAACCACTACACTAAGGCCACCATGTGCCCCCGAGAGGAATCGCCCAGTCATCCGACTGGGCGCCCCGTCGAATGACGGGGCGAACCCTCCCAGTGTCCCCGGCGCGACTCGAACGCACAACCTAATGGTTAGAAACCATTCGCTCTATCCAGTTGAGCTACGGGGACATAATAACATTATACCTGAAATAATTTATTTAGTCAATCTATTCTTCAGGAAATGGCACTGCTTCTAAAAACGGATCAGGATATTCTTTAA
Source organism: Candidatus Nealsoniibacteriota bacterium (assembly GCA_030616085.1). Taxonomy (GTDB): domain Bacteria; phylum Patescibacteriota; class Minisyncoccia; order Minisyncoccales; family GWA2-38-27; genus JAUWYA01. The sequence goes on along the minus strand of JAUWYA010000010.1, from coordinate 8,113 downwards.
AATCAGCTTCTTGAAATCTCTTCTCACGCTCCTGCCAAATTTCTAAAACTTGCTGATAAGTTTTTTCTTTAAAAAACACAGCTTGCTCCAAACCTTCAGGCTCTGCTCTTTGAACCAAAATATTATATTTATAAAATAGATTGGCTCCAATTGCCAAGGATAGAATAAAAAGAATTAAACAAGCCCAAAAAGTATGGGTAGTTATAACTAAAGGCACTTTGCCTAAGAACTTTTTTAATTTAAGATTTTTATATTTATACATTATTATTTAATATAAACTTTAATTGTTAAAAACTGCATAGACTTTTTAGCAGACAAATTCTGAATTTCAATCAAATAGGGCGCTGTTTCTATTTTTTCAAGAAATTTTAAAAAATCAGAGAAAGAACCAGTCAAACTTAAACGAAATCCCATAGAATCCCAAGGCGCAGTTTCATCAGCTTCCAAAGAAGTAGGAGAAATATCAATTAAAAGGCCTGAATCCTCAGCTGTCGCTCTCCAGAATTTAATCAAATCAATTGGAACATCAGGATTAATAAAAAGCTCATCTATTTTCTCTAAATCTGTTTTTAAACCTCTGTACACTTCTTTAGATTGTTCAAATTCCTCGGTTTTAGTTTTAAATGAAAGCAATTCTTTTTTAGCAAGAATAAACTCTTGAGAATTTTTCTTAACTCCTTTTAATAAAGGGTATATCACAAAACTAAGCAAAATTACTATTATTATCCCAAAGACTACTGAAATTGTAATTATTTTTCTCATTTATTTAATAATTTATTATAAAAGTGACGGAAAAATCAATATCAGTAAGATTAACCCAATTTGCTGGTGGAAAAGAAATCTCTTTAAAGCCGGGCTCTTTTTCAAGGTTTTCCTTAAATTCAAATAAAGTTTCTGTAGTTGGAGCAAAACCAGAGAGAGAAACAGAAGGAAAAACAATAGAAAGATTATTCAAATAGAGCTCTTTAGGAAGAGTATTGGAAACTTTCTCTAAAATGTCGGAAAGATAAATTCCGTTTTGATAAAAAGAGTTTAATTCCATTAAACTCAAATTGATTGAATTAATTTCTTCCTGAAGATTCTCAATTTCAGATTGATTCTTTTCTTTTTTAATTTCTGCTAAAAGATACTGCTGCGATTTAACTTGAGTCTGGATATAAGTTTTAATTGAAAACAAAATCAAAATTGAACAGGTAAGAAAAAACAAAACCAAAAGCCAAAGAATTGTTGCTATTCTTTTGTTCTTTTCAGATGAAAACTTTCTTTTTTCTACTGGAGGCAATAGATTTATCATCTTTTTATTCCTCTTAATGCTAGACCCAAAACAGTCGTATAGGCCAATGATTCTTTAAACGCTAATCCCGGCACTTCTTTTAATGGTTCTGGCAAAATATTTATCCAAGGGTTAACAAATTGAACTGGAATCTTAAGTTCTGAAGAAATAAAATCGGGTAAATCTTTCAAATTAGCTCCTTGGCCGCAAAGAAGGACTTTTTTTATTTCGCTATTATGAGTATGAGTATGATAATAATTAATACATTTTTTAGCCTTTTTAACTAAAACAGTCAATAAAGGATCTGCTGCTTTTAACACATTTTTGTGTCTTAAACCATATTTTAATTTTATTTTTTCTGCTTCATTTAAACTTACTTTTAAGGTTTTGGAAATACTTTCAGTTAATTTCTGGGATGAAACAGAAACTGAAGAAGTAAAACACAAAGAATGACTAGAGAACACAATAAAACTAGTCGTGCTTCTACCAAAATCAATTATTAATAAAGGAAAAGGGCTTATTTTATTTTTTACCACTGCTCTGACAATAGACTGAGATTCGATCTCTAGAGCTATAGGAATAAGGCCTGCTTTTCTAAAACAAGACACATAAGGATCAACAGTTTTCTTAGGGATGGCAGCAATTAAAATGTTAAAGCGGTCTGATTGGTCAGAAGAAGAAATTACCTGAAAATCTAAATAAACTTTTTCAATTGGAAGAGGGACATAGTTTTCCGCCTCAAAAGGAACAGCTGTTTTCAATTCCTCTTGTTCCATTTTAGGCATCTGGATCACCTGCAAAAATGCCTTTTTTTCAGGTAAAGAAGCAATTAGATGTTTTGTTTTTATTCTTTCGCCCTTAATCTTAACCAAAGCCTGTTTAATGATTTTAGCCAAGGCAGTTTCATCTTTTATTTCTCCCCCTTCAACAAGCCCTGGTTTTATCCTTGTTTCTCCCCAAGAAACCAAACGAAAAAACCTTCCTCTTTTCTTAAGTTTTGCAATTCTTAAAGATGAATCAGAAACATCTAAGCCAAACGCTTCGGGTTTTAAAGATAAAAAATCCATATTGCTTTTATTTTATTCTATTTCTTCCCAATTTACAATTTTAAAGTTGTAATCAGTATAAGGAACAAAAGGAGGAGAATAGTAGATTAATTTCGAATCAATATAGTTTTCTCTTTTCAAGTAACCAGAGATAATAGCGCCTCCTGAATTCCATCTAGTCCCAACCCTGCCGTTACTGACTATTGATCCGGTTATCTCTAATTTTTCCCTTATATTCCCCACATAATGATTCCTTCCGAAACGACCCTTTTGAGCAATGAAAATTCCTCTGAGTTCCATCTCATCTGGAGAGTCAGGCCCAATTAAAATATTCCTCTCTCCAATCACTGATAGGCCATCAGAGCCATCTTTGACTGTATAGTCAATGTCATCTAATAAAATTATATCAGTATCTTCGGTCGGCTCAATTAAGTTAGCTGAAGCAAGAGTAACTTTTCCCTTAACTTCACCTTCCAGCCAAATATTGTCTTCAACAAAAACAACCGAGCAAGCAGAACCAATGGAATAGTTGTTGTAAAAATACTCGTCTTCAATTGTAAAATAATCCCAATGCCAGCCTTCTTCCAAGCTATAAGCTTGGGTCGCCGAAAGGTCAGTAATTATCCAGACGTCTAAAGTACCGTCATTTTTAAATTCTAAATGATAGCCATCTCCTTGCGGATCAATATCAACAACTGGGGGCAGGTAGATAGAGCTTGCCTGGGCCCTGCTTTTTAGTTCAGCCAAATCAATAGTGATTCCGTCAAAATCAAAGGAAGGAACAGGAAAATCAAAAAGACCTGGATCAGAATTACCAGTAGTAGTGAATACTCCCGGACAGATACAATCTGTTCCATCCATACGACAACCATCATCAGTCGGACATGAGCTACAGCCGAAAGAATTAGTACAAATCCACTCATTTAAAGATGAAGTTACCAAAGACTGATTTTCTCCATCCATTCTAATGCCTCCGTTTGAATGATATAGCCCCCTTGTTTCACGGTCAGCTCCGGCCCAGACATTATCATTTAAAAGATAAGCATATTCAGCTACTGAAGTTCTAGCGTATAAAACACTGACTTCTCTTTTTGTGTCAGGGAATTCATTGGTCCAACCGGTAGAAGAAATTTCTCTGGCAATTATTTCTCCACAACTTGTTGTAGAAGATATATCTAAAGAGAATCTGCCTATTGAATGTCCTTCTGGATCAAAGTATTCTTTTTCAGAGAGACAGTCACCTTCAACTTCATTATTTAAGCACCAGCGGTAATAGTTGACACCGGCTTCAGCAATATGAAGAGATTGATTCCAAGCAAGTTTCTGACTACTCTGCCTGTACTGCAATAAAATAAAACCAAACAAACTACCAAGCAAAATCAAAGATATTATTCCAAAGACAAGAACTAAAGTTACGATTGCACCTTTGTTATACATATTAATATTCTTCTTTTAAATTACGTAATTGAACATAAGATTCTAATTCAAAATCCTGCGGGGGTCGATTCGGGTCAATATTAATTATTAAGAAAACTTTCATCAGTTTGGCATCAGCTAATCTAGCGGGATAATCTGTAATTTTGTCTCCATCAGCATCAAAATACTCAAAAATTGGCGGGGAATTACGAACATAAAAACTCAAAATCGACACTTCCTCTTGATCTAAAGGATATCTAATGGGTGGGGAAACAGGATTAATAATTCCTTTTTTAAATTCACTCTCTAGGCCCGGAAGATCCTCTTCCCAGGAAAATTCAAATTTTACTTTCATTGCATGATTTGATTCTATCCAATCACAGAAATTATCAACTTGAGAGGTAGCATCAGCTGTAAACTGAATCACACCATCTGCAGCCTCTCCAGTTACGTCAAAAACAACATCTCCTTCCCAATTTCCAGCACAATCTGAACAGCTATTTTTGCAAACTCTTTCTAAATAGCCCCCATCGGCATAAATCTCGGCGTATTCTTGCGACCAACCAAAATCTCCTTCCACTGAGACTTTTACTTCAGCTGATGTCATAGTTCCTTCTAAAAAATCAGAAAAAGTAACACTGCAAGAACCTCCGTCAGAAAAAACAACACATTCTTGGGTTTGCTCTCCTGAGCCGACTGTTGCTAAAAAATACCTTACTCTTTCAACTTCTCCATCTTTATCAATGTCACTATAAAAAATGAACTCTTTATCTCCAGCTTTTTTAATAGGGTAGGAACCGTCGTCTCCTGGCTTGGCTTCCCTAATTTCTCTAATCATTGTTCTAACCCCACGAGAAGCTTCATCAATAGCCACTGATTGCTGCCAGGCATAAGTATGAGTTTTATAAATTCTTGCCACAGAAGCAAAAACTACTCCAATGATCAGACCAAAGATAAAAATAGTAATTAATGTCTCAACAAGGGTGAATGACTTCATAATTTATTCAATCCTTTGTAAATTTATTGTCTTAGTTGTATCTCCAGAAACCAAAACTGTACCAGAATAATCCACGTATCCTGAAGCTTGAACCTCTATTGCGTAATTTAATTCTTCTAAAGGAATAAAATAAGTTTGTCCGTTCATGTCAGTATACTGAGTATTGCCATCTAATATTACCTCAGCTGAAAAAATCGGTCCTCCAGTATCAACATCTTGAACAGTCACTAAAAGAGAATTTTCTGCTTCTAAAATCAATCGAACAGTCTCATTGGTGCCGGGCGATAAACCAAACGGTGGTGTAATCTCGGTTCCTGGCGGAGATTCAACGGCAGTCAAATCTAAACTGCTCACTGAAAAAGTATAAGAGTCCCATTCTAAATTAGGAATATATACCTGACCTGGCGGAACACTAGTATGATTTTCAGAGTATTTATAAACTGGGTCTCCCTCAGCATCAAGACCAATTATCTTTGCTCCAGACAAGTTAAACGTCACACCATTAATTATGGGAAAACCAGCACCCTGACTGCCTCGAGTTTGAACAGTCATTGAGCTTAATTCATCAATAGAAAAACTAACCTCAGTAACCTCTCCTTCCAAGATCAAGGCATGGGGTTTTTCAGGGGTAGTTACCTCATCAATTCCATAAGTTCGGGAACTGCTGTAGTTAGTTTTAGAAACCACCACCTTATAAGTGCCTGAAGCAAGAGAAAAGAAATATCTTCCTTCTGCTGGAACAGCATTTTTTATTACTTCATCTGTTAAAGGATCTCTTACTTCAATTAAAGGCGAAGAAACCATTATTCCGTAGGCATCAAAAACTTGAATTAGAAGAACGCCGCCTGTTTCATTGCACTCTTGAATTAAAGTTTTTGGAGAAATATCAGCAACACTTTGGACTTCTCCTCCAAAAATGCCTGACCAGGAAACCTTAACTGATACTCTTTTATAATCATTAGGGCATGTATCGCTCGGGCTTGATATCCCATCTGCCGAATCTACTACATAATCTACTCTGATTTCAACTGTATAATTTACACCGTTAAGAGATATGATTTTGGAGGCCTCTAAAATCCCGTCTGGAAATTCTCCATCTACTCCTACTGACTCATAGGGCAAGTTTCTAATTTTTTCTAATTCTCCATTAACAATAGCAGTAGCAATAACTCTGTTTTTACTTTGGCTTACTACCTTTAGTCCTAACTGATAGGCAAGAAAAATCCCTAAAAAAACAATCAAAAGCAAAAAAGATCCAACTAAAACTTCAACTAAGCTGAAACCTTTTCTCTTTTTAAAAATTGGAGATTTTATCATAGGGTTCTCATTAATGAATATATTGGTTGAATCATTGAAATAGCGAAAAAACCAACTGCTGCTCCGATAATAAGCATTAAAACCGGCTCAATGACAGCTGATAAGTTTTTAGTCGCATTGCTTACTTCCTCTTCAAAAAAATCAGCTAATTTTTCCAAAATATTTGCTGTCTCACCAGTTTCTTCTCCAACTTCAATCATCTGAGCCACTAAACTGGGGTAAATATTTTCATGCCCCTTAAGAACTTCGGCTAACTTGCCTCCCTCTTTAACTCTCCCAGCTGCTTCTGATATTGCTTTCTTGTAATAGACATTGGTTAAAGAGCTAGAAACAATCTCCAAAGACCTAACAATAGGAACACCCGCAGTGATAAGAGAAGACAGGGTTCTAACCGTGTGGGCAGAATTTGTCTTTTTTATAATCGAACCCACAATAGGGATTTTCAAAACAAGACTATCAAATACTAATCTCCCAATCCTGGTTTTTAAAGCTGTTCTCAACAAAATTAGAAGAAGTACAATCCCCAAAGGCAGGGTGTACCAAAATTTCTCCAAAAAAATGCCAACAGCAACTACTAACTTAGTGGTCGTCGGAAGCTCAACCCCCAATTCAGTAAAAACTTGAGATAGTTTAGGAACAACCATAATTAACATTAAAACCCCAATACAGACCATAGCGAAAACTATAACTAAAGGATATATCATTGCCCCTCTTATTTTTGATTTTATTTGATGCTCTTTCTCCATTTGTCTAACTACAACTCCTAAAACTTCCTCCATGGTTCCAGTTTCTTCTCCAACCTTTACCATGCTGATGAAAAGCTCAGAGAAAACATTAAGGTATTTGCTAAGAGCATTAGAAAAAGCTTTTCCTTTAATAACTTCTTCTCTTACGTTTAAAAGAATTTTCTTAAATTTTTTCTTTTTACTTTGACTGGCTAAAATCTCTAAGCCTCTGGGCAAAGGAATCCCAGCAGCGATCATAACTCTAAGATTTCTGACAAACATCATCTTTTCAGTTAAAGAAATCCAGCCTAAAGAAGGGATGGAAATTGCAAGCTTTCTTTTCTCTTTTTTTGCTTCCCCGGATTCAACTGAAATCAAAATACATCCTTCTGCTCGAAGGATTCTTGCGAGTTGATGTTTGTTTTTAGCTTCCAGGGTCCCTGAACGAGGTTCTCCCTGCAAGGTTTTGCCGATATAATTATATTTAGGCATATATCTAAATCCAAATTTCAAAATCCAAATTTCAAATCAAGTTCAAAATCCAAAAGTTTTGACATTTGAGCTTTGGATTTAATTTGACATTTGTCATTTGTCATTTGTCATTTTCTATTGCTAATCCCTTCTCCCTCGCTCCTTCCACGTATAGTTTTCTAATCTGCGCTGAACTCAAAGCACTATCATAAATTCTAGCTTCATCTATTAATCCATTAAATCTTCTCGTAGAGCCCTCTCTTCCAATCCTTACCCAATTAGTAAATTGCCCTGTGCCACTATTAGGTATATTATTATCTTTTGCACCATTAATGTAAAAGGTTACCCCATTATTTTGGTCCCAGGTAACAACAACGTGACTCCATTTACCTATTAGAACTGAATTAGGAGTAGAATAATGGTAGCCTGCACTGTTCCATCCATACCAATAAGTTGCTAATTTATTATCGCCATAATGCTGAAAATAGAAACGATCCATTCTAATTATAGGCGCTCTTGAATCAGCAGCCTCATTAGGTTTTATCCAAGCCATAGCCGTTATTTCGGTACTAGGATTAACAGAAATAGCACTAATGTATACATCTTCTCCACTTCCGCCATTCCCACTTTCATCAAAACTTAAAGCGTAACCTTTGCCGCTGGGGGTGTCAGTGGTAAAGGTGGCGCCGTTGATGGTGCCGTCATTGCCATTGCCGCTGGCGTCTGATGTGGGATTTGCTTGGTCGTCAAAATCCCAAATGCCTACTGCATAAGCTCCTAAAGCATGGTGCACGCTGGCGCTGAATTGAAGACCTTTTGCTATTCTGGCTTTGTCTCTTGCTGACTTGGTAGCTACTAAAACAATGCT
>JAUWYA010000012.1 GCA_030616085.1 Candidatus Nealsoniibacteriota bacterium | reverse complement strand
ATAGATCGTATAGAGAATGAGATGTTCTTTTTACAGTCATTACTTACATTATATCATTAAACACGTCCTCCTCGCCATTGCTTCGTTTGTCCTATCCTTCCCCGATGCTAAACATCGGGGCTTGTCGGACAGATGTCAAGGTTTTTGCCGTCTTTCAGCTAAAATGTCGCACTGATAGTGTTGGCGGTATCCGATATCGACAGTGATATTATGACTTTTGACAACAAATTTTACGTGATATACGGTTAATTTTTACTAATTCAACTTTTGTTTTTTCTCTTTTTTTAATTTCCACGCAATTATTCTTCAATGTTTTTTCGCTCACAACCAGCCGAATTGGAATTCCGATTAAATCTGCTTCAGCAAACTTCTCCCCAGGAGCTTTATCGGCTCTATCATCATATAGTACTTCAACTCCTTTGTTTTGTAAATCTTTATATACTTTCTGAGCTGATTGTTTAACCTTTCTATTGTCTCCAATCTGAATCAAATGAACTTGAAAAGGAGATACTTCTTTTGGCCAGATAATCCCTTTGTTGTCATGACTATTCTCAACAACAGCAGCCATTAATCTGCCTAAGCCAATTCCGTAACAGCCCATTATCACTGATTTTTCTTTGCTCTCTTTATCTTGAAACTTCAATTCAAAAGGCAATGAATATTTATCCCCTAATTGAAACATATTACCTACCTCTACAGCCTTCTTCTTATCAAATTTAGATTGATTGCAATCAGGACATTTTCTAACCCCTGACTTTATCTCTCTATTGATTGCTAATTGGCAGTTATTACAGATATATATGATATCTTCGCCTGATTCTGCAATTGTCTGATATTCATGAGAGTATTTTGAAAAACTCCCACCTGAAGCTAAAGTTTTGTATGTCTTAATTCCGCATCTCTTAAAAATATTTAAATAAGCTTTAGTTACTTTCTTATAATAATTTTCTAAATCTCTTTGATTAGTATGAAAAGAATAAAGATCTTTCATCAAAAATTCTCTTGTTCTTAAAAGGCCTGACTTGACCCGCAACTCATCTCTGAATTTTGTCTGGATTTGAAACAGATAAAAAGGCAGATCTTTATATGACAGAATAATTTTCTTTGCCAAAGGAGAAATAATCTCTTCATGAGTAGGAGCTAAGGCATACTCTTTTTTATTATTTCCCTTTAATTTAAATAAAACATCAAAGCTTTCCCAGCGGCCTGTTTTTTGCCAATTCTCTTTAGGAGTCAAAGCAGGCATCAAAATCTCTTGACCTTCTATGGCAATCATTTCTTCCCGAATAATGTTTTCAATCTTTTTTAAAACTTTAAGACCTAAGGGAAGAAAAGAATAAGACCCAGCCCCAGCCTGATCAATAAAACCAGCCCTGGTTAAAAGTGCGCTGGATACGGCCTCAACGCTTTTAGGCGCCTTTTTCAATGTTTTATAAAAAAGTTTTGATTGATACATATCTTTTAAAAATTAGAAATTAGAAATTAGAAATTTAGGATTTTCTTCAGAAAATCCTTATTATATCTTTTATTGTAATCCAAATCATTAAAGCAATTAACAAGAAAAAGAAAGTAGCACTGACTTTCTGAACAATCTTATCGTTTAAAGGCTTTCCTTTCAATCTCTCAATAACAAGAAACAAGAACCAGCCGCCGTCTAATGCTGGAATTGGCAGAATATTAATTAAAGCAAGAGAAATAGAAATTAAAGCTATAAACTGCAAGAAATAACTTGCTCCCAAAGCTCCTACATCAACAAAAAGTTCAAAAATTCTCACTGGCCCCCCGATCTCAACGCCAGGAGGAACTCCTTTGCCCTGGAATAAGCTTGAGAAAACCATTCCCCATCCTCTAACTACTGCTACTGTTAAAGTTCCTGTAGCTTTAACTCCTTCAACTGGAGCTATATACCAAGGATAGGATTTTAAAGCTGTTCTAACTAAAACTATTCCCATAGGACCTTCTCCTTCAGGAAAAGAAACTCTAGGAATTAAAGAAACATTTAAAATCTCATCACCTCGTTGAATTATTAAAATTACTTCCTCTCCTTTATGGGCTTGGGTAAACTCCTGAATCTCACCCACTTTGTTAATCTCTAATTCTTCATTTTCAAACTTTAATCCTGAAATTGTATCACCTATTTTTAGTTGAGCTGCTTCAGCTGGCGATTCAGAAGCAACAGCAGCAATCTGGACCCTAGGATCTTTCAGAATACCTGCTTCTTCGTCGCTTATTGCTGATGGAACCCCTATTCCCATAACAATACTTAACAAAATTGCAGAAACTATCCAGAAAATAGCAACTCCGCCTAAAATAATAAGGGACTTTTGATAAAATGGCTTTGCGCTAAAACTTCTTGAATCTTCTATTCTTTCCTCTTGTCCATAAATTTTAACAAAAGCGCCAAAAGGCAGAAGATTTAAAGAATAAATTGTCTCTCCTATTTTCTTTCCAAACAATCTAGGCGGATAACCAATCCCAAATTCTTCAACCTTTACTCCAAACTTTTTAGCCAGCAAAAAATGACCCAATTCATGCAGAACAATCAGTCCAATAAGAGAAATAAATGCAATAATAATTGTTAATACCATTTTAAATTAAGCAAGGGGATATGACTTTCAAGACCTTCCGCAGGCTAGCAAGCCGAGGACCTGAGCGAGTGAGCATATCAGACGAGCGAGCGTGTCGAGAAAGTTATATTCCCGAGCAATTATTGTGAAATTTCTTTTTTCTTCCTCTCCCCCATCTCGTCAATCTTCTTATTATATCCATCCACTAATTCCTGAAGTTTGTCCTTTGCCCTGAACTTATCATCCTCTCTAATCTCTCCGTCTTTTGTCTTTTCTTGAACTTCCTCCCATGCCTCTCCTCTCCAATGCCTTATTGTTTTTCTTGCCTCTTCTTGTTTTTCTGACAAAATTCTAAGCAAACTAGCCCTATATTCATCGCTTAAAGGCGGCAAAGAAATACGAATTAAATCTTTATCAACAATTGGAGCTGCTCCTAAGCTTGACCGAGAAATCGCTTTCTCAATTGGCTCAATATATGACTTATCCCAGGGTTGAACAACAATCTGTTTAGGACCTGGAGAAGATATTGCTGCTAATTGTTTTAAAGGAAATTTCTGATTAAAGCATTCAACAATTATGTCTTCAACCAAAGAAGCTGAAGCCCTGCCAGTTCTAATTTTAGCCAACTCCCTTTCTAAAAAACTAATGACCTTTTCCATCTCCGGCTCAATTTTCTCAATAATATCTTTATAATCTTCCATAAAATTATTTATTATCTTTACTATAACAAAATTAGATTATAAGAGCAAGAAAAAAGCCCTGCTAATAAACTTGCAGAGCTATATAATCCTTGTTTGGATTTTTTCATCCATTAACAATGCACGATTCGTTCAAAATAGAGCATTGGATTGCTACATTCTCGTTAAACGCTCTTAGACACTTTTTTGCTGATATCTTTATCGCTTTAGTAATTAAATCACCGATTTCTTTGTCCGGCCAAGATCCAGACAGCATCCATTGGGTATAAAAGCCGGAAAGATAAATAAAAATCACTTCTCCTTTCCAGCTCGGCTCTACTCTACTCCAAGGAATAAAGACTTTTATTTTCTCTTTGTCTATCTTTTTTTCTCCAAACGCACCATCAATAGTCTCTACGATGTTTTCCTCCAAATTTACAAAATCTCTCCCTTTCATTTCATGAGACAAACCAATAACAGTTATCAGTAACATAATCATTTCCTTCCAATTAAATTGAATTGTTAAATTGCATTACAATTCTAAAGATTATCATGTCTCCTCTATCTTGTCAAATTTTCATCAATAATATTTCTAAAGCTAATTTGGGATTAACATTTGTTGTTGAAAGCAAAAATTTTGTTGATTGAATATGCCTGATAATTTCTTTTATTTTAGATAAAGAGTATGCATTGAAATCTTTTACTTCCTGCCCGCTTAATCTATTAATGAATATCTTTCTGAAATATCTCAACCAAGTATCTAAAATTTCTTTCAAATTCTCTGTTGGAACATCTTTGGCATACTTAAAACGAAATGCCAAGTCAGATTCACTTATCTTAATCAAGTCTGAAATAAGTTCTTTGTTCTCTTCATCTTCAAAACCCTTTTCTGGAAAAAATCTAATCTTCTGAACCCGAGAAAGAATAGTCGGTAAAAGCATTGCAGGATATTCTGTTATTAAAATTAAATATGTTTTATCTGTTGGCTCTTCAAGAAACTTTAAAAAGCAGTTTTGGGATTCTTGAGTCATCAAATGAGCTTTATTCAAAACTGCAATCTTAAAATCAGCCAGATACGGCTTAAGATAAAGTCCTTGTATAAGGCTTCGTATTTGAGCAATCTGGATTTCTTTTCCCTGGGGTTCAATTAAAATAAAATCGGGAGGACTTATTTCTTTGACAAGAAACTTGGAAAACTCAATTGCTAATGCTTTTTTTCCTAATCCTTTCTGGCCATAAAACAAAAGGGCGTGAGGAAGCCGCCCAAGTTCTGCTGACTTTTTTAAAAATTGCCACTGTTTCTGATGGCCATTCATGTTATTTTTTAACCATTATGCTCTTTTTATATGCTTCAAGATTTTCCAGCACTTTTCCAGTTCCTTTGGCTACGCAAAGCAATGGATCTTCAGCTAAAAAACAAGGCACTCCAGTAGCTCGAGCAATAAGTTCATCAATGTTTCTGACTAATGCACCTCCGCCTGAAAGAATCATTCCTTTATCCATAATATCAGCTGAAAGTTCAGGCGGGGTCTCTCTTAAAACCGTTTTAACTATCTGAACAATTTCATCAAGTCGCTCAGAAATTGCTTCGCAAACTTCATTAGAGCTAATTTTAATGTTTTGAGGCAATCCAGAAATTAAATCCCGGCCTCTGATCTCTATTTTTTTCTCTTCCTTTTCTGATAAAGCTGTTCCAATTTTTATCTTTATCTCTTCAGCTGTCTGCTCACCAATAGCCAAGTTATATTTCTTCTTGATATAATTAGAAATTGCCTGATCCATTTTATCTCCAGCTACTCTAAGTGAATGAGCAGTTACTATTCCGCCAAGAGAAATCACAGCTACTTCCGAAGTCCCCCCGCCAATATCAACAATCATATGGCCTGAACAAGAATTAATAGGGATACCAGCCCCAATTGCAGCTAAAATTGGCTCTTTAGCCACATAAACTCCTTTGGCTCCAGCTGCCATCCCAGCTTCAATCACTGCCCTTTTCTCAGTAGAAGTAATGCCAGCTGGCACTCCAATTAAAAGTTCTGGTTTTAAAAACCTAAAAGTTTTGACTACTTTCCTGACAAAATACCTCAGCATTGCTTCAGTAACACGATAATCAGCAATTACACCATCCCTTAATGGCCTATAAATCCTAATAGTATCAGGAGTCCTGCCGGTCATTTCTTTTGCTTCCTGACCTACAGCCAGAATTTTATTTTCAGCAAGAGTAACTGCTACTACTGAAGGCTCGGTTAAAACCACTCCTTTTTGAGGAGTAAAAACCACTGAATTGCAGGTTCCTAAATCAATGCCAATTTTCTTAATAAACATAGATAATTAATATTAAGACCCAACTCTTCTCTTTATGTCCGCCCCTAACCGCTGTAAACGTTGCTCAATTTTTTCATACCCTCTATCAATCTGATAAACATTATGAATAATAGTTGTTCCTTTTGCAATAAGTCCGGCGATAATCATTGCTGCTCCAGCTCTAAGATCCGAACTAGGCATCTCAATTCCCTGAAGTTGGTTTGGACCATAAACAATAGCTCTATGAGGATCACAGAATATAATGTCAGCTCCCATTTTATTTAATTCATTAAGATACCTTAATCTGCCGTCAAATAAAGGATCGTGTATCATTGTAGCGCCTTTTGTCTGAGTTGCCAATACGCCCAACTCAGGCTGTAGGTCAGAATGAATTCCAGGATAAGGCAAACTCTGAATTTTATCAATCTTAAGCTTTTTTGAAGGTAAAACTTTAATAGTTTTTGAATCTATAATTCTAAAATTAGCCCCAAAGTCCTTTAATCTTTTTAAAAATAAACTAAGAAATGATAATTCAGCGTTTTTAATCACTACCCTTCCCTTTGTTGCCAATGTTGCGATAATAAAAGTGCCTGCTTCAATAGGATCATACATTATAGTATGTTTAAATCCTTTTAATCTTTTCTTCCCAAAGATTTCTAATTCTCTGATCTTTGAACATTTAATTTCAGCGCCCATTTTCTCAAGAACTTTAATCAGATCTTGAACTTGATAATCCTGATCAGCTATTTTAATAATCGTTTTCTTAGGATTAGCAGCAGCAAACAAAAGCATATTTTCCGTTGCTGTAACACTAATTTCTTTAAGAACAATTTCTAAAGATTTATCTTGTTTTCTCTTTTCAAAACGATAAAACCTGCCATCTGGAAAAACTCTAACCCCTGCCTGCTCAAAAGCATCTAAATGTGTATCAATAGGCCTTGCTCCGATAATACATCCACCAGGAGAAGGAATTTTTACTTTATTAAAACCAGCCAACAATCCTCCTAAAAGCAAAATAGATCCTCTAAAACATCCTACAAGATTAAAAGGAATTTTTGAAGGCCTAACTTTTGAAGAATTTATTTCAATCTTCCTTTTCCCTGTCCAAGAAACTTTAGCCCCCATTTCTTCAAGGATTTTTATCATTTTAAAAACATCCTCAATCAAAGGAATGTTATCAATAACACAAGTTTCTTTAGTTAAAAGAGAAGCTGTTAATATAGGAAAGGCAGCATTTTTTGCTCCTCTTATTTCAACTTCTCCTTTTAAAGGATTTCCTCCTTGAATAACAAATTTCTCTTCCATACTCCTATATTAATCCAAATTCCCAAACTTGGCAAGCCTTCAGAATTAAGGTAAACCCCGTTAGAGATTTGTTTGTCTTGTGTTTTATCATTGCCTTATAATCTCTAACGGGGTAAAATTAAAAAACATTTATGACTTATAGAACTCGGACTATTTTATTTTTATCTTTGTTAATTTCCTTTTTAATCATCGCCACCTTAACTGTTTTTTACTCTATGGGTTGGCGTTTTGATTGGAAAACGAGAAAAATAACTCAGCCTGGAATTTTCTATTTCAAAGTTTGGCCCAGAAGCGTCCAGGTTTATCTTGATGGCGAGCTAAAGGAGAAAACCGACTTCTTTTTTGGCTCAATACTTATTGAAAATCTCTTATCTAAAGAATATAAAGTGGAGATTAAAAAAGAAGGATTTCATACATGGGAAAAAACATTAGAAATAAAAAAAAGAGAAGTTACTGAAGCAAAGAACATTGTTTTAATTCCAGAAAATCCAAACTTCACAATAATAACAAACGAAGTAAATGATTTTTTCTTTTCTCCAAATGGAAAAAAGATAATTTTGAAAAATCCTGGCTGGTCTTTAAAGCTCTTTGAGATAGACAAAAATGTCAAAAGTCATCTAATCGATGAAGATGATATCTCTAAAAATGAAGTTCACCCCGTTAGAGATTCCAAAAACAGTGAAGAAACAGAAGCTAGAAGTATCTCTAACGGGGTTCAGTTGTTTGATTTAAAGTTCTCTGCTGATTCAAACAAAGTTTTATTGGAAATAGGGGTAAAAGAAAAGATTAATTATTATCTTTTAGAAATAGATGAATCTCCTGCAGTTTTATCTTCCCTTGATTTTTTAAGTTCTTCTGAAGAAGTTTATTTCTTTCCTAAAAATTCTCAAAAGCTACTCATCTTTAAAGAAAAAGAATTAAGCGAAGTAAATCTATCTACCAAGGAGATCTCATCCCCTATTTTAGAAAACATTGTTACTTTCACAATCTTTCATAATAATGCTTATTATCTTGATGCTTCGGGTTTTGTTTTTAAAAACAAGCTCTCTTTTAATCAAGAAGAAAAATTGAATATAATTCCTTTTCCAATAAAAGAAGAAACAGAATATGAAATCACAGTTCTTGATTCTTATGTCTTTCTTCAAGAAAATAATATCTTATATATCTTTGATGAAAATAAGAAATCCTTTGAGAAATTCTTTGAATCAATTAAAGATTTTAAAGCCTCTCCCGATCTTAAGAAAATGGCTTATTTCAATAATTATGAAATTTCGGTTTTATTCTTAGAAAAGAAACACGATCAGTCTCAAAAAGAAGCTGGAGAAAAACTATTTATAACCCGTTTCTCAGAGAAAATTGATAATCTTTTCTGGTATACAGGCCATTATTTAATCTTTAATGTTGGAGATAGAATAAAAGTCGTTGAAATAGACGACCGAGATAAAATAAATATTGTTGACCTGGCTGAGTTCAAAGAGCCAAAGATCTTCTGGAGCAGAAAAAAACTATATATCTTATCTGAAGAAAATCTTTACGTCTCAGAAGAATTAACTCCATAATTATAATAAATAAACTCCTATTGGATGACGCCAATAGGGGTTTTTATTTTAAGGTTCAAATTGAATATCATCTAAGTAAATGGTACAGCCATTAGGATTCTCTAGGAACATGCTTGTAAAACAGAATCCACCGATAACATTACTGGTATC
Source organism: Candidatus Nealsoniibacteriota bacterium (assembly GCA_030616085.1). Taxonomy (GTDB): domain Bacteria; phylum Patescibacteriota; class Minisyncoccia; order Minisyncoccales; family GWA2-38-27; genus JAUWYA01. The sequence goes on along the minus strand of JAUWYA010000012.1, from coordinate 8,230 downwards.
ACAATTCTTTAAATCAAGAGTGTATTTCTGCCATTCTGAAGTTAGAATCGTAACACCGGTTGAAACCGGACCAAAAGAATCACGATAAGATTTTCGCCAAACTCTTAGACCGCCAGATTTAAACTCTGCCATTTCTTTACCCTTTTCGCCTCGAGCCCAAAATGTAAGCTTGTTAGCTCCAAGTAATTCATAGCCTGGGTAATCACCCCAGTTGTTTAAAGGATACTGCCAGTAAATACCTGACCATCTTCTAAAAACAAACAATCTAGGATTATAATCAATCCTGATACAAGTTTTTCCAGAATGAGGATTTATCTCACAAGCCTTGTCCAATTCAATACATTCTATATCACCCATCCAGCCCGAAGGATAGAATTTATTTTCTTCAGACCCCCCGTCTTTGTAAATAATAACCGGGGCAAGAATTCTAGTCTTAAGAACTTCTCTGACAGGACGAACAATAACTTGATGGGCTTCCTGGGGAAGTAAACTTTTAAGTTGTTCTTTTAAAGAACCATCTGAGTTATAGATTCCCCAATGAGCCCCAGCTTTACCTTCAAACTTATCTTTCCATTTTTCGTCAAAAAGCTCAAAAAAGAAATATTCAATCCCCTGTTTTTGGGCTAACTGAGTAAACTCTTTGAAAAATCTTGTCTGGTTTTCTGGACTGGCTATGGCTTCACCTATTGTTTTACCTTTAGAGGGCCATCCTGTTTCACCAATAACAATTCTTTTGTCGGGAAAACGTTTCTTCATAGCATTCCAACGCTGTATAACATAACTTGCAGCGTCCCCTATTGGTATTCCTTCCCAGTAGGGATGGATATGAACAGTAAGAAAGTCAACCTCATTGGCAATTCTCCAATGATCAGTCCAACTAGACCATGTATCAGCCATAGTAATAGGCAAAGTTGTTGACTTTTTTACTTCCCTGATATAAGCAAGAAGCTCTTCCTCAGTCATATCTTTTCTAAGAAGAACTTCATTGCCTACAATTAAGGCCTTAACATGCTTAAAACCTTTATTGGCAATCTGAATAAGGTTTTCAATTTCTTTCCTGTTTTCAGTTTTATACTTACCCAACCAAGCGCCGAGATAGCAGTCTATACCAACTTTCTCGCACAATACAGGAATATTACCAAGTGTATTGGTAGAACCGTATGTCCTAATTGCTGTGGCGACCTTTGGGATAAATTCGATATCAGCTTCTAACTCATTGAAATCCGGATATACGCCCACATCAGGATTTTCTTTATCCCAAAAAGGCCCGTAACATACACCTTTCAGTTTATCAACATCTCTTTCCTTGATATCTATCTTGGACTCTGCTTCAAGTCTAGGTATTATAGATACTTTACCTAATACCTCCCGTCCTGCCCCTGCCTTTGCTAAAGCTTTCTCTTCCAGATCTTGAGGAAGCTGGAAATTGCCTGAAACCAAAAAAGGCTTGTAATCAGTTGGAATAAGATAAGCAACAATGCTGGTGGCGGTCTCGTCAATACCGCCAGTTGTAATATCACAAACCCAGATTCCATCACTGTTGATTCTTGTTACTGGACTATCTCGATAAGGTTTACTCCACCAAAGACCATCTACTCTAATATAAACAGCGACAACAAAATCATTGGGGTCAGCATTTAATACGTTTCCCCTTAAATCCTCAAAACTCCCATATCTTGGCACATAAGTAAGGCCAATTGCAGGCACAGATTCTTCTCCATGTCCAACAGGAACAAAATAATTCAAAACTAATACTATCGTAACAGTCATTAAAAAAATTCTCTTTTGCATTTTCTTTCCCTTCTAATTTTAAAGGTTCTTAATCTTAAGATAAGACCGCCTTATCTCTTTTTTATAGCATATATCTTACCAATGTTTTGTCAAGCAAAAAAAAGAGGTGCCAGAAAATAAATCTGGCACCTATTTTGCCTATTTTTTCTCTTTGGCTGGAACAAATTTTAGGAGTTCCAGCTCATAGGTTACGGTACCATCAGCAAGCCTCTGGTATTCCCAGACTTTGCCTACCTCAGGAGCCCAGAATATATGGGTCTCCCAGGCCAGGGGGCTTTTGTCTTTGGCATCCTTATGAACCTTCTCAATCACTTCAATACAGTTTTTGAATGTTCCAGCAGCTACCTTAACTTCATTACCCATGGTTTTGTATACATATCTGCAGGGATTTTTGTAATAAGCAAATTCCAACCAACTATCGCCCCACTCACCTTCTCTAAACTCAATGTGAATAGCGTTGCGGTGATCTGCCGGAAAATCATCTGGCAATTCAGCTTGTTTGCCAAGAAGATAATCTCTATGGATACCCCAATTCCGTTTTATGGATTCGGTCATTCCCATTGAACCATTACGGTCCCACCAGGTCCAGCAATTCTCAACAGAATCTTCAAATCTGCCATCGCGTATCTGTTCTGGGGGTACCTTGGGATCAATAGAAATAGTAAAGAAATAGTGATCGCCATCCTGTCGGACAATGGTGTAAGTTTCCTTATGAGCTTTTGCTTTATAGCCATAGCGTCTGGCCAGCACACTCTTTCCACCAAATGAGTACCACTTTAGACCTTTAAAAATTGGCTTATCTTTGGATTTTACTTCTTTTAAGGTCGACATAGCAGCACTTTTCCAATAGTAGGTCCAGCTATTTCCAAGAGCTAGTGGCATAAGTAATCTTGGGTTATAGGTACCGGGGATAAAATTTTCGGTAGTGGTAGCTTTTTTTACTGTCTTTTGCTCTTTCATTCTGATCTTAGTTGACCGGTCAGAAGCTTTAAGTACTGGTTTTTTGCGGATTTCCTGGATTTCTGCCTTGGATCTTATCTTCCGGGTTACTTCTATCTTAGCCAAACATTTTTCCTCTATCTCTTTAAGAATCCAGAATTCACCAGAAGCTAAAGGCGGCTAGTAATCAATAGGAATAAGATAAACAATAATTTTAATCGCTAGCTCATCATTCTCAGTTGTAACAATATCACAAGACCACTTTCCATCTTTATTGGTTTTGATCGCTGACTTGCTCCACCAAACACCGTCTTTCATAATGTAAACAGCAACAGTAAACTTATTAGGATCAACATTGAGCATTTGACCTTCCAAATCTTTAAAGCTACCGAACGGTGGCACGAAAAGGAATACAACAGAAGGTATTCCTTCTTCCTTTGGTTTAAATATTTCGATCTTAGGTTCTTTAGGTTCGGGTTTCTCTTCTTTTGATCCTTCAATTTTACCAATTGGTTCAGGAGGAATCCCAACTGTAATAAAGATGGAAGCCCTGGTCACAGAACGTCCTGAATCAATTGCTGTTAATATAACAATGTGGGAACCTTGAGAAAGCACAGCGCTGAAAGAATTGCCCTGGCCAATACGGCCGTCCATATCAGAAGTCCAAATAAGAGCTTCACCTGACAAGTCCCCGTCTTCAAGATCAGTTACTTTTGCCTCAAATGGAATTTCCTCCTCTGGCTCAAACTTTGAATAATTTCTCGGCTTTTTAATCCTGACTACTGGGTCAGAATTATCTGCCCTAACTTCCTTAATCAAAAAAACTATCAGTATTAGTAAAAATGTTCTTTTATTCATTTCTGTCCCCTTTCAATTATTAAAGTACTCAAGACAAGATTCTCTTGCCTCTATTGCATTTAAAACCTTATCAATCTTTTTGTCAAGAAAAAAGTCCCGCATTGGCAGGACTTGAAGATTATACCCATAATCTTGGCATAGTCTTTTTATTAAATTTAGGCGGCAAAATAGGTCTGCCCCTATATTTTTTAATATCATCGGGAGCATCAAAAAGCTTGTCATGCCAATGAATCTTTACCTTCTTATCATTGACGTCTTCTAAAGCTCCTATCAAACATTCTCTGAAATAATAAACCATTCTGTAAAGCACGAAATTGCCTTGAAAAACTCTAGCAAAAACATAAAGATTTATCTCTTGCTGATCTTTCTTGCTTCTTTTGATGGCGTCTCTAATCCAACCGGCAAAAAGCTTCCGAGCCATAACTATATTAGACGAATTAAGGTTGACATTAAGATCCATAAAAAGTCTAATCTTATCTTTTGACTCTTTCGGAAACATTATGTCAGCATAAGTTCTTCCGCTTTCATGGCCAAAATCAAGAATAACATCTGGCATTTCATCGCCCAATTCTTCTTGCTGTTTTCCAGGACCTTTTCCCGGGCCAATGCCGCCATCAGTTCCAGAACCACCGCCGCCAGGAGTTTGTCCTGATTTTTCGCTACCGCCTTCTTGCTCCTTCCCACCTTCAGCCCCAGGACCGATGCTAAGCGTGTCAGATCTGCCCTTATCTTTAAGCTGGTCTCGGGCTCTAGCTTTGGCAGCATCAGCTTTACGTTTAACCTCAGCTTCCAAGATATCTCTGGCTCGTCTTCTGATATCGTCTTGAGCCCTTTTGAAAAGATTTGGATAATCCTTTTTTAGCTTCTCAGTATAGGATTGAATTACTTTCTCTATAGTAGGACTAGTCATTGTTTGAACTTCTCTTTTCATCTGTGATTCAAGCTTCTCTATGGCGCTCATCTGACCTTTTAAAACATTAAGGCCTTTGCGAATAGCAGATTCTTCTGCCCTACGTACCATCTCAACGGTTTCTTTGAAAAGAGTGCTTGGATCAAAGGATTTTGAGGAAACACCAGGTATTTTTAAAGGTTCAGAAATATTAAGTGATCTGTTGTACCACTTATCAATCTCGTTCTCTGAAGGATTCCAGGTATTGTCCTCCAAGGGTTTAAAAAACTCCTTGAACTGCTCTTGGCTAATCTCCTTCCTTATGCTTTCAAATCCTTTTTTCAAGCTTCTTTCAACCAATTTGTTAACAGCATCCTTGCAAGATTTATCGCTGTTAAAGATAAGAGAAGACAGAAACTTACGGAAAGCAGCTCTTTTCTTTTCTCCGGCTTTTGCCGTGTGAATATCAACAGCTTTATTAGCCATGACATTATGAAAAGATGCAAAACAGCTGTTCCAGCTCTTATCCTTGTCAGCATGATTGGATAGATTAGCTTTAATCATTTTCTTAAAAGCATTCTGGTCAATTGATAGAGTCGTACTGGATACAGAATCACGGAACTTGCTAATAGCAATTTCCCTGGATTTAACAGAAACTTTGCTTTCAACTGAAGGGAAAATACTGTAAACTTTTGTTATTGTTTTCCTCTGTTTTTCCTTTTTCAGGCCTTTCTGATACTGAGCAATCTCATTTTTAATGGAACTGGCAATATCTTCTGGCACAACGTAGCTAGAGCCCGAAGAATTAGAAACAATAGAACCCTGTTTCTTAAACTGACTCTTGGCGTCATTAAGCATAGGATCAATAAAGCTAGTGCTTAAAACAGCTACATTTTCTGAAAAAACAGGCCCTTTCTGCCTTTTAACAAGTCTTCCGAGAATTGTACTGCGTAAAGCGCTAATCCTGTTCTGCGTTAAAGCATAGTCAACTTCTTTCTCTGTAGGATAAACATCTTTTACTAATTTGTTCAGTTGAAGATCACAGGCGCTTTTTCTTGCTTTGCCGAAAACTGATGTTTTATCAGCAGCGTTCTTGCCGAAATTTCTGCTTAAATAGGCTTTAATCACTTCATCTGGGCATTTGAAAAACTCTTCTTTTTCCTCTTCAGTGAAGAAATTATCAACGCCTTCTGGTTTCTTCTGATTAAGTCCTTGCAGAATAAGGGTTATTTCTTTTCTATACCATTTAAGAAGATCATCATTTTTTTCTTCTTGTTGAACGATACTCCAAGTCTTTGCTCGATCTTGGTACTTACTGAGATTATTAATCATTTTCTGGCTTAATTGACTGGGGTCAACCAGACGATTTTTTGCTCTTTTTTGAACTCCAGCAATAAACGCTTTGGCAGAAATCCGAGCATTTATTTTCTCAGCAGAAAACTGATCCCTGTTCCCTAGGCAAAATTTCCCAAAGAGCAGGACGTTCACGAACACAACTACCACGACAATAATCAATTTTTTTCTTGTGCGTTCCATTTTGCACCTTCCTTTCTTAAACACCATCTAATAACGGTACATTCTGTTTACCAAAAAGTGATTTTACATGCTGGTAATGTCTCTGACCAAATTCGGAAATTCGTCTTAGTTTTTCTTGTTCTGATGCTTCCTCTAAGACCCGCTCTAACTGCTTGTTAAGGTCGACGTCCATCAAAATATGCTCTTGATGCTCCATCAAATAAGCAAGGGCTGTTCTCTGCATAATACAGCAATCAGCATAAATTGCTTTTACCTGGCTGCTGATTTGGTCTGAGAGCCACTGAGCATTTTCTCCGGTTACAACCTCTGGATTCTCAACAAGCGAGGGCTCTACTGAAGATTTGTTTAAGACCATGCCTTTTTTCAAAAGCACCCGGCTCTTCAAATCTCTTTTCATTTGCTGTTGATCTAAGAAAGCTTGGTTTGCCAAAACACAGCCTCTTTTAAAACGTTCATTGATTACTTTGCCCTGAGAAAGAATATCACTTAAAAGATATTCCCTTTCTCCTTCCTCATTTGTTGTACCAAAATGAGTCAAGCCAAAACTGTTACGGACATCGGAGAGAACTTGTTCTAAACCTAAAAGAAGTTTTTGTCTTTGAAGATCCATCAATGCTTTCTCTAAATCCTCAAAGATTTCACCTTCTTCAGTATTAATTATGTAGCCATACTTTCCTCCGAGAACTCCTAATTGTTCTTTGGCTGAATCAAGCGCATCCTGAAGGTCTGTTCTGAAAAGGAAACTAGCTATCATAAAAACCATGAGTAGGCCAACTGTAATATTAAGCAGCCAGCCAAGTATCTCGTCTACACTAATTTCCTCTTCAGGCACTGCTCCTTTAGAGAGCAAAGAAAGCTGTTCCATTTTCAATCCTCTTTTCTTCATTATTATCACCGCCTTTCTTTCAAATCTATTCAAAGATCCTCGATAGATCTTTAAATGCAGACTTTACCTGATCTAACTGAACGACAAGAGCTGAATTCTGCTGAATCAAAGTTCTTTCCCTTTTTTCAGCCTCTTCTCGCTGTTCTGTGTTTTTAAGAAGTTCTTCTCGGTATTGATTAATAACTCCTTGATTCTGCTCAATTAATCCCTGCTGCTGCTCAACAACTTGTTTTTGGAATCGCTCCTGACTTTCCAAGCCCTTGGTTATTTTTTCCAAAGATGCACCTACATTCTTATAAGTTTCTTCCAAAGACTCTAAGACATCAACACCGGTTTTCTCCCTGAAAAGATTCAAGATCTTAAAGGTTTCCTTAAGTTCCATCTTGGCTTTAGACATCTGATCCTTAAAGGAATTTATCTCTTCTTTGCTCGCCTTTAGAGAATGAGCTACTTCTGTAGAAGTTTTTCCGAATTCTTCAAAAGCAGCTGTAATATCTTTCTCAAGGCCAACTTTCAAGCCAGTGCACTTTTCAAGCCACCAAACCATAACTTCTCTGCACGGCATAGCAATGAAGAAAACCCACAGAACAGCCACTAAAGTTGAAAACATGGCTGTATGGATGCAAAGCATAAGGTGAGACATTTCAACTTTTACTGGATAATATCCTAACATAATAATCCCCCAAAAGGTTCCTGCAAGTCCCAGAATAACCATTCTCCGGTCGTAGTGACGGAAGAAAGGGAAATGTTCAGATATTATTTTTGGGGTGACAAAGCCCCAAAATGTAATTTTAATCAAAGCTATAGTCACCAACAAGAACCCTAAAAAAGGAATAAAAGTAGTCACAGTAGAAATATCTACTGAAGACACTCTAGCTAACTGCGGCATGGGACCATGGTAAATTTTCGCTTCAATGTTCTGATCTTCAGCTTTTTTAAGTTCGCTTTCGTCACTAACAATCTTGTAGATTTTTCCTTCTTCAAGATCTCTGTACCATTCTGCTGCTATAGAGATGTTGTTAATCCAAGCTAGTCCGCTGACAATCGTTAAACCACAAAACACAACAATTAAAATAATGTTAATTACGCTCTTGCTCATTTTTATCTCCTTTCTTTTAGATTTTTAAAGAGCTTTACGCTTTGAAACAAGACCATCTTGTCTCTAATACATTAAACTCCTATCAAGGAACTTTGTCAAGGGCTAAGGAATTACCCCGATGCCGAGCATCGGGGCTTGCTTATATCCTCATCTGCCTCGGCTTGCTCTGTTTTTGGATGTATTTCTGGATTTGTTCCTTTGTTAGGTATTGCCCGACAGAACGTACAAAGTA
>JAUWYA010000032.1 GCA_030616085.1 Candidatus Nealsoniibacteriota bacterium | reverse complement strand
TCTTTTATGAGCTGTTCCAGAGATATATCTTCGTCTTGGTAAACAAGCTATGTTTTTCTTGATTTCCCTGGATACAGAAGAAGCTGAACGATTTAATGCTGCAGCAATAGTTCTGATTGAGGTTTTTTGCCACAACATCTCCTGTATTCTCTCTCTTTCCTCAACCGTAAAATGTTTGTATTTCATAACACTTTAATAATACATTATTTTATTAAAGTGTTGCACTTACTTATTGAACTAAAGAAAGACTAACTGAGTAGAAAAAATAAAAAAGCCGCTCTTGATTTCAAGAACAGCTTAATAGATAATAATCTCATTGATTGATTCTAATCGATAAACTGAATTTCAAACCAAAAAAAATAAGAATCTTAATAATAACAGAAAATACTATTATTAAGACTAAATCAATGATAAAAAAATCTTTCTTTCCTAAACACCACGAAGAAGGTAATAATAAATAGAAGAAGAATGAAAAAATCTGAGCAATTAAAAAACCAAAAATACAAGACCACATAATCATTTTTCTTTTTTCTTTCCCACTTATATTAATCATTGCGTTTCCTTTCTTTATAGTTTTCGTTTATTTCGTTTTTTAAAAGAACAACTTAATTTAATATATTACACAATCTTTATAACTATGTCAATCAGATTATTTTAATAAAAGTAAGAGCTTTTTAAAAGAACGATTAGCATAAAGTATAGCAATAAGCAGTCCGCATGCTCCGAACAAGATGTCTTCCAAAACATCAACCTCTATTTCTTGCTTTGTGTCAAAGAACAGCTTTGTGCCAAACAATTGATCAATATTATGCTGCAATATTTCCCAAAGAAAAAGAGAAGCAAATAAAACTAGAAAAAGACAAATTAGTAGTTTTCTTTTTTTAATCTCCTCTCCATTTATCTTCATAACAGGCAGCCAAAGCAATAAAAAGACTATTAAAGCAAAAAAAGGCGCACTAAAATGAAGAAATCTATCATATTGAAAACCAAGATCATGAAGGATTAAACTGGCAGGAGCGTTTAAGATGATTATAAAGAAACTAAAGTATTCAATCTTTTTAATCCATTCATTTGTAACAACTTCTTTAATCTTTGCGTCAAAGTCATAAAAAAAACGGGGCAGAAAAATCAATAACGGTACAATAATACCGTAAGAGACAAGAACAATATTCCTGCTCCTTGTAAAAAGCTCAATCAGAAAGGTAGCAATTGAAACGACTAAAGAGACAATAATCATAATATATACTATAACATACTTTTCTTATTTTTCACTTTTTCTTTGATTTTTTCCTTTTTATTCTTCTTTTTTTTAACTTTTTTTCAAGCCTTTTTTTGTTATGCCATCCTATGCCCATTTTTTTCTTCTTTTACTTTTATTAGTTATGTTGGGACCTTTTATTTATTCTATCAAAAAATCGCCCTTTTGGCGACTTTTAATGCCTCTCGGTTTCTCGAACTAAGCACTACTTCTTTTGAAAAACCATCATAAAAAGATAATCAAAAAATTTATATGGTTTATCATGAAAATCCTCAAGCTGTTTAAAACCCTGCTCTTCAATCATTTTAATAAATTCCTCTTCTGGATAAAACGTATTAGTTACATCATTTCTAAATCTATTAACTAATGCCTGTTCTTTTTCGTTTATTATATTTTTGTTATATAATTCTTCTATTAATTCATAGTTTTTCTTGCCGTCATATTGAAAAGTTTCTTCGTCATATACTTTATCTCTAAATATATTAAAACGCAGCTCAATGTAAAAATCTCTCCAGCCTATTTTTTTATTGCGGAAATCTTTAACTAATTTTAAAACATCGTTATACCCTTTATTTTCTTTTGGATATATTACCTGCCTTAGTATCAAGAATCCTTGTTTTGCTATAATTCTAGAACATATTTCAAGCAGTTGTAAATTATGCTTCTTTGAAGTTAAATTGTTAAAAGAAGCATCGCCGATTACAATGCCAAAATATGATTCTGGGAAATCCATCTCTAGCCAATTATTAACAATTTGCTTATCTAATGAGTGACCGTTATATTCCATTAAACTAGAAAACTTATCCATCATTTCCCGGCTAATATCTACAGCAGTACTTTCAGCTCCTAATTCAATAGCTGCATCACGAACCTCTGGCGTTGCCCCTAATATTAAAGCGCTCTTGGGTAATTCTTTATCCTCAGAAACTGATTTAAGATATTTTTTATAAAATTCTTGTTCATTTTCAGAAGGTGCAAAAGGAGGAACACGATTCTCTTTTTTCCCTCTCTTCTCAGCTACCTTCCATGGTTGAATATTTGACATATATTTACTTTCTTAGTTTATCACTTTTTTATACTTATGTCAATAAAAAAGGAGCATAGCATTTTGCTTTGCTCCTATTGAGAATTGAATTAACGCAGTACATCTTTCAATCTGCTAATGATGTCTTGAGGTTCTTCTCGATAACCAACCGCTAATCGGATTAATCCTTTTGGGTTACCTTCAACAAGTTTACCAAAAGGAACCCAACTGGTATTCGGATGTCCAAAAGAACCCATATAGGCACCGAATTCACTTTCAAAAAGAGGAATCACTTTGTCAGCTTTGCCGTCCTCTACAACAAAGTAAAGAAGTCCGCCAGCACCATTAGGAAGATCGGGATAAAAAACTTCTTTCACCTCCGAATGGTTTCTTAAGAACTCTGCTACAGCTTTTGCGTTTTTGCACAATTGAGGCATAATATTACTGCAAGCAGCAAAAAGATCAAATGGAAGCTTTTCAAGACAAGGAAATTGTAGATATACACCATTACGCATTATCACTTTATCAACTTTTTTGATAAAGTCATTCGGACCTACAATAATTCCCGCTGTAACTAAATCACTATCAACAGCATGGTAATGCTTAGAAAGTGATTCAACATAGATAAGCTGCATTTTCGGACATCCTCTGTCTTCTCGAATCTTCTTATAGATTTCAAAAGGATTAAGAAGACAACAGGTCAAAAGAGTATTATCTAAAACAACAATAACATCTTTTTCCCATGCTTCCAGAAATGCCTCCTTTATATCAAAAACTGGCATTCCTAAACCATTTCCAACTGACTCCAAAAAGATCGAATGCTTACCCCATGCTAAAACGCTTGCCAATAAATCATCTTTTCCGTAATAAACAAGATGACGAGATAAAAGATTCTTTGTTTCTGGATATAAAACACTGCTTGCAAAATCTATAGAACGTTTTCCCATAACAGTAAAAACTGTTGAAATTGCTGCCATGCCACAATTGGTCAACCTGGCACTGAAATCTAGTTTCAATGCGCCGGTCCAATGAGCAAACGTTTGAGCTGCGAGATGACTTAAGGCATACCCATAACGTTTGTAGCTATAAGGAGGCATCTCAATATCAAATGCCTCGTAAGCCTTTATCATTTCTTTCTCCGGTCCTTTTTTATCTAAACCAACCGTCAAACTGCGATCATAATCTGAGTAATTTTCTTCTAACCACTGAGCAACACTTTTGTTCCACATGATATATCTCCTTCTGAATATTCTGAATATCAATTCTATTTTTAGTTTTCAAAGACCACGAACTTTAATCCTCAACTATAACATTTTAAAATCTCTATGTCAAGTGTTTTGGGAGTGAGTTCAATAAAAGAGTGCTATTAACCCTCTAATCGTGGCTCCCCCTATGGGATACGTTCAGAACTTTTGATTGGGTGGGAATAAGAGAAGAAATGAATAATTTAGTGTTTCTTAATTTCAAAGAAATGGCAGTAGTTTGAAGAAAAAAACGACCTCTTATAGGCGGGTCGTTAGTAGCCTTTGTTTGCTTACATAGCAGCCGTAACCATCTCCAAAACTTCTCGGGCAATTTCTTTAGCCAGTTCAGACCGATACGTACTTATGAAATCCAGG
>JAUWYA010000002.1 GCA_030616085.1 Candidatus Nealsoniibacteriota bacterium | reverse complement strand
TTTAATTCATTCGAAGAATTAAGATACAAATTAAGACTATGGAATATGACTTACAATGATACCAAACACTGCGGATTAAATGGCAAAACTCCTAATCAAGTCCTTAGATCTGGAGTGCAAAATGTATGTATCTAAAACACTTGAAGATTCATGAAGCATAGATACAAAAAATCATTTAGGACTAGAAAGAAAAGATCTGTTTTTAATATCTTTAAGAATAAGTTTTTTTGGCTAGGTCTTTTATTTTTTATTATCTTATCGGGTTTGACCTATTTTTTTATCTTTTCTTCTGTTTTTCAAATAAAGAATATAGTGATTTCAGGGACTGAAAAAACGTCTGCTGAAGAGATTAAAACTATTGTTTCAGATAATGCTAAAAATATCTTTCTCGCCGACTTAAAAAAGATAAACATAATACTTTTAAAAAGATATGTCCAAATTGCAAGCGTAAGTATAAAAAGAGATATCCCTGATTCTTTATTAGTTCAGATTGAAGAAAGAAAACCAGTTGCTGTTATTTCTAAATATGGAGGGTATTTCTTTATTGACAAAGAAGCAGTGATTTTTGAAGAGATTCCTGAAAAACCATTGGAAATGTTAATTATTAAAAGCGAGAAAGACCTTATTCAAAAAGAACAATTAGACCAGGTCTTAAAAATCAATTCTGTATTAAGAAATGATTTAAAGATTCCTATTAAGGAAATTCTGATAAAATCTGAAAAAAGAATAGATGTTGAAACTATGGAAAATTGGAATATCTATTTTAATCCTAAAAGAGACTTAGACTGGCAGTTAGAAGAGTTTGGTATTTTGCTAAAAGAAAAAATCTCTCTTGAAAATAGAGAGAATCTTGAATATATTGATTTAAGATTTGAAAAAATCTACATTTTTCCTGAAACTTAATTCAAGAATATATATATATATTCATACCTTAGCGAATCAAGGTTTTGCGAGCGAAGCAAGCAGGTTCTTATTAGTCAATATAATAAATGAATATTGAGTTGCCGATTCGAGCTATTGGTTCATAATCGTCAAGCCAGCGATAATAGCCGGTTGATTGGTCAAAGCCGGCTACAGCAGTTCCTTTGCCTCCTTGAAGCAATGTTAAAGAGACTGCCAAGTAACTTCCTTCTGGAAGTTCTTTTTTATCACGATCACCCCACCAAGGAGCATATTTTTCCTTTAGATAATATTCAGGATTGCCTCCGCCAAAATAACTAAGATAAATTTTCTCAATCTCATTTTCATCTACCCATTCTTTTAATCTTTTCAAATCCTGGCCCCAGTCATAATTTGAATCCACTGCATATTTGTATCCATTCTTAGGACCTTTGGCAATTTCATTATAATAGGTTAGATAGTGGGGCCAAACTAAGAGAGAAGAGATTATGTAAAAGGCCAAAAGCACTAAAACTAGAGAAACTGCTATTTTTTTCCAAAGCGCGCTGGATATTCTTTTTACCCCGTTAGAGATTTGTTTGATTTGCCTTTCTTCATCGCTCTTGTAATCTCTAACGGGGTTTATCCATGCTGCTATTGCCAAACCAACTAATATATATATGAAAGGAAAAACAGGTAAAATATGCCTTACACCAATATTAAGAGCTCCGGTTATAGAAGTGATCCAATAAATTGCCAAAAACACCAGCATTGAAAATTCTGTAAAATGATTCTTTATCCATTCTTTTATTCGGTGAAAGATATTCTGCCAAAAAGGCCTTTTAATTATAATTAGCCAGAATACATACAAAAGAGCAATTAAAGATAAAATATGAAAAGCTAAAGGAACTTTTAAAAGGTAAACAACAGGGAAATAATACCACCAGCCTCTATTTGAAATTTCATTAAGAAAATATACAGTATTGCCTCCAGATACCCTTTGGCTAGCCATTAGAAGCCCTAGAAAGTAATGGCCATAAGGTCTTAGTCCAGGTTTATCAGCCATCCAGATGCAAATACCTTCTGTAATATTTATACCGCCTGAAGCTAAAGTAATCTCAGAATCCCGCACTTGGCGTTCAGCTGGATAATTTAAAAGATGGAATTGATAAACTGGCCAGATAAGAATCATTCCAATTATTCCTGCAATTAGAGCCATGCCAATGTATTTTAAAACTTCTAAGAAACGTTGTTTAAAGTCTTTTTCTTGGAATTTCACCCCGTTAGAGGTTTTTTCGCTTTGTGCTCCCATTTTGCCTTTATAACCTCTAACGGGGTTCAACCAAGCATAAATTACAGTGATTATGCCAAAGAGAGGGATAACCAGAACTAAAGAAAACTTTAAAAGCATTGATACTCCAAATATCAGGCCTGCAAAGATTATATTCTTTTTTGTCGGGCTTCTTAGGAATTTTATCCAGAAATATGAAGCCATAACCACTCCCAAAGCTGCAGCAACATCAGTAGTTACCAATCTTCCATGGGCTAAGAAAGTAGGGGAGAAAGAAAATAGAGTTAATACTAAAAGAGCAATTTTGTTTCCTGCTAATTCTTTTGTCCAGCGGAATATGAACCAGCCTAAGAATAATAAAAGCAGAATCATTGGGATTCTGGCCCAAAATATAATCTGATCAGGATTATTTCCTGAATAGTATAGGAATTGAGAACCATACGTCCATTGTTCATTAGTTCCCTCAGCCCAGGAGCTATGGTCTTCCGGGAAGTTTAGATCTAAAAATAGAAGTGGAAGAGCAGCCAGGTCTTTTACCAATGGAGGATGCTCCGGGTTAATACGAAAGTCTTTCTGCGTTAGATAAGAATAGCCAGCCGGGATATGAGACATTTCATCCATTGTGGCTGAATCGCCTTTCATACTGAAAAAACAGACCAGGAATACTATAATAAGTAGAAGGCCAGCGATTAAATTTGTGAGACGATTAGACATAAAGTAATAAGCTTTGAAAACAAAATTTTTAAATCAAGCCCCCTTCTCGCCCGCCTTTGGCGGACTCGCCGCGCCCAATCCCCATGATTTAAAAATTTGTTTTCTTCACTTTTTATTCTTTATCTTTATTAACATTTTAACATCTTTTATGTTATAATTACAAGCAAGGGAGAAAAAGAAAAATTTATTTTTCTTTTTCAACCGAATGCCGTAATTATGCAGCGTAAGCTGCAATAATAAAACAATGAATAATCAAAATCAAAAAAGGGTTCACCTCTCAGTAATCATTCCTGCTTATAATGAAGAAAAAAGACTGCCAAAAACTTTGCGAGAAATCAATAACTATTTGAAAAGGCAAACATATACTTCTGAAATTATTGTAGTAAGCGATGGTTCAAGCGACAAGACAGTTGAAGTAACAAGGGATTTGATTCCAGAGATTAATAACTTAAAAGTCCTTGAGTTCAAGCAACGGCTGGGCAAGGGTTTTGGAGTAAAAGAGGGGATATTTGAAGCTAAGGGAGAATATAGGGTTTTTACTGATGCTGATAATTCAACTTCAATTGATCAAGTTGAGAAAATGTGGCCACAGTTTGAAGCAGGATATGATATTGTTATTGGTTCAAGGGATATAAAGGGAGCAGTCTTAGCTGTGCCTCAGCCCTGGATAAGAAAAGTACTTTTAGGAGGAGGTTTTAAATTAGTTAGAAAAATAATCATTGGCCTTTGGGAAATTCAAGATACTCAATGCGGTTTCAAAGGTTTTAAAGAAAAAGCAGCTCAAGATATCTTTTCCAGAATCACTATTCGCCACTTTGGATTTGATCCAGAGGTTTTAGTTATAGCAAAGAAGCTGGGCTATAAAATTAAAGAAATTCCAATAACCTGGGTAAATGATGCACAAAGCAAAGTAAAGTTTAAAAGCATGGTTAAAATGCTTTTTGAGACATTGAAGATTAGACAGAATATGATTTTGGGAAAGTATGAGAAAAAAGAAGAGAAAACAGAGTCAGTTGTTTGGAGAAAAACTGATTTGATTTCTGCTTTAATTGTTGGCGAAATGGTTGCCTGGCTGGCTTTTACAATTTTAAAAACCTTAGAATTTGACACTGTTATTTACCAGACAATGATTGATATTTTGGGTTGGAAGATTCATTTAGGTTTGCTTTTAGCAATTGTTGTTCCAATTGCAGCTGCAATCTGCCTTTATATCACCAGTCTTATAGGAAAAAAGGTTCCAGTTATCTTTCAGGCTGGAAAGTTTGTAACTGTAGGGATTTCCAACACTTTGATTGATTGGGGAGTGCTCAATTTACAGATTCTTTTAACTGGAATCACTGCTGGTCTTTTTTACCCGGTCTTCAAAGGAGTTTCTTTCTTAATAGCCATAATTAACAGTTTTCTCTGGAATAAGTTTTGGACCTTTAAAAAAGGAGAGACTGAAAAAACTGCAACAGAGTTTTTGCAGTTTTTAATAGTGAGCGGAATTGGTTTGGGAATAAATGTGGGGATTGCTTCTTTAACAGTAAATGTAATTGGTCCTCAAGCTGGAATTTCTCCCAAGGTTTGGGCAACTGTTGGAGCGTTGATTGCTACTATGTTTTCCATGGTTTGGAACTTCCTGGGTTATAAATTTATTGTTTTTAAGAAATAAGGCTTGGCGGTATCCGATACCGCCAGACGATACTGCCAGATATAAAAAGGCGTTGATTTTTAATGGTCAGCACCTCTTTTTTTATGCTTTTTTTATCTCAATGCTTCGCAGGGGATGCCGTCGCTGTCGTCAAAAAGCCGAGCTTCCATTAGGAAGCTTGGCTTTGAGGCTTCAGTCATTATTTTTAGCTTGATTTTAAGCTAAAAAAGGAGTAAATTGAATATATAGAGAATAAAAAATTAATTGAGAAATAAAATTTGTGAAGAAAAAAGAAAGTAATAATTTCGCTTATATAGACGGAGCAAATTTAGATAAGGCGATTAAAGAACTTAGATGGTCTTTGGATTATAAAAGATTTAGAATTTGGTTATCTGAAAAATATGACGTAAAAAAAGCTTATATTTTTATTGGTTTGATTTCAAAATACAAAAATCTTTACACATATCTGCAAAAGTCAGGATTTACTCTTATTTTTAAAGAAATTATATATGACGGAACAGGAAAGCCAAAAGGTAATTGCGATGCTGATTTTGTATTACAAGCAGTTTGTGATACCTATGAGAATAAATTTTAAAAAGCAGTTATTATTACAAGCGATGGAGATTATGCCGGTTTAGTCAAATTTTTAATAGAAAGGCATAAATTGAGTATTATATTATCTCCAAATACTCCAAAGAAATGTTCAATACTTTTGAAAAGAACAGGGGCGAAGATATCTTATATAGATGATCAAAAGTTAATTTTAAAAGCTCAAAATGAAAAAGCCCCCAATGCGGACAGAACCGCATAAGGGTCTTTTTCGTAATGATTATTTAAATATAGCAAAATCTATTTATAGTGTCAAGTGGAAAAAGTAAAAAATCAAAAAAAAGATCGCCTTTTGGGCGATTTTTTGCTTGCCCTGAGTTAAATGAAGGGGTAGAATGGAAATATGAAGAAGAGAGTTAAAATTGTGGCCCATAGGGGAGCTTCTGGTTATGCTCCGGAAAATACATTACTAGCTTTTAAAAAAGCTATTGAAATAGGATGTGATAAAATTGAGCTTGATGTTAGATTAACTAAAGATAAAAAGGTGATTGTTATTCACGATGATGATGTTGATAGAACCACAGATGGAAGAGGCAAAATTGCTGAATTAACTTTAAAGCAAATTAAGAAATTTAATTGCGAAGAAAGACAGAAAATACCAACTCTTCAAGAAGTTATTGATTTATGTAAGGGTAAAATTGGTCTTCAAATAGAACTTAAAGCTAAAGGAACGGCCCGGCGGGTTTATGATTTAATTGTTAAGAACGGTATTTTAGATAATGTTACAATAACTTCTTTTAAAACTCGGTTCCTTCAAGAGATGTCTATATTAAACAGAAGAATTAATCTTGGATTATTATTTGAAGAATATATTATAAGTAAAAAGATAGTCTTGTGGATTATAGGGTGGTTGATAGGAATAAATTATGTTTGTCCTAATTATCCCGTTGTTAACAAGAAAATAGTTAACCGGGCTCATAAATTGGGAATGAAAGTTTATGTTTTTGATGTTAAGAATAAAAAAGAAGGAGAGAGGTTGATTAATATGGGCGTTGATGAAATCGGCACTGACTTCCCGAAACTTTTTCTTTAAAAGAAATAGGGGTCAAATCTAATTTTAAGTTTTTATTTTAATATTCATAAAAAAGAGCAAGCTTTTGCTTGCTCTTTGGTTTTTAAAGCAAATTTTAATGCTCGGCAAAAGGTTTGCACACTTTTGCTTTTAAGTCCAAGAACCTTAAATATATGGTTCTTTTTTTCTCTGGAAGAGCGGCGAGAGACGGTTCTAATTGTCTGCCAGTACACACAACAGAAGAAAGATTTTCGTATTCTTTTTCTAACGCAAGCTCTTTCTGGAAATCTCTAGCTCTTTTTCGCTTTTCCTCTATTTCCCATTTTGGCTTACAGGGTTTTGCTTTTAGTTTATAAACACAAGCAGTGATTTTTTCACAAGAGATAATTAAACCCCAGTAGATACTCCAGAAGATTGTAATAATCAGACAAAGAAAAGTAACAGCTACAGCACTAAGAATCATTGTCTTTTCTATGTTTACGTCCAAATCCGGTACATAATTAGTTACCAGTAACAAAGTAATAAAAATAGTTAAGACAAATATGGGTGTAAATGCAGCTAAGAAAGGATACTTCTTGTTGAAAAAGATGGATCCTTCTAGTTTGTTCCAGATCTCGTTCATTTCAGACCTAAAGGGGTGACGAACCGGAGAAAAATCTACTCCTCTTATTCCGCAAAGAAGAAGGAAAAGACCGATGCCAATTGTGGTTAGTTCTTTTCCGATTAACCAGATTAGCACAAGGATGGGCTGTATTGAAAACGCTAATATGCAACGTTTTCTAAAGTCGCATTGATCAGTGGGTTTCCACGTAAAGAATAAATTTACCCATTCGCTAAGCCATTTTGGTGGATCTTTTGCAAAAAAACCTTCTGCTACATCTACTTCAAGAACACCGCCTCCGTCTATCCCATCTGTACGCAAAGATATATCGTTAGGTTTTGCTAATTTATCTCTTTCGTAGGTTAAAACATTCGTGTCATAGCAATTACGGTGATAACTTGTAAGAAATGTTTTTTTGAGTCGATCAGCGTTTCCATCGATATCCCAGACAATAGTAGTCATTATCTTGTGCAGGCCAGGCCCTTTGAATTGAATAAATTCCATCTCTTGCTCCAAAGGAACAAGTTTGCGCAGAACTTCTTTTCTGTGCCAAGGATTCTCGCCGTATTTAACCACAACTAACAATAAATGGGCGTTTTCAACTTTTCTCATCTTTAGGTCTTCAAAAACATCTTTGTCAATACACCACCTGATGCGTATAACCGAGTCCGCTGACTGCGTCTTTTCTGTGAAAAGACAGATTAAATCTTCTGATTTTTTTGTTTCTTTTGCAACACTTTTCTGTTCTTTTTCTTTTGTCATTTTTTACTCTCCTAAAATTATATTTAGTTTTAAAGGTTCTATTTACGATTTTCTATTGTAGCAAACTATTATAGATATGTCAAGGCTTGACTTTTGACAAGGGGCTGTTTATAATGAAATGTATGAAGGATAAAAAAACTAAAAGACGATATAAAGAAGAAAGCAAAGAACAAGAATATTTAGAAAACTGGAAAAGAGAAAGAGCTTCTTTCTTGAATTATAAGAGAGAAGAGGGAGAAAGAATAGATAAAGTTATTAAGTTTGCCAACCAAGCCCTTATTTTGGAAATTCTTAATATATTAGATAATATATATATTGCAGAAGAGAAGCTTCCAAAAGATTTAGAAAAGAATGAATGGGTTAAGGGAATATTAAATACTAAAAACCAGATATTAGAGTTTTTAAAGAATCAAGGAGTAGAACAAATAGATTGCTTAAAAAAAGAGTTTGATCCTAATTTTCATGAAGCAGTGGAAATGACTGAAAGCAATTCTAAATCTGGTGTTATTATTAAAGAAATTAAAAAAGGCTATATCTTAAATGGCAAGGTCATAAGATCTGCCAAGGTAAAGATAGCTAAGTAAACTATGGCAAAAATATTAGGTATTGACTTAGGAACAACTTTTTCAGCCACCGCTATAATAGAAAACGGTGAGCCGAAGATTATAGAAAACAAAGAGGGAACAAGAACAACTCCTTCTGTTGTCGCTTTAACCAAAAACAACGAGAGATTAGTTGGAGTTACTGCCAAGCGCCAGCAGATTACAAATCCTCAGAATACTATTTCTTCCATAAAGAGATTGCTTGGAAGGAGATTTTCTGATAAAGAAATTCAGAATGATAAAAAGCTTCTGCCTTATGAGATTAAAGAAGCAAGCGATGGAAGCGTAGAAGTGAAAATGGGGGATAAGTGGCATAAACCAGCAGAGATTTCAGCAATGATTCTTCAAAAGTTAAAACAGGATGCTGAAGAGAAAATAGGAGAGAAAATTACACAAGCTGTGATTACTTGTCCTGCATATTTTGATGATTCTCAGAGAAAAGCTACAAAAATAGCAGGAGAAATAGCTGGATTAGATGTTAAAATGGTTCTTAATGAGCCAACAGCTGCTGCATTAAGCTATGGTTTAACTAAAACTAAAGGCCAGCAGATATTAGTTTATGACTTTGGAGGAGGAACATTTGATGTTTCAATATTAGATATTATAAAAGATCCTGACACAGTTCAAGTAATAGGAGTGGGCGGAGATACTCATTTGGGAGGTGATGATTTTGACCAGAAAGTAATGGAATGGATAATTGAACAGTTTAAAAAAGATCAGGGAATTGATTTGTCAAAAGATCAATTAGCCTTGCAAAGAGTTAAAGAAGCAGCTGAAAAAGCAAAGATTGAATTATCAACTACTTTAGAAACAGAGATTAATATTCCATTTGTTACATCTGATTCTTCCGGGCCAAAGCATTTGTTCTTGAAGCTGTCTAGAGCGCGGTTTCAGGATTTAGTTAAAGAATATATTGAGAAATCAATTAAATTAGTAGAAGAAACATTAAAAGGAGCTAAGCTTGAACCAAAAGACATTGAAGAAATTGTATTGGTTGGAGGCCAAACAAGAACGCCAGCTATTCAGGAAGCAGTTAAGAATTTATTTAACAAAGAAGCTAATAGATCAATTAATCCTGACGAAGTGGTTGCAATGGGAGCTGCTATTCAAGCAGGCATTATAGGAGGAGATGCAAAAGAAGTATTATTGTTAGACGCAACCCCTCTTTCTTTTGGAATTGAAACACTAGGAAGCGTAAACACTGTTTTAATTCCTAAGAACACGATCTATCCAGTGAATAAAACTCAGATCTTTTCAACAGCAGCAGAAGCTCAAACATCAGTAGAGGTGCATGTTTTGCAGGGAGAAAGACCAATGGCTTCTGACAATAAAACCTTGGGAAGATTTATCTTAGACGGCATTCCTTCAGCTCCAAGAGGAGTTCCTCAAATTGAAGTGTCTTTTGATGTTGACAGCAACGGCATTTTAAATGTTTCAGCTAAAGACAAAGCAACAGGAAAGAGCCAGTCAATTAGAATTGAGGGTTCAATTGGAATGTCAAAAGATGAGATTGAAAAGATGAAGCAGGAAGCTCAAGCTCACGAACAGGAAGATAAAAAGAAAAAGGAATTAATTGAAGCAAAGAATTTAGCTGATAATTTAATATATTCCTGGGAAAAGACAAGCAAAGATGCTGGAGATAAAATAGATGAAAACTTGAAAAAGCAGGTTCAGGAAAAAATAGATGAGTTGAAAAAAGTAAAGGATAAGGATAATATAGAAGAAATAAAGAGTAAAACCAATGACCTTTCTCAGATAATACAGAAAGCTGGAGCTGAGCTGTATAAGAAAGCTTCAGAGCAAAAGCCGAAAGAAGAAAACAAAGATGCTAAAGATGCTGAGGAAGGAGAATACAGGGATAAAAACTAATTTCTAATTTCTAATTTTTATTGAACGTTATAATTTCTTAATTTTCAAACAATAATATATTATAAATTGATAATTAAGAATTCTTTATGAAGGATTACTACAAAATTTTAGGCATTAGCAAAGATGCTTCTCAAGAGGATGTTAAAAGAGCTTTTCATAAATTAGCTCATAAGCATCATCCTCATAAAGGCGGTGACGAGAATAAGTTTAAAGAGATAAACGAAGCATACCAGGTTCTTTCCAATAAAGAGAAAAGAACTCAGTATGACACGTTTGGCAGTACAGGAGATATGAATTGGAACTGGGGGAATTCTCCATCAGAACCTAACATAGAGTTTGATTTGGGAGATTTGAGCGAGATGTTTGAGAATATGTTTGGTTTTGGAAGAAGAGGAAGAAAAACAAACCTTAAGAAAGGCAGAGACATTAAAATTGATATTGAAATTTCCTTGGAACAAACTTTAAAAAGCATAACTAAGGAAATTAGCTTACAGAAACAAATTATCTGTTCTCGCTGTCAAGGCACAGGAGCTGAACAAGGCACATCTTTAAATGAGTGTTTTTCCTGCAGAGGCACAGGTGAAGTTCAACAAATAAAAAGAACTTTCTTAGGATCTGTTACTCATTGGACTATTTGTCCTGAATGCAAAGGCGAAGGCCAAAAGCCGGAAAAACCCTGCAATGTTTGCAAAGGAGAAGGAAGGGTTAAGGGAAATGAAGATATTAAGATTTTTATCCCGGCTGGGGTTGATTCAAATCAAGTAATAAAAGTTGCTGAAAAAGGAGAATCTGGAAAAAGAGGCGGAGAACCAGGAAATCTATACGTTAGAATATTAGTGAAAAAACATCCAGTTTTTCACAGGCAAGGAGATGATTTGCTTATTTCCCAGCCAATTTCTTTTTCTCAAGCAGTTTTAGGAGATAAAATTGATATACCTACCTTAGAAGGCAAGATATTGCTAAAAGTTCCTTCAGGTTTAGAGTCAGGAAAAGTTTTAAGGATTTCTGGCAAAGGCATTCCTCGCTTTTCTGGATTTGGCAGAGGAAACTTGTATATTGAGCTGATTGTTAAAACCCCAAAGCACTTGACAAAAGAGCAAAAAGTGTTATTAAATAAACTGCAAGAAGAAGGGCTGTAGAGCCCCCATAGCTTAGTGGCAAAGCACCTGGCTTTTAACCAGTTGACGAGGGTTCGATTCCTTCTGGGGGTACAATGAAATTACTATGAGAACTGTTCTCGTAGTACCTTAAAAAAGGTTCTTTAAAAAGGAGATAAAATGTTATGTAGATATTATCAATGTGTTGACAGTACTATTCATAAGACTTGTCGTTGTAGCAAAAATCCAGAAACCTGTGCTTATGGAGAGTATGTGAAAGAATTAAAAACAGCATACCAAAATGGTTTGTCTTTCTGTTTAAACAATACTTCGTTGATAACCATAGTCGGCCATAGAATTAAAGAACTAATACGCCGCATTTTAAAACGAATGCGGTTTTTTTAAACATAAACAATTGTTAAACAGGCGATTTTTAGGTATAATAAAATATATGAAAGTTATATTTTTAGGAACAGGGGAGGCGTTTGATGAAAACATGCCGAATAACTCGG
This sequence comes from Candidatus Nealsoniibacteriota bacterium, assembly GCA_030616085.1. Classification (GTDB taxonomy): domain Bacteria; phylum Patescibacteriota; class Minisyncoccia; order Minisyncoccales; family GWA2-38-27; genus JAUWYA01. The sequence goes on along the minus strand of JAUWYA010000002.1, from coordinate 44,069 downwards.
TTTTGGTAATTTCTGATAAAACAAATTTGTTATTAGATTGCGGCTGTACGACTCCTACCCAATTATGGAAATTTAATAATGATCAGTCATTCTTAGATGCAGTTTATATTAGTCATACACATGCTGACCATTATTTTGGTATTCCTGCCTTACTATACAGGATGAAAGAAGAAGGAAGGAAAAAAGCTTTAACTATTATTTGCCAGAATACTAAAACTATTAAAGATATTGTTAATTACGGTTATAAAAATCTTTATTCTAAACTTGGATTTGAAATAAATTTCATGAAAGTTGAAGAAGAACAAACTATTCAATTTAACGATTTAAAATTATTGTTTGCGCCAACAGCGCATTCTATAAGTAATTTCGCAATAAAAATAGATGATAACAAGAAATCACTGTGTTATAGCGGTGACGGAGGATTTAATGAAAAGACAGAGGAATTATATAAAAATTCTGACTTAGTAATACATGAAGCTTATTTATATGATGAAAAAAGAGAAGGCCATGCTTGTATGATTGATTTAATCAAAATGGCTGAAAGGAGTAATGTTAAATGTTTAGCATTAACGCATATTCATAGAGATTTAAGAAAAGAATTAAACAAGAAAAATATTTCAAGCAAAAAAGTTAAAGTTATAATTCCTAAACCGTTTGACAAGTTTAAAATATAGGGTAATATATAAACAGTATTTAGCTCATTTACATTTTGAAAGGATAAAAAATGAAAGGAATAGATAGCAAACGAGATAAAATTCTTATTGTGCTAACGATATACACAATAGGACTTTTATTAGGATTACTTTTGTATTTTTTAAGATTTTTGAATTGGGTTTATGCTGGATGGGGGATTAAAGTTCAACATTGGGAACGTTTTCCTAAAAAACAGAAAAAAGTATTGATTGTTTCAAACCATCCTTCTTTGTTAGAAGTAGTTTTAGTACCTGTTTTGTTTTTCAGGGACTATATTTTACATCCATTTGATTTTAGTCCATGGAATATCCCAGATAAAAAAAACTATTTTGATCGTTGGTATTGGGTTTGGGCAAAAATAAGATTAATTCCTATTGATAGAGAAAACGTTCGCAAAGCTTTTAAAGCTCTTAGGCGAATCAAAGAAATTCTTAATCTAGGTGGTATAGTTGCTCTTTTTGCAGAAGCAGGAAGAACTTTCAAGGGAGAGAAATTTTTCTACAGTGAAAAAGGTAAAAAAATAAGAAAATTAAAAGAAGGGGTTGGTTGGCTTATTTTAAAAACTAATCCTCTGGTTGTATTTGTTTGGATTGATGGAGCAGAAAAAGTTTTGCCAAACAAACGAGATAAACTATATCATTGTTTGCCAAACTTTTCGAATTGTGTAACAGTAAAAATTGGAAAACCTATTCACATTAAAGGAAATAACAAAGAAGAAATAACTCAAGAAGTAGCATTAAGCCTTTTAAAATTAGCTGATGAAGAAGAGTAGTGATTCGTATTAAAACTGCTCTTCTATTTTTGGGCCCATAGTATAGTGGTAAAACACGTCCGTGGCACGGACGAATCGTGGGTTCGACTCCCACTGGGTCCACATTCTTGAATTTTCGTCGTTTTTATGCCCATTCGCCTCGGCGCCCCGCGCCTCGGCGGAAAAAAAATAAAGGTAATTCCAAAAAAATCGCCAAAACGGCGATTTTTTGTTATAGTAAGATATATGAAAAAAAAGAAGGATCAAAGGAATAAATTTATGGCTGAGGCCATAAAACTTTCTCTGGAGATGATGCGTGCGAATAAAGGCGGCCCATTTGGTGCAGTTGTGGTAAAAAACGGTGTTATTATTGCCAAAGGATTTAATAAGGTAACATCTACAAACGATCCGACTGCTCACGCTGAAGTTGTTGCAATACGAAAGGCTTGTCAAAAGCTAAAAACGTTCCAGCTTACAGGTTGCGAATTATACACATCTTGTGAGCCGTGTCCAATGTGTCTAGGTGCAATTTATTGGGCGAGACTTGATAAGGTGTATTATGCAAATACGGAAGAAGATGCTGCCCGAGTTGGGTTTGACGACCATTTTATATATCAAGAGCTAGAGAGACCATTAGATAGAAGAAGACTGCCTATTAAACAAATGATGAGAGAAGAAGCGCTTCAGGTTTTTAAGGAGTGGGAAGAAAAAACTGACAAAGTTCAATACTAGTAATTTTTAATCTAATATTTAATTCCCAACCTTCAGTTAGAAATAGAGAACGCTTCACTTCTAAACAGGGAATTAGGCGTTTTAAAAAATCAAAAAATTGATCTTATCTTTGGGAATAATATGTTTAATCAAAAAAACAAAGAAATAGAAAATGAGAATGTAATTTATGTTTTTATTGATGCTTCAAATGTTTGGAATGCCGTAAAATCAATTAAGAAGTTTATTGAATATAAAAAACTCAAAGATTATTTTAAGAATAATTTTAATACCAGCAAAGTTGAAATTTTTTACTATGACGCTTACCCAAAAGAAGGAACAAGAGATTACAACTTAGATGGAAAGCATAAATTTTATACATATCTTAAGAAAGGTCTTGGTTTTACCGTAAGAAAAAAGGAGTTAAAGAGAATCTCTATTATTAGCGAGAGTGGAGAATCTGTTATAGAAAAAGGGAATATGGATGTAGAGATAACGATTGATGCTCTACATAATATAAACAAATACGATGTAGCTATTTTATTTAGTGGTGATGCTGACTTTTTAGCATTGGTAAATTATTTGAAAAATCACGGCAAAAAGGTTTATATTTTTTCATCAAAAGACAATATTTCTCACGAATTAAAAACAGGCGGGAATGGCTATTTTGATTTAAAAAAAATAAATGAACTTTGGGGTAAAGATTTAAAACATCGCGCAAAAGAGTAAAACAAAACCACCCTCAGCTAAGAGGATGGCCCTAGGATGTATAACCCTAACGGTTCTATGGCAGAACCGAAAGACATTGTCAGTATAGCAAACTGATACCCTTTGTCAAGTGTTAAAAACTAAAAAAATCGTAAAACAAAAAAAATCGTTGCGCTTTGCGTAACGATACAAAAATTTTTCGGCTCGACTATTAGCAGGTTTTAAATAAGTGTGCTTAAAACTTGTTAAGTGAAATAAATTTTGGCATGCTTGAAGAGTAAACTCTATTGAATACGTCATTTATCTTAAAACTATGAAGAGTAGAACTATTGATATATGGGAACAAACTGTAAAAAATCCTCCAAAAGACTATCAAGAATACTTTATTGCTGAAAAAAATTTTCTGAAAAACAATATCTCAAAAGAATCAATTACACTAGATATCGGTTCGGGCTCTGGCAGAATAATTAAAGAATTAGCCCCATACGTTAAAAAATTTGTAGGAATTGATAATGATCCAGAAGCGATAGAACTCTCAAAAGAACTCTTAGATAATATTAAAAATGTAGAAGTATATCTTGAAGATGCAGAGAAAACACATTTTAAAAATAAAACTTTTGATGTTGTTTTTATAGGATTGACATTTTGTAATTTTGGAGAGTCTAAATTCAGAGTTTTGTCTGAGATTAAAAGAATTCTTAAAGATGACGGAAAATTTATTTTCAGCGTATTTAATGAAAACGCATTGTCTTCAAGAGAAGAAACATATCGGCACTATGATGGTGGTTATACAATTCTCGATAGAAAAAAAGGGCTTGTTAGATTTAATAAAGACAATGCTATTTCTGAACAATTCAGCAAAGATGAAATAAGAAGTATTCTTGATAAAGCAGGTTTTAAAATAAATGAATCAATAAGTGGAAAAATGTTTCACATATTCTCTTCTAAGAAAGGGTAGCGCGTGCCAAAATTTACTTTGCGGAAAATGTCTCAGCTCGGCATTTTCTCAAGTTGCTCCCTACGGTTGTAACTTCGTTTAAGCCCGATGTTATACACTGCAATTTTAAGGATTGAAAAAGTGACCCAAAATTTTTTTGGCTCGGCCAACAACAGGCAAAAAAAGTATTATTATATATTTTTAAAATAAGTTCAGATTTTATTCAATAACTAGCATAATCGAAATTATTTATGAAAGAAAAACTAACAGACATTGTTTTTGCAATAACAGAAATTTGTCCTTCTCATTGTCTTTATTGTTTTTATGAAAAAAATATAAAATGTTTAGGAAAAGAACGTGCTTTTTCTATCAAAAACATTTTGACGGTTAAAGAAATCAAGAATGTTATAGATCAAGCAATACCATTAGGTTTAAAGAGGATTCAAATTAGTGGAGGAGAAGCATTATTGCAGAAGAAGGCTGTTTTAGAGATAATTTCTTATTCAAGCAAGAAAGGAACTCAGTCAAGTTTATTTACAAATGGCTATTTGGCAAACAAGGAGACCATAATTCAATTAAAAAAAGCTAGATTAAATATAGTAAGAATAAGTTTGGGTGGATATGATTATGAAACTCATTCTATGGAAAGAAAAGATCCAAGAGGAGAAAAAGATTGGGAATCTATAATTAGAGCATTTCATAATTTTAAAAAAGAAGGAATTATTATAAAATCATTTACTCCTATAACTAAAAGAAGTTTGTCATATTTTGCTAAAACTATTAAATTCGCTATAGAAGAATTAGACGTAGATGAAGCAATGTTTCATAAATATATTCCTTCTGGGATAAAAGAACAAGACAAACTATATGATTTAACTCCAGAAGAACACTATAGGGCAATTGATATCTTTTTAGATTTAAAAAAGAAATATAGTTCAAAAATAAGACCAAATCACAGTTTTTTTCATTATCTTTCATCAGAATGGAAAGAGGAACAAACTTATCCTGCCTTGTGTGGTATTAACAGACTAGGAATTTTCCATGACGGAAGCATAGGAACATGTAGTTGTCCATTAGATAGAATTATTGGGAATATTAGGAATAAAGATTTTAATTTGGAAAAGATATGGAAAACCGATCCAAAATTGATAGAAATAAGGAATATGAAAAGTCAAGAATATGTTCCATGTACTTCGTGTAAATATAAAGATGATTGTAAACCTTGTAGAAGTTTTAATTTAGGAAAAGATAAACAAGCATCACTGGCTTGTCCTGCTGTGAGAAAATATAATTTATTAAGAGAAACTTTAAAAGAAGATGAAGCAATTAAAAAATCTCTTAGGCATAATTTTAAAGATTAATTAAGGATGAGTAAATATTCAACATTTTTCCAAGGGGACAGAGTATTAAAAAAGCGAATAAAAAAAATCGTTGGCAAAGCGCAACGATACAAAAATTTTTCGGCTCGGCTAACAACGGGCAAAAAGAAAAGGGCGCCCCAAAGGAAAGCCTGCGGGCTTCCTACGGGGTAAATCTGGGGGAAATGAATTTTTGCCCGCCTGTTGTCCAGCTTTGCTGGACCCGGCTCTGAAAAAGGGGCTGGCGCTTTTTCAGAGCCGTTTAAAAATCATCATTTGGATTTTGTTGATAAAAAGTTCTAACTTTATTCAAAATTGACCACATTCTTGAATTTGTGTCATCGTCGTATAATACCGCCTCGGCGCCCCGCGCCTCGGCGGAAAAAAAATAAAGGTAATTCCAGGGTTTTTTGAAAGAAATCGTAAGTTTTCGGTTCGCAATCTCATGGTTCGAGCCGATTTTTATTTGACATTTATAAATACCTATGGTAATATCGACATAGTTTAAAACAGTTATTTGAAAACTTAATATTCGATAAAAGGAGAATAGAAATGAAAACCTTATTAACTATATTAGTAATGTTAGTTTCTGTCGTTATATGTTATGTTCTAATTTTTGGTGGGGCAGCACTAATAATACGAATTGCTGAAAATCGTTATGCGAAAAAGATGGCTAAAAATAGAAAGGAGGCTGAAAATGAAAATTAAAGATATATGGTTTTGTCTATCTATTTCTTGGTTCGTAACGAAATGGATAGGAGCAACGACATTAGGCCTTACTGTTGCGTTAACTGGTCTTTCCTATCTTCAAGATCCGAGCATAAGCCACAAGATAATCGGGGAGATATTATGGATTACAGGAATACTATTTGGTCTTACAGTTCATTTCACCTTAGGATTTACGAAAGAAGGAATTAAGAAATTCAAAAAGTTTCTTAAGTGTTTATTTTTGATTAAAGAACATAAATAATCTAATCTCGAGAAAGGAGATATAAGATGGCGGAAATTCAACAAGATGTTCTATTAAGTCGTATCAATGACCAGATAAAAAAAAGGGCAATGACTATCTCTGATTTGAGCGAAGAGCTTCAACAAGATATAAAAGATACTGTTGGTTCTGAAATCGCAAGTCAAGGATTGAAAGCAACTCACGGCTTTTTGTTAGAATTCATACCCTCGCAACACAGAAAGTATTTCAAATGGCCAAAATAGAAACAATCCGTAATGCCCTGCGACAATGTCGCGGGGCTTTTTTATTTTAACTCTCGTAAAAATTATGGTTTTTTGTTATAGTAAAATATATTAAGAATTCTAGATGGTAGCGAGTTTTAACCTTTGCCAAACTACTAATTCCTGTATAATTTGGTTCCAACTGAATCTCACGAAGTCCACCAAATCCGATTTTCGTCGTTTTTCGGCTCGTCATAACTGCAGCGAAAAGCTTGACCCCGTTAGAGATAGATTATCATAAGTAACCGTCATACGCCAAAGGCGTATTATCTCTAAACGGGGTTGACATATTTAAATAATGGGTATATGTCTTAATATAGATGTTTAATGCAACTTTTTAGGATTTTCTGCGTTATACTAAAATAGAGGCGGGAAATCCTTTTATTTTAGATATGGATTTAAGGGAAGAAAAAAAACTAATTAAAGAAGCCAAGAAGAATCCAGAAGTCTTTGGCGTACTCTATGATGAATACTACTCAAGGATTTTTGGTTATACTTTAAAAAGGGTAGCTGATTTAGAAATTGCTCAAGATATAACCTCTGAAACATTTTTCAAAGCCCTAAAAAAACTTTGGCAATTCCACTGGCAAAACGTTCCCTTTTCTGCCTGGCTTTACAGAATTACTTCAAACGAAATCGCTAACTACTTTAGAGCAAACAAATATAAACCGGTTTCTTTAGAAAAAATTCCAGAGCCGATTGTTATGACAAATCCTTCTATTGAAATTCTTGAAGCCGAACAGGAATTAAAAAAGCATCAAGATTTTTTAATGCTTCAAAAGAAAATCCTTAAACTGCCGATTAAATATCAAGAAGTAATCACATTGAGATTTTTTGAGAAAAAGAAACTCAAAGAAATTGCTGAAATTTTAGGCAAAAAAGAAGGAACAATAAAATCCCTGCTTCATCGGGGATTGGAGAAATTAAAGGAACTAATGGAATAATGCAACCTTTTTCGACCTAATGCGTTATACTTATAGAGTGTCAAAAGATGCTCATAAAGGTCAAAAAAATTAAGTTGTATTAATAACCTAAATATTTAGAGCTATGAAACAAGAAGACTTAATCAAGAAATTAGAAAATATAAAAACACCAGACATTGAAATTCAGAGCCACAAACAAAGGTTAAAAATGGTTCTGTTTAGCTCTGGATATTTTAAGGAAAAACCAATTATGTTTTGGACAAAAAGATTAGCTCCAGCAGGAGCTGCTTTAGCTTTAATTTTGGCGGTGGGCTTTGTAAGCTTTTTTGCTTTCATCCGGCCAGAATTACAAATAGCTGATGCTATGGAAATTATGGCAAATGACAAGCAAGTAAGAGCTATAATCGAAGAATACAACCTTGAAGTCCAGGAAGTAGAGATAAAAGACGATATAGCTTATGTTTTCTTCAACGAAGACGTTACTATAACTGTAGATTTAGATAAAGAAACTATTGGAAAAATAGTAACAAAAGTGGGAGAAATACTTGAGTATGAGATACCAAATATAGAAGAACTCGAGAAAAGAATTGATGAAGCAAAGGCAGAAATTAAAGCAATGACTACTGAAGAATTTAAGAAGCATTTGATTGAGCAAAAAGAAGCTAATGCAGCAGGCGTATTTGAAGAAAGGGCCGAAGCTAATTATAGGACTCCTGAAGAATATAAAGAAGATCTAATTCAAGAATATAAAACAGAGGCAGACTCTAGCGGGATGACTGTTGATGAGTTTAAAAAATATCTTGGAGAGCGAGAAGATAAACAATATAAAAGAGGGATACCAAGCCCGACAACTAATACTTGGATGACTGCTGAGGAATACAAAGAGTATCTTAGAGGACAGGAAAAGGCAAGATATGAAGATGGAACTTTCGAATTAGATTCAAACGGTGTAAAATTAGATTCAGACGGTGTAAAAGTTGATGGAACGACTGTTGGGGAAGTAGAAATTGAAGCAAACATCAGATAAGTAAAAACAATTCCGTAAAATTAATAAAAAGAGAGTAAGCAAGGAATAATTTCTGGGTTATAAATCAGATTTCAAAACCGCTCCGATTAGATTCGGACGGTTTTTAATTAAACAAAAAAGCCTATCGCTGGACAATTTTAAAGATAAAGCCCATCGGAAAATCTGATGGGCTTTTTTTATACTTTAGTAAATTGCCAAAAAAGCTGTTTTTTGATAAAATGGATAAAATAAAAAAATCGTTGCGTTTTACGCAACGATTTACAAAAATTTTTCGGCTCGCTTACCTTGCCGAAGTTCAAAAACGCAGGCAGGGCTAACGGCAGGCAAAAATATGTATAAAATTAAAATATCACGGGCAAAAAGAAAAATGGACTCACCAAAGAAATTGCCAGAAGGACAATTTTTTATTAAGATGAAATAATATGTTTTTACAGCTTTTAATTAATGGATTAATTGCTGGGGCAATATATGCTTTAGTTGCTTCTGGTTTTTCTTTAATTTATTCAATCTGTAAGTTTGTCCATTTTGCTCACGGAGCTGTTATTGCTGTTGCAGCGTATATTCTATACGCTCTTTTTTCTTTATTGGGAATGAATTTCTGGTTAGCAGTAATTCTAACAATTATTCTTATTTCCATTTTTGGTTCAGTAATGAATCTTATTTATAAACAACTTAGAAAAAGAAAAGCCAGTAATGTTATTTTACTTATTGCTAGTTTTGCTCTTTTAATTTTAATTGAATCGTTGATTTTACTTTTCTTTGGAGCAGATGTTAAAACAATTGGTTTTATTAAAATAGCTAAAGGACTTGAAATCTTAGGAGCAATTATTACTCCTTTACAGATTTTTATTGTTATTAGTTCTTTTATTTTATTTGCTTTACTTTTCTTTTTAATGAAAAGAACAAAGATTGGAAAAGCAATGAGAGCTGTTTCTGATAATAAAGATGTAGCTGAAATTGTTGGAATTTCTTCAGAAAGAATATATATGTGGGCTTTTATTATTGGTTCAGCAATTGCTGGGATAGGAGGAATTCTGATTGCCTTGGAGCAAAATCTTGAGCCAATGATGGGAACTCATTTAATAATTAAGGGTTTTACAGCGGCAATTATTGGAGGTATCGGAAATATTCCAGGAGCTATACTTGGGGCATTTCTTCTGGGTTTTTCTGAAAACTTTGGCATTTGGTTCTTGCCATCAGGATACAAAGACGCTATTGCTTTTGTAATATTATTCATCTTCCTATTATTCCGTCCTCAAGGAATTCTTGGGATTAGGAAAAAATAGAAAGACAAAAAACTATGACCAAAACATCAAAAATCATTATTGGCGTAATCATCGCCGTTATCATTATCGGAGGAATTTGGTATGGATTAAGTAGGAAGCCATCTGGGGAGAAAAAAGAGATAATTAAAATCGGTGCAATTCTGCCGCTAACAGGAAAACAAGCATATATTGGACAGAATATGAGGGAGGGGATTGATTTAGCAATAGAAGAAATTAATAATCAAGGCGGTCTAGATAATAAGTTGATAGAGGTTGTTTACGAGGATTCTCAAGGAGACCCCAAATTAGCAATTAGTGGATTCAACAAATTAAGAGATGTTGGAAGTGTTAATCTATTTATTACTACTCTAAGCCATGTTACTTTAGCCTTAGCGCCTTTAGCAGAAGAAGCTAAAACACCTATGTTTACAATAGCTGTTTCTCCTTCTATTTTAGACGCAGGAGAATATACTTTTGTTAATAATTTCAATGGAGAACAAGAGCTAGGATTTTTGGTTGATTTTATAATCTCTAATTTTGAGTTTCAAAAATTAGCTATAATTGCTCAAAATGTAGAGTTTGGAATACAATACAAAGATGTTCTTGAAAGAAAATGGAGAGAGCAAGATAGGATTGTTACAACGATTGAGTTATTTGATAGTTCTGCAACAGATTATAGATCACAACTAACAAAAATTAAAAATTCTAATCCAGATTTTATCTATGTTGTTGGCTATTCATCTCATATAACAAGGATATTGGTTCAAGCTAAAGAATCAGGTATAGAGGAAAGAATTTTTAGTTATTGGGGCGCTCGAGAAAAAGAGCTATTAGCAAATGCCGGAGAGGCTGCTGAAGGTTTAATATTTCCATTTTCTACTTTTAGTAGAGAAACAGCGTTTCAATTCTTTGAGAAATTCGAAGCAAAATATAATAAAGAACCTCATTATAGAACTGGGTTGGCATTTGATATAATAGGTATCTTTAGAGAAAGTTTGGAAAAATGTAATGTCGATCCTTCTAATACGGTTTGTGTGAAAGATAAAATTTACACAGTTAATAATTATCCAGGCGTTACAGGTTTAACTTTAGTTACACAAGAAGGAGGAACAACTAAAGAAATAATAATTTTGGAAGTTAAAAATGGAGAATTTGTGCGGTATCAAGAATAAATAATTTATGTTTTCAGCTTATTTTATTCATCTTTTGATATTGGTTGGGATTTATGTGATTTTAGCGATTTCTTTACAATTAGCAGTAGGATTTACTGGGCTTTTAAATTTGGGACATATTGCTTTTTATTGTGTTGGCGCTTATACCTCTGCTTTATTAGCTTTAGCAGGTTTTCCTTTTTGGTTTGCTTTTTTATCAGCAGGAATAATGGCAATGCTTTTTGGATTTTTGCTTAGTATTCCTACTAATAAATTAAAAGGGGATTATCTTGCCTTAGCTACTTTAGGATTTTCTTTTGTTATTTACGCTGTTGCTTTAAACTGGACAGGTTTAACTAGAGGTCCTTTAGGCTTGCCTGGAATTCCTAGGCCTTCTTTAGCAGGTTTTGTTTTTTCTAATAATTTTAGCTTTTTAATTTTAACTTTTGTTATCGGTTTAATCTCTTATCTTATTATTAAAAGAATTATTGCTTCACCTTTTGGAAAAGTATTGGAAGCTGTAAGGGATGATGAATTAGCAACAAAGGTCTTAGGAAAGAATACTTTTAAGATAAAAACCTATGCTTTAGGTATTTCTGCCTTTTTTGCCGGAATTGCAGGTTCTCTTTATGCTCATTACATTACCTTTATTGATCCCTCTTCCTTTACCCTATTACAGTTAATTCCAGTATTAACAATTGTAATTATTGGTGGCTTAGCTTCTTTAAAAGGAACAGTTATTGCTTCAATAATTTTAGTTTTATTGCCAGAGCCATTAAGATTTATTGGTTTTCCTTCTTCAATTGTAGGCCCTGCAAGACAGATTATTTATGCTTTACTTTTACTTTTAATTCTAATCTATAAACCAAAAGGTTTCTCTGGAAAGGTGAAGCTGGAATAATATGTTAAGGATAAAAAACTTAAAAAAACATTTTGGAGGAGTGAAAGCTCTTGATGGCTGTGATTTTGAGGTTGGACAGAAAACAATAACAGCTTTGATTGGGCCGAATGGAGCAGGGAAGTCAACAGTTTTTAATTTGGTTTCTGGGATTATGAAACCAGAATCAGGTAAGATTGTTTTTGATAATAAAGATATCACTGGCTTACGACCAGTAAAGATTTCTAATTTAGGAATTTCTCGTTTGTTTCAGCAGACAAAACTTTTTAGTAATCTAACTGTTAAAGAAAACTTATTATTAGCTTTAGATAATGAAGATACTAAATTCTGGAAGAATCTATTTGGCTTAAATAAGATTACAAGAAAAAAAGAAGGAAAGATTAAAGAAACGCTAAAATTAATTGGGTTGGAAAAGTTTGAGAATATTCTTACAAGAGATTTAAGTTATGGCCAGAAAAGATTAATTGAATTATTAAGAACTATTTTAAATCCACATAAGTTTTTAATGTTAGATGAGCCAGTAGCAGGCGTTACCCCAAAATTAAGAGAAGAAATAGCAAAAGTTTTATTAAAATTAAAGCAACAAGGAGAAACTATTTTACTTATTGAGCATGATATGGGTTTTACTCTTGGAATTGCTGATGAAGTTGTTGTAATGGAAAAAGGTAAAGTTATCGCTCAAGGCAAACCAGATGAAATAAAAAATAATCCCGAAGTTTTAGAAGCTTATCTGGGAGAATAGTTTTACAAACCCTCTTGCTTTTTTTCTCATATTAGTAGAATATATATAAAAAGGTTAATAATAAATTAATTAAATAAGAAATATGACGAAAACAAATAAAATTATAATAGGTGTTATTATCGTTGTGATAATCATCGGAGGAATTTGGTATATAGCAACCAGAGAATCAAAAGAAGAAGTTATTAAGATTGGAGCTATTTTGCCTTTGACAGGAGAAAGCGCTATAGCTGGGATAAGTATTCAACAGGGAATTGAGATAGCTGTAGAGGAGATAAATAAAGCAGGAGGAATTAATGGTAGAGAGATTAAGGTAATTTTTGAAGACGATCAATATGATAATAAATTTACTGTTACAGCTGCTAATAAACTGATTAGTGTAGATAAAATAGATATTGGCATTGTTTCATTTGTTCATGGAGCTAAAGCTGTAATGCCAATTTTTGAACAGAATAAAATTCCGTTAATAGTTGCTTGGGACAGCACTAATGAATTAGAAAAAGGAGATTATATTTTTAGTACAGGATTTTCTACTGAATTATCAGGAATAAAGATGGCCAACTATGCTTATAATGAACTAAATCTTAGGAGAGTTGCTATTGTTTTACATCAGGATGAATGGTCAGAAGTAATTGCTCCGGCTTTTAAACAAGAATTTCAAGGATTAGGAGGAGAAATTTTATTAGAAGAGAAAGTGGCTGTTGGTGAAAACGATTTCAGGACTATTATCAGTAAAATAAAATCTAAAGATGCTGATGCTGTTTATCTTCCTCTTGTTCCAGTGAATACAGATATATTTTTGAAACAAGCAAAAGAATTAGGACTTGAAGCGCAGATTCTATCTGGTGATGCTTTGATACCAGATATAATCATAGCAGCAGGTGAAGCAGCCGAAGGAGTATACTTCACAAGTATTTATGTAGAAGATAATGAGATATCGCAAGCTCTTGCTGGAAAATATCGAGAGAAATATGGAGAAGAAGCACCAGCCCTACCCATGGTTGCTTTTGGCTATGATGTTATATTAGCAATTAAGAGTGCTGCTGAATCAATAGAAGATATTACATCCGAAAACATTAAAGACGCATTATACTCTGTTGATATGATAGGAGCTGGTGGTAAAATAAAAATTGAAGCAAACGGTTTATCAGAAAGGATAGAAAAAGTATTTATAGTTCAGGATGGTGATGGTGTGTTAGTAGAGTAATTATCGAAAAGGGTGAATTTGTGCGATATCAAGAATAAATAATTAAATAAAAACCATGACCAAAACAACAAAAATTATAATAGGTGTTATCATTGTGGTAATAGTCATCGGAGGAATTTGGTATATAGCAACCAGAGAATCAAAAGAAGAAGTTATTAAGATTGGAGCAATGCTTATATTATCAGGTGAGGGTGCTGCATGGGGTCAGGCTTCGCAAAGAGGAATTGAATTAGCAGTTAATGAAGCGAACGAAAATGGCGGTATCAGCGGTATCAATGGTAGAAGAATTGAGATGATATACGAAGATACCCAAGGAAGTGCGTCTAATGCGGTGTCGGCGTATGAGAAACTTACAAAAATTGATAAAGTAAAAGCTATTATTGGACCACTTTTCCAAACAGAAGTAAGCGCGATTGCTCCTTTAGCTGATAGAGATAAGTTTCCTATCATCACACCTTCATATGCACCAATTGGTAACCGTCCTAATCCTCGTAATCCTCTTTTGATTTGGTTAGACCCGACTGTGGAAGCTGAACAGATGGCCGAATATGTATATAATCAAGGAATAGATACTATTTCAGTATTAGGCACTCAAGATAGTTGGGAAAAAGAAGTTTCAACATCTTTTGCTAATAAATTTGAATCTCTGGGCGGAACTATACATTTCAAAGATTTACTCAAAATAGATGAAACAGATGTTAAAACAGTTACATTGAAAGCAATAAAAGACAATCCAGACGCTATATTTTTGGGCACATATTATCAATTTTTGAATTTAACCAGAACACTTAGTGAACTTGGATATCAAGGAAAACTTTATTCAATAGAAGTAGACGAATATCTATCTAATGAAAGTAAATCATTTACATCCGGCTTACAATTTATTAGCTCTGATTTATACAGAGAATCATTTAGAATAAAATATGAAGAAATATATGGAGAAAAAAGCAATATTCCAGCCGGTCAAAGCTATGATGCAATGAATATTTTAATTTCTTTTTTAAGAGATAATTCAACACAGGAAAGTTTGTTAAATGCCTTTGAAACATTTGAGCAATACGAAGGTGTTTCCGGTGTTATAACTATGACGGAGGACAATAAGACAATCATACCCACCGCTATTTATGAATTGGATAATGGGGCAATAGAAAAATTAAATAAGTAAGCAAGTATTAAAGGTCCGCTGAAAGGCGGGCTTTTTGGTTGAGGAATTAAGATATTTTTGGTAGAATAAATAACAATGATACTTAGAATAAATAATCTAAAAGCAGGATATAATGGGATGGAGATTTTGCACAAAGTTGATTTAGAGGTGAGACCAGCAGAGATTGTGGCTTTGATTGGACCAAATGGGGCAGGGAAGTCAACTTTGCTTAAGTCAGTTTTTAATTTATGCAAGATTTATTCTGGAAAGATAATTTTTAAAGATAAAGATATTACAAAACTTCCAACCCATCAATTAATTTATCAAGGTGTTTCTTATGTTCCTCAAGGAAGACAAGTTTTTTCTAATCTAAGTGTTAAAGAAAATCTTGAAATGGGAGCCTTCATAATGAGAGATAAAGAAGTAGTTAAAAGAAACATTCAAGATGTATACAACAAGTTCCCATTTCTGAAAGAGAGAGAAAATGAACTTGCTATAAATTTGTCTGGAGGCGAGCAACAAATGTTAGCCATTGGAAGAGCTTTGATTCAAGATCCGGAATTACTCTTGCTTGATGAACCTTCTCTGGGTTTGGCTCCAAAAATAATGAAACAAGTTTTTGAAAAGATTATGGAAATCAATAAACAAGGAATTTCAATAATTATTGTTGAACAAAATGCTAAACAAGCAGTAAACATTGCTCACAGAACATATATATTAGAAGACGGAAAAATAGCCTTAGAGGGAGGAAAGGAAATCTTACAAGATGACAGAATCAAAAACATTTATTTTGGTGGAAGATAATATAAATAGTGAGTAGCGGGGTGGGGTGGATTAAGGAGCAACCAATTCTGGTATTTCGAAATACTCTTTTATATCCATAAAATAGGTTCAAACATCGTCTATTCCCCGGAGCTTAGCAGTGAATTAAAACGAAAAGCCTATCGCTGGGCTTTTTTATTTTAACTCTCGTAAAAATTATGATTTTATGCTAAAGTAAATAAAATTATAATTAAAAATATGACTGATTATACTATTATCTCAAAATTTAGAAATAAAGATAATTGTGATTTACTTGTAAAAAAATTACAAGAAAAGGGAAAGACCTGCTACAATTTTTGCGATACACCTGTTGACCCAAATAATCCAGATGCACATCCAGAAGAACAGATGAAGGCGTTTGAAAGTGTAAAGGATTTTTTCAATAATAGTAGATACAAGGAGATATTTGATAAGGATTTAAGGGGTCTAAAAAATGCCGAGAAAGTAATAATGCTTTTACCAGCTGGCAATTCAGTTCATATGGAGGCTGGCGTTGCATACGGTTTAGGGAAACCACTTATTCTGATTGGCGAACCTGAAAAACCAGAAACTCTTTATTTGATATTTAATGAGAGATATAAAACTATAGATGAGTTTCTGAAAACCATTTAATTGTTTATGCAATATGGGCAACTTAAAGCAAGCCAAAAGTAAAGATGGTAAGTTAATGCACTATTCAATAGGAGCATTGATTAAAAAAGATGGTAAGTATCTTCTGATTGACCGAGTAAAACCACCATTAGGTTTTGCTGGTCTTGCTGGACATATTGATGAAGATGAAGATAAAATACAAGCATTGAAACGTGAGGTTGAAGAAGAAAGCGGCTTGAAGATAGATAGTTATAAGGTTCTTTTTGAAGAAGAGATAGATTGGAATCAATGCAGTATGGGAATAGATGTCCATTATTGGTATTTGTTTGAATGTAATGTGTCAGGAGAAATTAAACAGAATTATATTGAAACAAAGTCTATTGGATGGTATGCTGTAAACGAAATCAAAGAGTTAAAATTAGAACGAGTTTGGGAACACTGGTTTAAGAAATTAAACATAATTTAATATGAAAATAACAGTTTGCGCAAGCATAAAATTTGCAAAGGAATTAGTTGAAATTTGCAAAGAATTGAAAAAACAAGGCCATATTCCTTTGATGCAAGAAGATATGTATAAAGTTGCTGATGGAACAGCAGAAGAATTAATTGATATGGCTAACGGGGTAGAGACCGCAGAAATAAAAAAGAAATACGATTATATTAAAGCTTGGCATAAGTTAATTAATGATAGCGATGCTATTCTTGTTTGCAACTTTGACAAGAATGGAATTAAAAATTATATAGGAGGAAACACTTTAATGGAAATCGGTTTTGCTCATGTCAACAATAAAAAAGTATTTTTATTGAATCCTATTCCAGAAGACGTTCCATATACTGATGAAATAAAAGCAATGATGGGCGTTGAATTAAATGGAGATTTAAGCAAAATCGGGTGATAATTTTAAAAGATTGCGTTAAACCGAGTTTAACGCAAAACAGATAGGATATTGGCAAAAACTTACCTGTGGATAACTTCGTGTATAATTTAAGAATTTTCTGTTATAATGTAAATAGGCTTTAATGATTTTCTGGCTGAAACCTGAAACCACGAATCTTGAGTTGGCGTTCAAGATTATACATTAGGCCGCATTCAATTCTCGTTGTTCGAAATCGTGTGTCCATAGAGTATTTATGATTACACAATTATTTTGTCAAAAGGTCGATTTTTAAGCAAGTTTTAGATAAGTGCGTTTAAAACTTGTCGTATTCAATTCAAAAAAGACTTTCATATCAAGGATGAAATCTAATAAACAAAAAAAGTTAGGGTCCCAGAAAAAAAGACCCATAGAGAAGCTTGAAAAGTGGGTAAATGAACATCCTAAAGAGGCTGATTTACCAGCCATGAACATAACTACTGGAAAAACATTTACAGCTCGGGAAGTTCTCAAGGAGCTTAAGAAAGAAGAGAAAACAGGTATTGCAACTGTTGATAAAGAATTTCTTGAAGTAAAAAGTAATATTAAAAAATGGTTAGAGGAGATTTAAATGGTAGATATTCTAATCATTAGGAATAAATGTGACCCAGCGACGGTAGCGACTAATTGGATCGGTAAAGGTTTAAAATCTCATCTGAAAAGCAAAGGGTATACCGTAACTGACCTAAACGATGCTCAAGCTACCCCTGCAAATGTAAATTACTGGTTGAATTATGGCAACAAGAGAACCAAAAAGGTTGCTATATGTTTTGACCACGGAAGTTGTGGGGCGTTTTATGGTGAAAAGAATAACGCAGTGACACCTGTTATCACTAAAACCAATGCTGAAGATTTGACCAAAGAACTCCATGTTTACACTTTCGCGTGTTCAACCAGTGGTAATAGTTGCGTAGGTCAGACTGCTGTTAAAAAATGCTGCTATTCATGGTTAGGTTATACCGAACCGGTTTATGTAATACTGGGAGAATACATGCCACTTAAAGAATGTATCTGGTCATATATAGACGCTATGGTTGCCGGTAAGACTATTGAACAATGTGAAGCTATTCTTAAACAGGCTTACAAAGATCGTTTCAGTTTGCATTGGATTTTCAAATATAACCATGATCGATTACGTCTTTATAAAAAGCAAAGCGGCATGAGCATCATTACGCATAATAGATGCCCTTCTGTAGATGTTTACATCCGTGATAATCTTAAAGACAAGGGAAAAGAACCTTCACAAGGAAGTTTAGCTTTGAGTCCGGACATTATCATTACTTTGGATCCTGTGCCAAACCCGGAGAAAAAGTTTGGTGATATGTCAAAGAATTACGGAAAAAATGAAGTGGAAATAGGAAATGATAACCACATTTACTTAAGAGTAAGCAATAAGTCAAATACATCATCAGATGTACATGCAAAAGTATACTTTGCGCCGCTAACCACATCTTGTGTACCATCATCATGGGAGTTCATTGGGGAAACAATCCTCAAAAATGTTCCTGCGCACGGTTATAAAGTTTCCAGTAAAAAGGATGTAATTGTGTGGAAAGATGTTCCTGACCCAGGAAACATACATCATTTTTGTGTCATAGCATCTATTGCTGGCAGTGGAGACCCACATCCAGATACCAGCGGTATTCATACCGGTGGAGATTACTGGAAATTTGTCAGAGACCATAACAACATAGCCAACCTAAACATAAGAATGGTAAATTCTGTACCTGATGGTTTATCTTTGACTAACTTCAGAATCCAAGGATTTCCCAGCAAGACAATATGCGACATAGAACTTGATGCAAAAGCCCTGCCGGCTGGAAGCTCTATTGGCATCAAGATTCGAAGGAATATGTTCAAAAAAGGCAAGACAACTCTTAAAAACATGTACGAACGCACAAGCAGAACATCCCGTACCAATTACTGGTTTTACATCAAGAAAAAAGGCGTTGGCATAATAAAAAATCTTGAAATTCCTCCAGGGAACGGTTATCAATCTACAGTAGAGGTTAAACTGTCAGGGAACGCTCAAAACGATAAAGTATACCCTCTCAGGATTTCACAGAAGATCAGTGGGAAAATAATAGGGAGCGTTACTCTGCTAATTCATTCTCTTAACATCAAGCAGGTCCAATACATCGCTGTAAAGTCCAGTCACCTCGTCCATAAAAGCTCCTGTCCAGCAGTTAAAAACTTAAACCCTGAGAATATCGTGCCTTATAACAGTATTGAAGATGCAAGGATAGATGGCTTTGACTGGGCTCTTGATTGTCTAAACAAGTCATTCACATCTAAGAATGTTTCCTTCCGTCTTGCACAAAAGGTTTTGAGATTTGTAAACAAGGTCGGAGATTCTAAGACATTATGTAAAAAAGTGGAAGATACTCTTGGCATAGGGTATTATAAAGGTGGATACGGGAAAACCCAGAAAAAAGGAATATCTTTGATACGAACAACAGCTAACAGGATTATCAAAAGAAGAAAGGAACTTGGTAAGTTCACCAGCCTACAACAGATTGACGAAATTCCTTATGTGGGCAAAGATACATTCATTGATATAGTGAATTCGTTCAAATAATAAATTTCTTTATTTTCTAATTTAGGATATTGTACGGGAAAAAAGTTTTCCACAGAGAAAGCTTTTTTTATAATGGTATAATAAAATATTATAGATAATATAAACCCCGTTAGAAATTTTATTAAAATAATCCCTAACGGGGCTAAATAAATTTATGACAATTTCTAACGGGGTAAATAACAAACAATTATTAATAATTCTGATTTTTGTGATTGTAATTGTCGCTGCAGCAGGCGGAGCTTATTATTACGGACATAAAGTTGGTTATGAGGAAGGAGTAGAAATAGGAAGGGCAGCTGCTCAAGTAGAAGCAGGAGATATAGTGTCAAGTCCAATGGAAAACATGCCTTCAACCAATCCGTTTGATGAGATTGTTAATCCTTTTGATGAGGCATACCAAAATCCATTTGAGTAAAACGCAAATAAAAATATGAACCCCGTTAGCCCCGTTAGAAATTATATTTTAAGAAGGCATAAATATTTTATAATTTATAATTTAAAATAGTAAGAAAATTTCTAACGGGGTTAGAAATAACAATAATCTAAAAATTATCATGAAAAATAAAAAAAATCTTAATGGGGCTAACGGGGTGAAGAAATATTTTATTATAATATCTTTATCTTTATTTGGTCTTTTCGCAGTCTTGGTTTTAGCTCAAGATGAAATTAATTATCCAGTTCTTGAGCTTGGGAATTGCGCAAATAGAGAAGAATGTAAGATTTATTGCGATGACATTTCTCATCTTGAGGAATGTATTATTTTTGCTGAAAAACATAATTTAATACCTGCAGAAGAACTTGAAGAAACTAAAAAGGTGCTCGCTGCTATTAAAAAAGGAATAACGCCGCCTCCTTGCAATACCAAAGCAGAATGTGATATTTATTGCTCTGAACCAGAACATATGGAAATGTGTGTTGCTTTTGCTGAAGCAGCAGGCGTTCTTTCTCCAGAAGAGCTTGAAGAAGCGAAAAAAGTGTTATCAGGAATTAAAAAAGGAGCAAAGCATCCGAATTGTCGCGGCAAGACACAATGTGATATTTATTGCTGTGGACCAGCGCATATGGAAGAATGCGTTAGTTTTGCTGAGGCAGCTGGCCTTATTTCTGCAGAAGAAGCAATTATGATAAGAAAAACTGGTGGAGATTCGCCAGGTGGATGCTGCGGAAAAGAGGCCTGTGATGCTTATTGCGATGAAGCATCCCATATGAGAGAATGTATAGCATTTGCTAAGAAATATGGCCTTATGCCAAAAAAAGAAATAGAAAAAGCTGAAAAAATGCTTGAAGCTGGTTTATTTGGAGGTCCAGGCGGCTGTAAAGGACAAGTAGAATGCGATGCTTATTGCAATGATCTGTCTCATATGCAAGAATGCATTGACTTTGCTGTAAAAGCTGGTTTTATGACTGAAGAAGAAGCAGAAAATGCCAAGAAAATGGCTGAAATGGGTCTTACTAGCGGTCCTGGTGGATGTCAGGGCAAGGAAGAATGTGATACTTTTTGCCAAAACCCAGATAATATGGAAGAGTGTGTGGAATTTGGAGAAAAAATGGGAATGATTTCTCCAGAAGAAAAAGAAATGATGATGCAGGGCGGACCCGGCGGCTGTATGGGTAAAGAAGAATGTGAGAATTATTGTAAAGGTCCAGATCATGCTGAAGAATGTATTAAATTCGGCGTAGAACAGGGCTTTATGACTCAAGAAGAAGCAGAAGAAATGATAAAAGGAATGCAACAACAACAGCAGCAGCAGCAGGAACAGGAACAACAGCAGCAACAACAGCAGGAGCAGGAGTATCATGGACCTCCTGAAGGAGAAATGAAATTTGAGGAAGAACCATACAAAGGTGAATTTCAGGAAGGTAAGCCGCCAGAAGAATATATGCCTCCTGAAGAGGAAAAACCAGTTGAAAAAAAGTCAATTATTGAAGAAACAATTCCAAGCAAAGAAAGATTTGTTTCTTTTGCCAGAAAAATAAAGCTTCGTTCAATTAGAAAAGAAAACACTAATATCTTTCTTGAAGCAATAAGAAGGGCGTTGAGAAAATAAAGTACAGCATATTTATTATTGAAAGGCAACTACGAGAGCAGTTCTCGTAGTTTTTTTTATCGCAATGCTTCGCAAGAGATGCCGTCGTTGTCGCGATCAAGGCGGTGGATATCATTTTCAACTCCTCCAGAGGATTCATAAGCTTCTTGGGCTTGTTCCCACGTTTCAAAATCCTCACAATTATATTCGTCGGGAGGTCCGTACCTCTCGGGAGAGGTCGGACCTCTACGCAACTCAAAGGTCGCTTCTTGAGGAGTGATTTGATTTTAGGTTAAAGAAGAGTTAAAATAGAATAATGACAACACTAAAACCTTATTATAAAAAAGATAGGTTTGAATTATATAAAGGGGACTGCTTGGAAGTTCTAAAACAATTTCCAAAAAATCATTTTGATATGATTTTTGCTGATCCTCCTTATTTTCTCTCAAATGGAACTTTTACTTGTCATAATGGAAGAATGGTCAGCGTGAAAAAAGGGGATTGGGATTTAGGTAATGGGCTGAAAGAAAATTTTGAGTTTCATCGTAATTGGATTAATGCTTGCAGAAAGGTATTGAAGCCCAATGGAAGTATTTGGGTAAGCGGAACTTATCACTCTATTTATCAATGCGGACTTGCTTTGCAAACAGCAGGATTTCATATTTTAAATGATGTTGCGTGGTTCAAGCCAAACGCTTCTCCAAATTTAAGCTGCCGTTTTCTTACAGCAAGCCACGAAACATTGATTTGGGCCAGAAAAGATAAAAAAGCAAAGCACACCTTCAACTACAAAACAATGGTTGATTGGGGCAATAATTATAAAAAATCTTTTAAGTGTAAAAAATGCGGAAGCGTAGATTTTAATGAAATTTTACATGAAAAAGGAAAACAAATGCGTAGTGTTTGGGCAATAAGTACGCCTCAAAGAATTGAAAAGAAATTCAGCAAACACCCAACACAAAAACCAGAAGAATTATTAAAAAGAATTGTTTTGGCAAGCACCAACAGAAACAATTTAATACTCGATCCATTTACCGGAAGTTCTACAACAGGACTTGCCGCTTATCTTTTCGGAAGAAAATTCATTGGCATTGATACAGAGAAAAAATATTTGGATTTATCAATAAAAAGGTTTGAAGAATTAGATAGAAACTTAAAAAATAAAATTTCATGACTGTTTATCCAGAGATAAAAATAAATGTTAAATTGGATAATATTACTCAAAATATTGAGCTGAATAGAAATAATTTAAGAAAAATAGCTATCAAAGAATTTACTAAAGAGAAGGCTGGTAAGGGTATAGGCGAATTATCTACAAAATATAAATATATAGTTGAAACGTTAAATTCTGGCGACCGGGTCTATATCACAAGACCAGCTTTTAATAAATTAGGGTTTGATTTTTTGATTCACGTAGAAAATTATAAATTCTCAAATGGTAAGGATAATCCAAAACACGAAGATTTTATAAATGACATAAAACTCAAGATTAATAAAAATAGTGTCTTAAGCAAGAAAATCTTGGGAGACCTGGAGAAGATTTATAATTGCCATGAGCCAGATGATAAAACAATTGATTATAGTATATATAATAACTTACCAGGTTTCCCAATGGATTTAATCTTTAAAGCTTCAAAATGGTTTTTTATTGAACAGGATATTCGTTACTGGAATTATTCTGGCAGAAATATGCTCATGGAAAGTTATAAAGAAAAATTGAATAAAATAATATGAAAAGATAAATATGGCTAAAGTTAAAAAACCTTTAATAAAATCAAAAAGAATTGGGCCACTAATTTACAAAGAGCGCAAAAGTAAAAAAGATGGTTTTACTCATCGTGTTCGAATAAAGAGATTAAAATCCAAAAATTGATTAGAATTTATGGAAGTTGAGGCAAAGAAAGATTTTGGAGGCGTAGACAAAACAAGAAAAGCTTGCTCTGACTTTTTGAATAGTTTAAACATTGAATATGAGATTCAAAAAGAAATGGGCTATCCTAGAATGTTATATAAAAAGTTAAATAATTAAAATTATGTCGAAATGGTATCGCAAGACAATATATACTGTTACAGGCAAGAATTTTGTTTCAATTCTTTTGCTATCTATGACCGTCCTTGTTTATGTAATTGAAAAAGTAATTGGAAGCGAAGTAAATTACACTCAATTTATGATTGGATTATTTCTTGGGCAACAAATCGGTTACAGTATTGCAAGAATGAAAAGGAAATAGCGTAAATAAATTGGGATAGGCCTGACCTATCTTAAAAATCAAAAAATTGATGGAGAAGTAAAACTATCAGGGAGCACAGCTCCTTTTTTTTGTTGACCATGGTTTTATATTTTGCTATAAAGATATAATGCCCCGTAGAGAAATTTCGAAAAGGTATTTTCTTTGAAAATACCTAAAAATTAAACTACAGGGCAGTAAAAATAAATTACTTATAATTTAAAGAGTTTTGTAAATATATTATATTGATAATATTCATTCGAAATTCTTCTACGGGGAATGTCATTATTTAAGAAAATTCTATTAATAACTTTTGTTTTTGTTATTTTCGGTGTTGGGTTTTTGATTGGGAAGAGTACGGTTGTTTGTAAATTTTGTGCTCCAGAAGATCTTGATTTTTCTCTTTTCTGGGAGGCCTGGCATAAAATTCAGCAAGAATATGTTAATCCCGGAGATATTGATATTCAAAAGCTAGTTTACGGAGCCATTTCCGGTATGGTAGAATCAATAGGAGACCCATATACTATATTTTTTAATCCAGGAGATACTAAGAGATTCTTAGAAGATGTAGGAGGCAGTTTTGAAGGAGTTGGAATGGAAATTGGAATAAGGGAAGGACAGCTTCAAGTTATTGCTCCTTTAGAAGCAACGCCTGCTCAAAGAGCTGGTCTTAGGCCAGGCGATAAAATAATAAAGATAGATGACGTTTCAACCATGGATATAACTATTGAGGAAGCGGTAACTCTTATTCGCGGACCAAAAGGAACAGAAGTAACATTAACTATTATGCGGGATGAATGGGATAGTTCTGAAGATTTTATTATTAAAAGAGCGGTCATTGAGGTTCCTTCTTTGAAATTGGAGCTGAAAGAAGAAAACATTGCATATATCAAACTTTATCATTTTTCTGAAAAAATTGATCAAGATTTCAAAGAAATAGCAGCCGAGATTTTAAAAAGTCCTGCTGAAAAGATAATTTTAGACTTGAGGGGTAATCCTGGAGGATATTTAGAAAGGGCTCAAGATATTGCCGGCTGGTTTTTAGAAAAAGGGCAAGTAGTGGTTATTGAAGACTTTGGCGGGAAAAGAGAACAAGAGATTTACAAAGCTAAGGGCAATTCCAAGTTTTCAGATTATCCATTAGTCATTTTAATCAATCAGGGTTCAGCTTCTGCTTCAGAAATTTTAGCCTCAGCTCTTAGAGATAATCGCGGCATAAAAATGATTGGGGAAACTTCTTTTGGAAAAGGATCAGTCCAGAAGTTAGAAAGTTTAACAGATGGTTCAAGCTTAAAAATCACAATAGCTAATTGGCTGACACCTAACGGTGAACTAATTACTGATAAAGGTTTAGAGCCAGACATTAAAGTAGAGATGACAGAAGAAGATTATGAGCAGGACCGCGATCCACAACTTAATAAAGCTATTGAAATAATAAAAGAAATAGAGTAGAATAAAATAACAAATTTCTAATATCTAATTTCTAACAAAATTCCAAATAACAAATGACAAATGTCAAAAAATTAGAAATTAGACATTTAATAATTTGATATTTTATTTGACATTAGTAATTAGGATTTAGAAATTATATTTTAATTATGCGTATTATTCTTCTTCAAGATGTAGAAAATGTAGGAAAGAAATACGAAATCAAAGATGTTAAAGATGGTTATGCCAGGAATTTTTTAATTCCAAAAGGACTTGCTAAGCTTGCAACGAAGCAGGTTTTGGAATGGGTGGAAAAGCAAAAAGAAGTTGAAAAGCAAAAAGCTGAAGAAGAATTAAAAGAGATTCAAAAAATAGCTTCAAGCATGGATGGACTAGAAGTAATGATTCTAGTTAAAGTTGGAGAAGAACAACAATTGTTTGAAAAAATAAATACACAGAAAATCTCTGAAAAATTAAAAGAAATGGGATTTGCACTTAAAAAAGAGCAGATTGATTTAGCAGAGCCTATTGGAGAACTTGGTGAATTTTCAATAAAGATTAAATTTGAGCACAATTTAGAATCTGAAATAAAAGTAATTATTACAGAAGAGAAATAAGAACCTGCCTTTGGCAGAACCTTGTTTCGCTAAAGTATTAATATATAATCTTAAAATGGTGGCGAAGTACATTTTTGTCGCAGGCGGTGTAATGTCTGGCATTGGAAAAGGGATAGCAGTATCTTCAATTGGCAGAATTTTAAAAAGCAAAGGATTTAAGGTTACTGCAATTAAAATTGATCCCTATATTAATGTTGATGCCGGAACTATGAATCCTATTGAACACGGAGAGGTTTTTGTAACTGATGACGGGATTGAATGCGATCAGGATGTGGGAAATTATGAAAGGTTTCTAGACGAAGATATTTATACAGATAACTATTTAACTACTGGCAGGGTTTATCAGGCAGTGATAAATAGGGAAAGAAACTTAGAATATGATGGTAAATGCGTAGAAGTGGTTCCTGATATTCCAAATGAAGTAATTTCTAGAATTAAACGGGCAGGAAGAAAAACAAAGTCTGAGTTTATATTAGTAGAAATAGGAGGAACAGTAGGGGAATATCAAAATCTGCTATTTCTGGAAGCAGCCAGAATGATGAAATTAAGCCATCCAAAAGATGTGCTTTTTATTTTAGTCAGTTATCTGCCAATTCCAAAGAAAATTGGAGAAATGAAGACAAAACCAACTCAATATGCTGTTAGAACTTTGAATTCAGCAGGTATTCAGCCGAATATAATTCTGGCTCGCTCAGCAGTTCCTTTGGATGAAGTCAGGAAAAAGAAAATATCAGTTTTCTGCAATGTTGCGCCTGAAGATGTTATTTCTGCTCCAGATATTGAAACAATTTATGAGGTTCCTCTTAATTTTGAAAAAGAAAATTTAGGCAGTAAGCTTTTAAAAAAGTTGAGCTTAAAACCAAAAAAAAAGAAAGATATGAAAGATTGGAAGATGTTTGTAAATAAAATAAAGAGCTCTAAAAAAACGGTTAAAATTGGTATTGTTGGGAAATACTTTAAAACAGGAGGATTTACTTTAACAGATTCTTACATTTCAGTAATTGAAGCGGTAAAACATGCTGCTTATTCTTTAAAAAGAAAACCTAAGATTTCTTGGTTATCAGCAGAGAAATATGAGAAAAATCCTGCTTCAGTAAAAGAATTAAGAAAATATGATGGTATAATTATTCCTGGAGGTTTTGGAACCAGAGGAATAGAGGGAAAAATAAAAGCAATTGAATTCTGCAGAAAAAACAAAGTCCCTTTTTTAGGACTTTGCCTGGGAATGCAGTTAGCAGTAATTGAGTTTGCCAGAAATGTTTGTAAGCTGAAAAATGCAAGTTCAACTGAGTTTTCAACCCCGTTAGAGGTTAAAAAGACAAACAAAAAACACGAAATTTCAAAACCTCTAACGGGGTCAAAAAATAAAGAAGCTGTAATTGATGTTATGCCGGAACAAAAAGTTCTTTTGAAAGAAAGAAAATACGGAGGAACAATGAGATTAGGCGCTTACAAATGCAAGATAAAACCAAACACAATTAGTGCTAAGGTGTACAAAGATTCAATGATATCTGAGCGACATCGGCACCGTTATGAGTTAAATAACGATTATAGAGAGATTTTAGAAAAAAATGGATTAGTAATGGCTGGAATTAATCCTGAAAAAGATTTAGTAGAGATAATTGAAAATAAGAATCATCCTTTCTTTGTAGCTGTTCAATTCCATCCAGAATTTAAATCAAGGCCCCTAAGGCCTCATCCATTGTTTAGAGAGTTTATTAAAACCAGTATAAAATAAGTTAAGCTTATGGAATTCTAAAAGCTTAGCTCAGCTTATTTTACTTTACGTTTACGATCTTAGCTGTTCGTTGAGAACCGTCAAAACGTTTTATACGTTTTGTTTTAAACTTAACCACGCCTTTTTTCACTGCGTAAAGAGTATTGTCTTTTCCTTGTCTTACATTTTCCCCAGGTAAGAACTTTGTTCCGCGTTGACGAACAATTATCATTCCGGGTTTAGTTTCTTGCCCCTCAAAAAGCTTGACACCAAGATATTTTGGACGGGAATCCCTTCCTAATTTTGTTGCTCCTTTTGCTTTTGTTTTAGCCATTTTAATTCAAGATTATATTTTTTATACCTTAGCAGCTCGCAGTGAACTCGCTGTGAACTGAATCAAGGTTCTAAGATGTAAAGCATCTTATGGTTCTTATTTATGTTATCAAAAATACAAACATTGGTCAAACGTTATAAACGTGATATAATTCTATTTATAACAGTTTTCTTAATTTCTTTATTATCTTTTGCTTTAGGATATATAGCTAAGAATTTCTAATTACTAATTACTAATTTCTAAATAATTTTATGCGGGTAGCGATTATCGGCGGGGGCATTTCCGGACTATATTTAGCATGGAAGCTCTCTGAGAAAAAACATGATATAACTGTTTTTGAAAGAAAAAAAGAAATCAGCAATAATGCTTGTTCAGGGCTTTTTTCTCAAAGAATTTTAGAATTTATACCTGAAAGCAGTAAATTAATACAAAATAGAATAGATCACGTTCTTCTGCATTTTCCTAAGAAAACAGTAAAGGTAAAGTTTTCTAGGGATTTTTTTGTAATGAGCCACTCTGAGTTAGACAGATTAGTAGCTGGCTTAGCTCATAGGGCGGGAGCTAAGATTATCTTGAACAGCAATATTTCTTCAGTTCCTAAAGAATATGATAGAGTAATCGGCTGCGATGGAGCTAACTCTTTTGTAAGAAAAAGCTTGAGGCTTTCAGAGCCTAAATATAGATTAGGTATCTTAGGATTCTTAGACAATCCTTGTTCTGAAAATTATGTAGAAACTTGGCCCTGCAAAAATGGCTTTACCCCGTTAGAGATTACAGGACAAAAGAAAAAAGACAAAAAAAATAAATCTCTAACGGGGTTTATCTGGAAGATTCCGAGAGGCAAAGAAACAGAATATGGAATACTTGCCAATCCAAGAGAGGCTAAAATACTTCTTGATGAATTTCTGAATAAAAACAAAATTATTCTTAAGAGAATTGAATCAAAAATAGTTCCTCAGGGCTTTATAATACCATCAGATCCTTTAATAACTTTATGCGGAGATGCCATTGGCTTAACAAAATCTTGGTCTGGTGGGGGAGTGATTTGGGGATTAACAGCAGCCGGAATTCTTTTAAAAGCTTTTCCTGACTTTCTGAAATACAAAAAAGCAATGAGAAGGTTCTTTATCCCAAAAATTATTCTTTCCAAGGTAGCGGTTAAATCAGTTTATTTTTTAGGCTTTAAAATGCCCTGGTTTTTATTAAAAAAAATCAGAATGGAATCTGATTTTTTAGTAAAAAAAGGAAAGAGGTAGAAGTTTCGTTTTAAAGAATTGATTAAGCTTATCTGGTGGTTTTAGCGTTTCACCTGATTTTTGGGAGGAAGAAAACGAGAGACCTTCTAGTAGACAATCCTCTTCCTTTAATTGCAAAAGATCTATTTTCATTATATAATACTTAAATATATCATGTCAATCATTAAAGTTCCATTTCATTTAGGAATAATCATTGATGGAAATCGACGATGGGCCAAGAAAAAAAGCCTGCTTTTTTTTCAAGGTCATCGCAAGGGATTAAATAATGTCCAGAAGATAGGGGACTACTGCGCAGAAAAAGAAATAAAGATTTTAACCTTATATACTTTTTCTACTGAAAATTGGAAAAGATCTAAAAAAGAAATAAGTTTTTTGATGAAGCTTCTTACAGAGTCTTTGAATAAAAAGAATCTTCAAGAACTTCATAAGAAAAATATAAAGTTGCAAATAATTGGTCAGAGAGAAAAACTGCCTCAAGCTCTGCAAGAAAGAATAAAAGAGGCTGAAAAACTAACTAAAAATAATAAAAAAAGGATTCTTAACTTAGCTATTTCTTACGGTGGAAGGCCTGAAATTATTCAAGCAGTTAAAAATATTATTAAAAAGAAAACTCCTGCGAATAAAATTACTGAAGAATTGATTAATAAGAATCTTTGGACAGCTGGTTTGCCTTATCCTGACTTAATTATTAGAACAGGCGGTGCAAAGCGTCTTTCCAACTTTTTAACATGGCAGTCAGCTTATTCTGAATTTTACTTTACTGAAAAATTCTGGCCTGAATTTACAAAAAAGGACTTAGACAAAGCACTTTTAGATTATTCTCATCGCGATCGAAGATTCGGAAGATAACTCTTTAGAATCAGAGAAATAAAAAGGGCACGAGCTGATAGGCTCGTGCCTTTCCATAAAGCATCTGCTATAATTACTAATAAGGGTGGTATCAGATGTCACGCAACAATTATTTCCAGAGAACTTAAAAATTCCTTGCATTGTTGGAACCAAAGTTGCGACAGACGTCCTCAAAAACGGAGATTATGTTCAATTAGATTTAAACACAGGAATAATTAAGATAATTAAAAAATAAATTCATGCATTGGAAATTATTTGCTAATCGAGGACGTGTACCTATTTTATTTTTTTCTATAATATTTCCAGGTTATTGTTTTTCTTATATTAGAAAAAAACGAGGCTTAAATGTTGGCCAGGATTATAAAAAAGTTGATTCTTCGGGTGATGTTTATTTTGTAGAGAGGGATTTTAAGATTTCTGGTTCAAGATTGCTTAGTTTTATTATAAAAAATCCTATCAAGGCGGAAAGATTACTCAAAAAGTGTTTTCAAGAAGGGGAATCGTTTATAAAATTTGCAAACAAGATAGAGAAGCAAAAATTAGAGATTTTATCTCAAAAGGAAATTTTAAAAATTTGGCGAGAGTTTAAAAAAAGAAGCCAGGATTTTGCTTTTTGGCTAGTAGTTCCTCAAACAATAGATAAGTATTTAGAAAAATATTTAATAGAGAAGATTATCAGGCCAAAAATAAAGAGATATAAAGTTTCACTTAATGAGAACGATGTTTTGGGTTTGATAATTAAACCACAGCAGAAAATTTTTATAGAAGAAGAACAAGAGGACTTCTTAAAGCTACTTCAGTGGATTAAAAAAAATAAACTTTCCCTCCGAGATCCAAAAGTTCAACTTAAAATAGAAAAACACCTATCTCTATATGCTTGGACAAGCACTCATTTATGGATAGGAAAACCTCTCACTCGTCAGGATCTAATAAAAGAAATTAGAAAAAAGCTATTCAAGGCTGAATCTCTGCTAGAAGAACTTGGGCAAAGAGATAAATTAGCAAAGAAAAAATTTAATTCTTTAATCAAACAACTTAATTTTTCTAAACAGGAAAAATTGATAATAAAAATTGCTAAAGCTATTGTTTTTATCAGAACCTACCGTACTGACACTTATAGTTTAGTAGGTTACCGTTTTAGAAAATTTTTCACTTTTTTAGCCAAACAATTTGATTTAACCTTTAAAGATTTTAGTTATTTAAAAGCCTGTGAAGTAGAAGAGGCGATTAGAGCCTGGGACGTATCTTCCAAATTAAAGAAAGAAATTGAGACAAGAAAGAAAGCATTTGTTTATTATTCTATAAAAGACAAAGAAAGAATAATCTACAAAGCTAAGATCAAAGAAAGAAAATTTATTACCAAAGAAATTAGAGGTAAAGTAGCTTATCCAGGTCAATTAAAAGGAAAAGTAAAAATAGTTTTAAAAAAGAAGGATTTCGCGAAAATTAAAAATAAGGATATATTAGTTACTAGTATGACTTCACCTGATTTTATGGTGATTTTAAAAAAAGTAGCAGCTATAATTACTAATGAAGGAGGGATTACCTGCCATGCAGCCATAGTTTCCCGAGAATTAGGAATACCCTGTATTATTGGCACTAAAATCGCCACAAGAGCACTAAAAGATGGGGACTTTGTGGAAGTAGATGCTAATAAAGGAACTGTTAAGATTATAAAAGAAAATGAACATAAATAAAATAATAAAATCTATTCCTAAAAATTATAGCAAACACGCTATAAGAGACATTTCACTTTTAACTAATTCTATTTTTGCAGAAACATATGATTTTTGTTTTAAGAAAGAGTTTAGCATAGAATTTAGTTCTACATTTTGGTTTATAGGAAATAATCTAACAAGATTTTATCGTTCCCAAACAGAACAGGATAATTTTGCGAAAGTACTAGGGGAAAGGTCCTTAAGGAGAAAAATAGGGCACACAAGAAATCTAGCTAAAAAGTTAATAGAATATACAGATTGGTTTTATGGGTTTTTGAAAAAGAATAAGAAATTAGACGATTTTCTTAAGAATAAAAAAGAGTTTGTAGATAATTACAGAATATTTTTTGCTTATCACCAGACAGTTTATTGGACAGGAGATTATATTTCAAAATTATCTTTGAAAAAAAATAAAGAAAAGACTAAAAAGATTATAAAGA
This sequence comes from Candidatus Nealsoniibacteriota bacterium, assembly GCA_030616085.1. Lineage (GTDB taxonomy): Bacteria > Patescibacteriota > Minisyncoccia > Minisyncoccales > GWA2-38-27 > JAUWYA01. The sequence goes on along the minus strand of JAUWYA010000002.1, from coordinate 11,811 downwards.
TATTAGATAAAGCATATAAATATAATGAGATGGTTATTCCGGATGCAGAGAAATATTTTAAGAAGTTAAAAATAGATAAATTTCTCTATGATGAAATAGGGGATAGTTATAAGTTTTTTTCAGAGAAAGAAAGAAAAAATGGATTAGGTATTTTATTTATAAAAGGCAAAAGAACTATTCTCAGCTGGAAAGATTCCAAAAAATTAGAAGATTTCATAGAAAAAAGAAACAAGGAATGCTTGAAAGGAATAAAAGAGATAAAGGGTATAGTTGCTCAAAAAGGGAAATTTAAAGGAAAAGTTTATTTAGTTAAAGATTTTAAGAATTTAAAGAATATTAAAAAAGGAATGGTTTTAGTCACGCCCCAGACCAGACCCCAGTTTAATAAATTTATTAAACAAGCAGGGGCTATTATAACTGATGAGGGGGGACTGCTTTGTCACGCTTCAATGTTAGCAAGAGAATTAAAAATACCTTGTATTGTTGGGACAAAAATTGCTACAAAAGTTCTTAAAACAGGAAATAGGGTAGAAATAGATTCTAAAAAAAGATTAATAAAGATCATAAAATAGTAAAAGAAAAGACCCACACTATTATAATGTATGGGTCCTAGGAGAGTAATTTCTCCAGTGTTCATTTCAATTTTGAAACCTTCTGCCTCGCCGACTTTAAAGTTAAAGATCTCGATATCAGAAGTGAATTGACTGCCAGCTGCTTGAAGTGTAACTGCGTGATCAACAATCAAGACATTTCGTGGAGCCGGAGAATGTTCTGCAATAATTCTTTTGATTGCATTCCCATTTTCAACTCCATTTTGAAGAATAATTTCGGCTGCTTCTGACTTAAGATATGCAGAAAGAGGTTCATAAAGAAGTCTTCTAAAGGTTTTCCACATCAATTTACCATTTGGTGCTTCCGGGCTGGGATATAGCGTAGGAAGTTCAATTATTGGAATTTTCATACCATAACCAATTAATCTCTGAGCTGTTTGTCGACATCGTTTTGCCGGACTTACGATACACAAATCAAATAATAAATCTCCCAGATAGTCTTGTCGTAATTGAGCCTGCCTCATACCTTTTTCTGTAAGACCCCTTTCTAGATCCGTTTGATAGTCAAAAGTTGCGAGAATGGTTTCAAGATCATCGCTTCCTTCTGCATTTGCGTGACGGAAAAAATGTAAAACAGTCATTGCGTTCTCCTTTCTGATTTTTCTTTCAAATATGTTTAACTAATTGTAAATGTTCATAGGTTCATTATATCATAGCTATTCTAAAAAGTCAAGCTAAATTGGGTAGAGATTTAGTGAAAATAGACGCTAATAATGGTATAATAAAAATATTAAAAAGGGAAAAGTAATATGTTTATAAAAACATTTAAAACTATATCTAAAAAAGATGTTTGTATTGCTGGAGGCAAAGGAGCTTCATTAGGTGAGATGACCCGGGCTAAACTGTCGGTGCCACCAGGTTTTATTATTTTAGTCGAGGCATTTGATAAGTTTTTGAGAGAAACTGATTTAGCTGTTGAAATCGCTTCTCAAATAAAACAAATGAATTATAAAGATATTAATTCTATTGATAAGGCTTCAAATGTGATTAGGGACCTAATCCATGATGCTTTAATGCCTCAGGATTTAGAAGAAGAGTTTCTGAAAGAATTTAAGAGATTAAATACTAAATATGTTGCTGTAAGATCTTCTGCAACTGCTGAAGATTCTGCAATTGCTTCCTGGGCAGGGGAGTTAGAGACATATTTAAACACTGCTGAATCTAATTTAATAGAAAACATTAAAAAATGCTGGTCTTCTTTATTTACTCCCAGGGCTTTATTCTATGCTTTTGAAAAGGAAATTATTACTGCTGATACGCAAAAGAAAATCAGAGCTAGAACTTGTAAGCAATTAGCTGATTGTTATCCAGTAGGAGTGGCGGTAGTAGTTCAGAAAATGGTTCAATCAGGTGTTTCTGGTATCTGTTTTACTGTACATCCTGTAACCGAAGACAGGAATCAGATGGTCATTGAGGCCGGCTGGGGCCTAGGAGAAGACATTGTTGGCGGAAAGATAACCCCTGATACCTATGTGATATCTAAAAAGGATTGGATAATTATGGATACTAATATTAGTGATCAGAAAATGATGATTATTAGACAAGGTAATGGTATTAAAGAAGCTAAAGTTCCTAAATCAAAACAATCTAAACAAAAACTTTCTGGCGAGCAAATCATAAAATTAGCAAAGCTTTGCCAGAAAATAGAGGACCATTATAAATTCCCACAAGACATAGAATTCGCAATAGAGAATAATAAAATATATATTACTCAATCAAGACCTATTACTACTTTATGAAAAAAGATCAATGGAAGCTTGTTATTACAAGGAATCTACCTTTTTGGACACAATGTTTGTCTACTAGGGGTCATTATCACAATAGTAAGGATTTCGGCGTAGACAAGGGTGTAGAGCTACTTTTTATTGTGGAAAATGGCACAGAAGTACATCTTTTCACCCGCCCTAAAAACCTAGAAGAGTATAAAAGATCGGTGATGAAGGCAGTTAGCACAAAGACAAAAATAAAAAAATTAAAAGAAAAGTATCAAAGATATGCCAAAGAATTTTTAACTGCAACTAAGAAATGTGAAAAAAGTCTTACGGTTTTAAATTGGGAGAAACTTATTAAAGAATGTCAAAGGTTTACCGCCGGTTTATTTTTAACCTCCGTCATTGGACGCTCTGGAGCAAAGCTACTTATTGCAAAATTGAAAGAAAAAGGATTCTCTGAGACAAAAATCCCAGAAATATTAGCTATAATTACTTATCCAAAAAAACACACTCCTCTTTTTGATTCACAATTTAACTTATTAACTATTGGAGAAAAGATACAAAATAAAACAATCAAGAATCATCAAATAAACAATTATTTAGAAAAATGGCTTGAAGAATATGGTCATATTCCAGTAGGTTATTGTGGTAATCCTTGGAAGCTAGTTGATGCAAAGAAGCAGCTAAAGGAAGTTCTTAAAAAAGACTGCAAAAGAGAAAAAGATGCAATTAGAAAAAACCATAAAAAGAAAATTGATGAAGCAAAAATCCTTCTTAAAAAAATAAATAACAGGAATATTGGAATACTTGCATTAGCAGTTCAAGAGGGCACTTCTCTCAATGAATTTAGAAAGAATATTTTTAGCATAGTTTCTCTTAAGCTCTATTCTATTTTTGCTCAGATTGCTAATCTTTATAATTTCTCTGATTGGAAATTTTGTTTTTATCTTTTACCAGAAGAAATAACTTCAATGTTAAAAGGTAGAAAGATACCAGTATCTAAAATTGTTAAAAAGAGAAGAATAGTAGGAATGCGTATTGCAACTAGTGATGATTTAGTTTTCCTGAATGATTCTGACTTAAATTCCTTTCTCAGCCACATTAAGTTAATTCAAGGAAAATCTAAGAAGAAAGATAAGAAAGTAAAACAAATAAAAGGATTGAGCGCTAACAGCGGTAAGATTCGTGGGATCGTAAGTATTATTCTAAGCTCTAAAGATTTTAATAAGTTTAAATCAAAGGAAATACTGGTTACGACTATGACATCCGTTGATTTTGTTCCTATTATGGAAAAAGCAGCTGCTTTTGTAACTAATGAGGGTGGAATAACCTCTCACGCTTCTATTGTGGCACGTGAGATGAACAAACCCTGTATCATCGGTACCAAAATAGCAACTAAAGTATTAAAAGATGGAGATTTGGTGGAAGTTGATGCGGAGAAGGGGATTGTAAGGATTTTAAAAAAAGCAGTTAATCTATGAAAATGAAATGGAAAAAAATTGTTAATAGGAAAACTAGTGTCCTTTTTTTGTATTTCTTAACTTGTAAGCAAGATGAAAAAAGCTGTAAGAAAATATTAGGACAAAATATTGGATATAGGTATTATCTTTATTTAGACGGAGATGTTTATAGTCCTGAAGAAGATTTTAATAGAGTTAGTAACAAGCTCGAAAAAAGAATAAATAAAGAAGGCTACAATTTTCTTAAAGATTTTTCCTTAAAATGGGAAAATATGGGAAAAGATTTAATATCTTTTTCTAAAAAACTTAATAAAGATTTATCTTCTCTAAATGATAAAAAATTAGTTTCTTTATTTAAGAAATATGTAAAAAAGAATTGTGATCTTTCAACAGCAATTCAAATTCCACTTAACATCGGCTTTATCTTAGAAAAAAAGATAGAAAGCATATTTCATTCAAAAATAAAGAATAGAAAAATAATTCAAGATTATTTTTTAACTCTAACTACTCCTAATAGAACCAATGAAAACGAAAAAGAATTAAGATTTCTATTTTCTATAGGAGCATATATTCAAAACTCTAAACTTGCCTTGAATAAACTCGATAAAAAAGCTTATAAAATGATCGATGAATATATTGATGAATTTGGTTGGATGAATGTCGGTCGTTATTTTAGAGATAAATATGAACGAGAGGATGTCTTAAAAAGACTAAAAGATATTATTAAAGAAAATTGCAAAGAGAGATTAGAGGAAATAATCAAATCTGAAAAAGAAAATAAAAAAAGAATAAAGAAGATATTTAAAGAGCTGAATTTTACAAGAGAGGAAGAAATGATTATTGATCTTGCTAGAAATTATGTTTTTCTCCGTACTTTTAGAATGAATGCTTTTATGATGTCGAGCTTTTATGCAAAACCCTTATTATCAGAAATCGCTTCAAGAATGAATTTAGACTTGAAATCAATAATTGTTCTAACGCCATTAGAAATTATTAAATATTTTTCAAGCACCAGAAAAGTGCCTTCTAAAATTATAAAAGAGAGAATATCTGGTTATGGCATGTTTCAAGAATACGGCAAAATTATTGTTTTTCCTAAAAAAGAAATTGATAAATATAGAAATAAGTACAAGATATATGAAGAAATAGAACAAGCTTCTAAGCTTTATGGTGTAATAGCTAATAGAGGTCTTATTAGAAGTATAGCTAGAATTGTAAATTCCATAGATGATGTTGATAAGGTAAAAACAGGCGATATTCTTGTTGCTCCCATGACAATTCCTGAAATGATTTCAGCTATGCAGAAAGCAGCAGCTTTTGTAACAGACGAAGGAGGAATACTTTGTCATGCAGCAATAGTCTCACGAGAAATGAATAAACCTTGTATCATCGGTACCAAAATAGCAACGAAAGTATTAAAAGACGGGGATTTAGTTGAGGTTGACGCGGAAAAGGGGATTGTGAAGATTTTAAAAAGAGCTTAGTTTCTTAAGTTAAACATGAAAAAAGAAAAATATTTAATAATGAGGGAAAGAAGGCATATGCCATCGCCCGTGTACTGGAACATAATTTATCAAACTTCACTAAAGACTAAGGAATTGTATAATATTGTTCTTTCAAAAGGGTGGTTCTATTTTAATTTGGGAAGTCATAAGTTAATATTTTTAAAAAGTGAGTGGAACAAAAAAGGAGAATATATTGCTAGTAGACTATTAAAAGATAAATATTTTAAAAAAATAGAAAATAGAGTCAACTTAGAAAAGAAGAAAACAAAAAGATTTTTAAGGGAGGTTGAAAGTGTTAATTTCTCAAAATTAACATTTAAAGAATTAATTAATTTAGGAAATAAAATAAAAGATAGATGTTTAAATTATGATAGTGCCAATGTTTTAGCTTGGTTTTTGGGAGCAGATAAATTTCAAGAAAAAATATACAATTTACTAAATATTCCAAAAGAAGATTTTTTGATATTAATCACGCCTAAAGAAAAAACAGCAGTTAGTCAGTTAGAATATAAGTTATTAAAATATACAAAATTAGTAAAAGCAAAAGAAAAAAACCTGGAAAAGTTAAGTCAGGAATTGGCAAACGATTATGGTTGGATTCCTTTTTCTATTGATGGACCAAAATATTGGAGAAAAGATTATTTTTTAAAAGAAATAAAAAAGAATATTAAGTTTATTAAGAAAACAGATAAAAAAATAAAACAAATAGAAAAACAAGAAAAAGAAAATCTACTAAAAAGGAAAGAAATAATTAAAAAATTTAAACTAAATAAAAAATATTTAGATTTAATCAAAAAAGCTCATATTATAACTTTATGGACAGATGAAAGAAAAAAGTATACATTCCAGCTTTATTATTGGTATTCTCATATTTTATGGGAACTGGAAAAAAGATATAATATTTCTTTTAAGAATTTAAAGTATTTATTTACAGAGGAGTTAATTAATATAGAAAAGGATAAAGATTATCTCAAGAAAGTAAGCAATAAAAGAATAAAAAAAGATTTTATTGTAAAAGGAGAAAAAGGAGAAATTACTATTATTTCAGATAAAGATAAGAATAAAATTTTAAAAGAGTTAAAAGAGCAATCTGAAGAAACGGAAATTAAAGGACAGGTGGCTTGCAATGGATTAAAAAAGAAATATATAGGTAGAGTAAAAATTATCTTATCTTCGAAGCAAGAAAACAAGTTAAAAAAGAACGAGTTTTTAGTAGCTACTATGACTACACCCGATTATATTTTATTAATGAAAAAAGCAGCTGGCTTTATTACAGATGAAGGCGGTGTTACTTGTCACGCTGCTATAGTTTCTCGTGAAATGAATAAACCTTGTATTATTGGCACCAAAATAGCCACTAAAGCATTAAAAGATGGAGATCTGGTGGAAGTTGATGCGGAGAAGGGGATTGTTAGAATTATAAAAAGAAATTAATATGCAAAATCAGGAAAAATCAAAATACGCATTTATTTGGAGCAATTATCAGGCAGATTTTACCATTGAGACAAATATAAACACTCTTATTAAATATCCAGAGATTGATTGGAGTAGAATGAAAAATGTAATAGAAGTTTCAAGGAATAATAAAATTTCGGTTTATTATTCTAAAAAAGACCTTGAAAATAACGAAAAAAGAGGAAAAAAGCTTTTAAAAAAAGAGTATTTTGAAAAACTTATAAAAGATATGGAGGAAGTTTGTAGTGATTATCAGAAAATGTTTAGAGAATTGAGAGATATAGATTATTCTAAGTTATCTAATAAACAATTATATAACTGGTTTGTAAAAATGACAGATATGTGGTCTTTAATGATGAGTTATTTTATATTTAGCCAGGCAGAGGGAACTTATTATCTTGTTGAAGAAATCAAAAAATATGCTTCTGATGAGAATGCATCTTTATTAATGCTTTCTCCTGAGTTAGACACTATAAACTTAGAGCAAATAGATTGGCAGGAACTTATAAAAAAACCGTTTTCAGAGCAAAGAATTATAGAACATATTTATAAATATCCTTGGCTTGTAGCTGTTCATTTTACTTTAAAGGATGCTATTGAAACTTTAAAACAAAGATATGATTATGATAAAAAACACTTAATAAAAAAAGATATTAAAAAAGAAAAACAAGAGCTTAAAGAAAAACAAGAAAGGGTCTTAAAGCAGAAGCCAAAATTAAGGAGATTAGCAGAAATTAGCCAGCGCATTGCCTTATCAAGAGCAGAAGTAAAATCTTGTTGGGGAGGAACTGATTGGTATTTTATTTTTCTTTTTGAACAAATAGCTAAAAGAACCAAAGAAAATATTTATAATCTTCAGAAGTATTATTTTATTGAAGAAGTGGGGGATTTGTTATTAAAAAAGGAAAAGTTAAGCAAGGAAGAAATGGGAAAAAGAGATAAATGTTTTGTAGGATTATGGAAAAATGGCAAAGCAAGTTATTATTCAGGAGATAGAGCTGAAGAGATTGCCAAACAAGAACTAGGACCACTTTATAAAATAAGCGCAACAAACGAACTTAAGGGAGCTTGTGCTAACCCTGGCAATTTTTCTGGCATAGCCCGTATTTTATATGCAGGCAATATGGAAAATGTTAGAGAAGTGAGAAAATCATTTAAAAAAGGAGAAATTCTTATTACAGAAATGACCCAGCCTAGTATAATGGACATTGCTAGTAAAGCAGGCGCTATTATAACAGATGAAGGGGGAATGCTTTCTCACGCAGCTATAATTTCAAGGGAGCTGAAAATACCTTGTATTGTTGGAACTCATTTCGCCACAACGCTTATTAAGAATGGTGATAAAATAAAAGTAAATGCTAATAAAGGCCTTGTAAAAATATTAAGGTAGAAATTATCTATGCTTAAAGATAAATATTTTAAAATGTGGGAAGATAGAGGGCTTGCTTTAGTTTGGATTGATTTGGATGCTCAGAAGAATAAAAGATTGAAAGAAATCAGTGGTTATGGAAGAAATAAATTAGTGTATCTTTATAGCAAAGGGTTTGTTAAGTGTTTTACATCGAAGAAAGATTGGAAGAAAGAAAGAATTATTGGAGAAAAGTTTTTTTCTAATCATCAATTAGCAAAGAGGGTATTAAAAAAAGCTCGTAGAGATATGAAGGGAGTTTTATCTTATTATAAGAAATTATGGAAAACTGATTTGGCAAAACTAGAAGATAAAGAATTAATAGACCACTTAAATAGAGTTTTTGACTATTATTCTAATTTTTTAGCGTATTTTGAAATAAGTCAACCCCAAAGAACAGAGATTATTGAAAAGACATTAAAGGAAAAGTTTGGAGATGTGTCTATAGAAGCCAAAGACGATATCTTTATCCAAGAAAATAAAGACTGGAAGAATTTGGTAAAAGTCTATAAGGAAAAGGGACTAAGATCAAAAAAAACAAATAATAGTATAGAAAAATATTTAGATAAATATATGTTTTTTGGAGCTTTTGAGACATTTAAGGTTTTGAATAAGAACGCGCTGATTAAAAGATTAAAAAAAGAAGAACTGCAAAGAGACAGAAAAGAAAATATTTTATTAAAGAATAATAAGAAATCTATTAAAAATAAACTTGTGGACGTTCTTTCAGATTACGCTGCTTTAAGATCGGACTTGAGTCAATATTGGACTACTCCTATAGTGTTGGGCAAATTAAAGCTCTTTAAAGAACTTAGTCGAAGGTCAAAAATTAAATTAAAAGATTTAGAATTAATGTTAAGAGATGAATTAAATGAAGCTTTAGAGAAGAAATTCAAAAATCTAAAAGTTAGAAGTAATAAGTTTGCTTTAGTCTCTAATAATTATAAAAGTAGATTTTATTATGGTGATGACTATCAAAGAATAAAAAGATGGGTTGAGCAAGATGAAAAGGAACTAAAAAGAGGAGTAGTGGTAAATAAAGGAGTTGCCAAAGGATTAATAAAAATAATTTCTAGTGAATTTAATTTAGAGAAACAATTTCCCAAATTTAAAAAGGGTGATATTTTAGTAACACAGATGACAACCCCAAATTATCTACCAATATTGAGACAAGCTTCGGGTATAATAACAGATGAAGGAGGGATGTTGAGTCATGCAGCTATTGTTAGTAGAGAATTGAATTTACCCTGTATCGTTGGCACAAAAAACGCAACAAAAGTTTTAAAAGATGAAGATTTGGTGGAGATGGATGCGAAGAAGGGGACTGTTAAAATATTAAAAAGGAAATAAGACCCTACCTTTGGCAGAACCTTGATTCGTTAAGGTGTGATATATAATCTTGAAATAAAAAAATAGCCCAATTGCAAACACTGTTGTAACTGGGCTTATGAACTACTGATAGTTTCACTCGGAGTGAAAATACCGAGTAACTACGCGGAACATTGCTCCCAGGATTCTTTCGGCAGTATCATCCAGATCTCTCTGAAACGTTGATGGCCAGGCATTACTGATTTGGACATTACAGACTTTCTTTATATCTGCGCCGAGGTTAATCATGTAGGCAGCCACTTCATCATCTACGCAGACGAAGAGATCGTAATGGTTGATGTCCAACCGATTGACCCAACGCCTTTGGTGAGACGAAAGGTCAATACCAATCCGTCTCGCTGCCTTAATCATTAGAGGAGATGCACCACCGCTCTTATCGGCGATTTCCAGTATTCCGGCACTTTCGCAATGTACTTCACCATCTGGCAGAATAGTATTATCCAGATACATTTGGAGAACCGGAGCCATGAATGGACTACGATCACCATTACCCATGCATACACATAGCACTCTCTTAATCATTTCAAGTCTCCTTTCGAATCTTTCAATATAATATTGTTTATTGTTCTACTTACATTATATACCTAAACTATATATTTGTCAAGCTTTTATGACAAAAACGCATAAAAAATTATCTTTTGAACCTGCGGCATATCGAGATTGGACAGTTATTTATTGCCAGCTAGGCTGTTATATGTGGACTAAAGAATTTAGGAAGCAATTCGGATGGAGAATTAGTGATATTTGTTATGTTTGGGATGGTTATTGCACTACCACATATCGTATTCCAGAAGAGTATTTTGATGGAATGTTTTATTTTGTTAAAAAACAACTGGCAAAAAACCCAGGATTTATTAAAGATATTTGTAGAAAAGCTGTTAAAAAAAGCGCTGATTTCGAAAGATATTTTAATAAATACAAATCTCAAAAACTTGAAGATTTTTCAGAAATAAAATTAGAGAAAATTCTAAATGAATTAATAAAAAGAATATTTTCATTAGCGCCTAGCGTATTTATTATTATCTATTTCCCGCAAGGTTTAAAAAGGTTTCCTGAACAAACTAAAGTTTTCAAAAACGCAAGGAACGACGCTATAAATACGCGGGACAAGATAGATAAAATATTAGGCCCTCTCGGCAACCAATTGCTTGAAGAAATTGGAAGAGCTTCGCTGAAAAAAGTAAAAATATCTAAAGATCTTGCACGTTTTATTACTATTAATGAAGTAAAAGGCATTCTTAAGGGTAAAATAAAAGTCGATGATTTGAAAAAAGAGCTTGAAAAAAGAAGCAAATATTTTCTTGTGGGCGAAGGAAAAGTGTGGTACCTTCCGATTAAAGAGTATCTTAATCAACGCGGATGGGGCCTATTAGAGCAAAAGAATACCAATAGAATAAAAACCCTTAAAGGAATGAGCGTTATTAAGAACAACTCGATTATTAAAGGAGTAGTAAGAATAGTAAGAGGCCGGAAAGAACTATCAAAAATAAGAAAAGGCGATATTATTGTTTCTCCAATGACTACGCCAGAATATATTTCCATCCTTAAAAAAGTAAAAGCGGTTATTACAAACGAGGGTGGAATTACCTGTCATGCAGCAGTTACAAGCAGAGAATTTAGAATACCAGCAGTTGTTGGTACTAAAATTGCGACAAAGGTGCTGAAAGACGGTGATTTAGTAGAAGTGGATACGGAGAAGGGAATTGTCAAGGGCTAAGGAATTACCCCGATGCCGAGCATCGGGGCTTGCTTATATCCTCATCTGCCTCGGCTTGCTCTGTTTTTGGATGTATTTCTGGATTTGTTCCTTTGTTAGGTATTGCCCGACAGAACGTACAAAGTATCCTGTTACCCATATCTCTCCTCCCCAATACTCGTTCTTTAGCCAAGGAAACTCCTTGAATAGTATGTCTGTTGATTTACTCTTCAAGATTTGTGCTATTTGGGACGGAGCAAGCCTCGGCGGGGCCGATGCCAAGAGATGGATGTGGTTAGGACATATTTCTACTTCTTGGATGTCTATATCATAGTGATACGCAATGGCTCGGAGGATTTCTTTTACACGTTGGATAGTTCTTGGGTTGGTGAATATCTTCTTACGATACTTGGTACTCCACGCCATGTGATACCATAGATCGTATAGAGAATGAGATGTTCTTTTTACAGTCATTACTTACATTATATCATTAAACACGTCCTCCTCGCCATTGCTTCGTTTGTCCTATCCTTCCCCGATGCTAAACATCGGGGCTTGTCGGACAGATGTCAAGA
>JAUWYA010000017.1 GCA_030616085.1 Candidatus Nealsoniibacteriota bacterium | reverse complement strand
GGGCCACCTAGCGGTAGCCTCCCTGCGTCCTCCCTACCGCCCAACAGCTTTTTCCTTTTTCGTGGCGTCACGAAAAAGGCTTTTTGCCCCCGTCGCGACTACGAAGAAAATAATGCGGTTTTTCTTTTTTCAAGAAAAAGAGGCACGCTACAAAAATTGCTTCGCTTCCTCACCCCCTCATCAGTGCAGGCTTGAAAGATTGCCTTCGGCAAACTTTCATTGGCTTCTTTCAGAAGCCAATCGCCTGCCCTTTCAGGTTCGCAGACTGCCTTCGGCAGACTACTCACTTTCTTCGGGGGTTTCGTCGCTACGCTAATTTTTTCCGCTCTCTTTCAAGTCCCAACCCGCCCTAATCCTCGGTGCTTCGCTTCACTCAGCACCCAGGATTCTTAAAGGGGCTAATTTCTGGAACCTACGGTTCCAGAAATTGTTGGGACTTAAAAAGGCCTCTTTTTCTTTTCTCTAAAAAAGAAAAATCCGCAGAAAAAGAAAAAAAGAAAGGAAAAGATTTATATTGCCCCGCTCGCCCTCCCTGTGGTCGGGCGAAATATATGCGGGGGGTCGCCGCCTTTGGGCGGCTTCAAGGTAGATTCTATTAAGAATCTATAATATAAAGAAGAAGAGAATCTATAATAATAAAGAAGAAGAAAAAGGCGGCAAGCACTACGGCTCGCTGCGGCGGGACCCCAAACTGCTGTTTCGGGTCCCGTCCTCGCTCGCTCGCAGTGCTTGCCTTAATTAAAATTTTAAAAAAAAGATGGAATACTTGCAGAATATTTTAGTGATATTTTTTTGCTAACCACATAGGGGGGGACACCCCCCCTAAAGTGGCTTTACTCCCCCGCTAACTTTCTTTATAATAAATATAATGAACCCCAAAATAAAATTTGTCAAAAAAGCAAATATGTGGTGTAGAATATCTTTCAAATACCAAAAAGACGGAAAAATAAAACAGGAAATTAAATGGTTCAAAACAAAAAAAGAAGCTATGGAAAAAATATGAATTAGTGGTATAGTAAAATAATGGAAGAATTAAAAACAGCAGGCATAATAGGATACGGGCAAATTGGAAGAGCCATAGAAAAGTTTTATACAGACCCCAAAATTAAGGATTTAAATAGAGATGATGGTTTAAAAGGGGTTGATGTTTTAAATATTTGTATCCCATACAATAAGGATTTTGTCAAGGTGGTTAAAAAAGAAATAGCTGAAATAAAACCAAAATTGACAATAATCCATAGCACGGTAGAACCCGGAACAACCAAAAAAATAGGTGGTATGGTGGTTCACAGCCCTATAAGGGGCGTTCACCCATACCTCTATGAAAGCATTAGAAGAATGGTTAAGTATATCGGAGCTGATGTTTTAGAAGCAGGAATAATGGCGGAAGAACATTTGAGAAGTTTGGGAATAGAAACAAAGGCTTATGGGCCTTCAACTACAACAGAAATTGGCAAAATTTTGAGCACAACCTACTATGGGCTTTGTATTGCCTGGCATGGAGAAATGGAAAAGGTTTGTGATAAATTAAAAGTTGATTTTAATGAAGCCGTTACACATTTTAATAAAACCTATAATGAGGGTTATGTCAAGTTAGGAAAAGAAAATGTTGTTAGACCCGTTCTACACCCACCTAGAAATAATAGAATAGGAAGACATTGTATAATCCCAAATACTAAAATACTTAAAAAGTATCTTGACAGCGAAGCAATTGATTTAATTTTAAAATATAATAAAGATGGCTAAAACAAGCTACCTAGATATTAGCCCAGAACTAGAGGAAACATATTATTCAGATTTGCAAAGCACAGACAGATTTATTTTACCTAGAATTAGAGTTAAAACTGTTATTTTTTCAAGAGAGAAAAAAATTATACTAGAGGGTAGAAGTTATCTAGAGCAGATAGCAGATTTATGGAATGCTTTTACAGACCAACAAAGAGCAGATTGGAAAGCTATTGATCCCTATTCACACCCGAATGGCTGGAGAGCTTTTGTAGCAGATCAATCTCAAAGAATAGAACGAGAAATTGGAGGAGTAACAACCCCTAATGAATACCATCAGGATTTAGTGGGAAAGATTTTAATTGAAGACCCAGCAGAAGAAATTAAACTAATTCAACCACACCCGTCATCTTATTGGGTATCTCAAAAAGTGGTAGGCAAAAAAAATATGTATGAACCGGTAGAAGTTGAAGAAGATTTTGCCTTGCCTTTAAAATTAACTATCAGTTATAAATCAGATTTGGTATCTCAAGGAGAAGGCTCATTTGCGCGCTTTTATGCCTTAATTCGCCACCTCTATCAAGGCCAGAATTTAAATCATAATGAAATAATAGAAATTCCTTTATCTTCAGCTTGGGCTAGTCAAAATACAACAATTTCAACCCTATCAGGATTAGCTGTTTCCTATAATCTATATCTACATCTTTATAAGGTTAGAGGAACACTACTTTTTGATAATGTCAAGGCAGAACATTCAGCTAGTAATTGGGTAAGAGATACATTTTGTAAGAAAATTGAGCAGGACTTCACGCGTGCTTTCTTTCAGGTCCCTAAAAATTGGGGAGTTATTACAATGCCGAGTGGCGCAGGGTATTTGTCGATTTACCCTACTTAAATAAATATGTTATACTTCAATAGGCTTCTTCTCCGAAATTCTATAAAACTTTTTTGAGGGCAGTCCTTCGTTCTACCCCCAAAAAAGTTTTAAAAGAAGAGGGAGAAGAAACTACAACATTCAAAATTTATGGCAGATTTTCCAGGTGGAGTTTATTCTCCACGCACAAAAGCAAATAAGGCGGGCGTTGTATACACCCCGGCCAAAAAAACTATCGGTTATGTCGAAGATGTCACTAAATTAGATGATGAAGTTATTGCTATCGAAACAGAGTTAGGAGTTTTGCCAAAAGGAGGTTGGGCTGATGTAAAAACAAGATTAGAGAAGTTAGGAATAGCCGCTATTGTTTTTATAATTGATGGCGGGGGAGCAGAAATTGCAGACGGAGAACATGGCCATTTGAGAATACCTTTTAAATGCGAAATTCTGAGAACTACTTTATTAGCTGACCAATCCGGCAGTATTGTAGTAAATATTTGGAAAGATACCTATGCTAATTTTCCACCTACTGTTGCTGATAAAATTACTGCTTCAGCGCCACCAACAATATCAGGTGCAGTAAAATCAGAAGACGAAACTTTAACAGATTGGACAAAAATAATTAACGCAGATGATATTTTAGCTTTCAATGTTGATAGCTGCACAACTATTGAAAGGGTTGTACTTGCTTTAAAAATTAAAAAAGTAGTATAAATTATACCTAATTTATTATAATATGTCAATACCAGTAATTGAAAGTTCTACGGATATAACAGAATCAGGGACAACATCTTTTAATGTTGCCTTGCCTTCTGGAACTGAAGCAGGTGATTTGCTTGTGGCTATTATAGCGAAAGATGATGAAGTTGTTATGGCCTCAAGTCATGGTTTTACTAAGGCTTTTAGCATACTCGGCGGCGATCATGGCACCTGGTGTTGGTGGAAAATAGCTGATGCTGATGACATAACACGCGGATATGTGACTTTTACTGGGGACAACGAGGGTTACATTGGTAGAATGTACCGCATTACAGGACACAATCCAGATAACCCTATTGCTGCGGTAGATGAAACAGGGGCAACAGGCGTAAGCGATACACCCCAAGCGCCATCTATCAATGTCATTGCAGATGTTTTAGTTTTCGCTGTTACCGGTATGGATGATAATGATGAGCCCTATACTCTTGAAACTGGTGGTTGGACAGCAGATCTAAATACTTCAGTAGTCACAGCAGGAATTGTTATAGCTAGAAAAACATTTGCTACGGCTGGCGCTACCGGTGCTGTTGATTTTACAACAAATGCCTCAGACGGTTGGGCGGCAGCACAAATCGCTATAAATGGTAATTTTCCGCCAACGGTGGATCTTAACACTCCGGCAGATGAAGCTAATATTCAAGACACTACTCCTGATTTAAAGTTTACAGGAACAGACCCAAACGAGGATGAGATTGAATATGAAATACAAATAGATCCGCAAGATACTTTTGATAGTGAAATAGAAGACGATATTTATATTTATTGTGCTGGTGGTGTTACTCAAAAAGTATGGAAAATCCGAAAATCAGATATGGTTAAAGTTGGTGAAAGTGATAATTATGGTGGAGCTATTAATAAAATCATTCAAGATGATAATTATATTTATTGTGGTGGTACTACTACCAAGAAAGTATGGAAAATCCGAAAATCAGATATGGTTAAGGTTGATGAAAGTGATGATTATGGTGGAGTTATTAATGTAGTTGTACTAGATGATACTTATATTTATTGTGGTGGTGCTACTACCAAGAAAGTATGGAAAATCCAAAAATCAGATATGGTTAAGGTTGATGAAAGTGATGATTATGGTGGATCTATTTACTCTCTTGATATTAGAAAGGGTCCTCTTATAAAGGCTCTATCTGAGGAGGATCCAGGTTTTTCCGCAGGACACCCTTTTACTTCAGGAGAAGAAGTGACATATACAGTCCAAGATATTTTAGACGTAAGAACTTATTATTGGAGAGTGAAAGCAAAAGACCCAAACGGAAACAACGAGTGGGGAGCATGGAGCGATATATATAAATTTATATTATCAGTAGCGGCCGCCGCCGGTAGATCTCAAGGATATATTTTTTAAAGTATAAAAAAATAACACTAATAATTTTATGGCTACATTTCCAGACGAGGTTTATTCCCCGCGAACAAAAGAAAATAAGACGGGTGTAGAATACGACCCTGATAAAACAAAAATCATTTATGCTGAAGACACCACCAAATTAGATGATGAGGTTGTTGCTATTGAAACAGAACTTCATGGCGCTTTAACTCGTGAATACGCTGACAATGCCGCCGCTAAGACTGGCGGTTTGGTTAACGGACAATTTTACCGAACTGGTGATATTGTAAAAATTGTTCACGATTAATTCTAAAAAC
This sequence comes from Candidatus Nealsoniibacteriota bacterium, assembly GCA_030616085.1. Lineage (GTDB taxonomy): Bacteria > Patescibacteriota > Minisyncoccia > Minisyncoccales > GWA2-38-27 > JAUWYA01. The sequence continues at coordinate 10,170 of JAUWYA010000017.1, read as the reverse complement.
TATGCGAAAATATCAATACTATAATACAAATGATGATAATGATAGAGATATATATGGCGCTGATTGGGGGGCGCAAACTTTTACGCCAGCAATTGATCATGTTATTGGTAAAGTAAAATTGAAACTTTTTCGCGTAGGCGACCCCGGCACAATAACGGTCAGTATTAAATCAACAAGCGGGGGCAAGCCAGTTGGCGCTGATTTGTGTTCAGGGATTATTTTAGGAACAGATATAACTCTTGACAGCAATGGCGATTGGTATGAAATTTCTTTTGGTGATGGTTTTGATTTAGATGTTAACGCTCAATACGCCATTGTGGTTAGAGCGCCTGGTGGTGATTCAGACAACAAGGTTTCTTGGAGAGCAGATATTACTGACCCTACTTTTACAGGGGGAACATTTGCTTCAAGTTCGGACAGCGGCGTTGATTGGGGCATAGTGTCCGGAGTAGACTGTATGTTTGAAGAATGGGGTGTTGGACCAGCAAGCCCTACAACGGTAGTGTGGGGAAATTTATTTAAATCTCAAATTAGTGCTGAAAAAGTTGAGGAAGCTATCCTCCGGCTTATTCAATCCCACGAAGACGACCCAGACGCCCATGTGGAATCAGGCGAAAGTTTATACTCTCACAAAGCCCAAGCAATAATAGACCATATTGCTAATAGCATTATTGAAGATAAAATACTTGCTGGAGAAATAACAGCTCCCAAACTTAGCACTTCTGCTAAGGTTGGGGAGGTTGTGGTTGCTACATCAGACGGAGATTACGCAGATCTACAATCCGCCCTAGATGCTGGCAAGACAAGAATTTTTATTAAGGCAGGCACTTATGAAACCGCCACTACGATTACAATTACAGCTAATAATGTTTTAATACGAGGCGAGGATAGAATGTCCACCATTATTAAATTAGCAAATGATTCAGATGTTAATGTAATGGATGTTGAGGGAAATGGAATAGATATTAAAGGTATCCAAATTGACGGAAACAAGGCAAACCAAACTTTATTGAAAGAGGGAATTTACATCACTGGCGATAATTGTTCAGTAGAAAAATGTTATGTCAAAGATGTAAAATTGAGGGGCATAATGTCAAATGGTGATTATAATATTATTTCAAATAATATTGTTAGTAGTTGTAGCGACGGAATTTCTATCTCTAACGCTCAATACAATATAGTTGCCACAAATTCAATTCAAGGGTCAACCCTTGGGGCGATTAAAGTGTTAAAATCTCACAATGTTATCGTCGGGAATATCTGTATAGGTGGAAACGATTATGGTATCCACCTATACGGCTATTATGTAAATGTCCACAACACAGTTATTGGAAATATCTGTAAAGATAATGATATTGGTATTTTTCTAGAAAAAGGAGGTGGTTCTTATTCGCCAATGTATAACACTATTTCAAACAACATCTGCGAAAGTAATACTCTTTATGGTATCCAATTAGATGAAGCTAATTATAATATTGTTTCAAATAATGTTGTTAGATTATCTCAAGAGGAGGGCATACTTCTAACAACCTCTAGCCATAATAATATTTCTAATAACCTCGTTACGGAAAGCTGTCAATTTACAGAAAACGGCTCATCTTATGACGACATTCAGCTTGAAACTAACTCTGATTATAATATAGTTCAAGGAAATACTTGTCGGGCTGGGGCTCAAGCCGTTAAACCTCGCTACGGAATAAATATCAGGACGGCTGATTGTAATGAAAACTTTATATTCGCAAACGACCTCTATGATGACGGCTTTGTAACGGGGACTCTAAATGATAGCGGAACAAGCACTGAAATTGCTCACAATAGAGGATATGGTGGCGGAGGTTCGCTACAAACAGTTAGGGAAATTATTGCTCTCAGAGCTGATCATACCTATGGCTCTACTACTAGCGAAAGTTATTTGTCTAAGGGGTCATTCGTTACTTTTGACAAAAGCAAATATCCTAATCTGGTAAGCATAAAATTCGCAGCTAAACTTTACACTGCGGTTGCTGGCGGTACTGCCTACGCTATATTGAAAGACCAAACTGGTGGTTCAGAAATCTCTGGAAGTGAAATAAGCTCCACTGAAACTAATAGCTGGGCTGCAGCTTGTTTTAAAATATCAGGGGACATCAAGGCAAACATTCCTAGTGGAGAAAAAGTTTATGTATTTAGAATGAAAACATCTGACGCTGCAAAAGAAGCACGGCTTGTAAATTGTTATCTCATTGTAGAATATCAAGTTAGTGGTTAATTTAATAAAAATGCCTGAAACAACCCTTATTATTGGAAAGGAATTTCCTGAAAAGGTGATTCCTTTAATCGAACAAGCAAAAAATTCAATTTTTATTATTGTTTACGATTGGCGGTGGTATCCAGACCAGATTGGTTCAACAATACAAAAATTCAACAACGCAATTATAGCTTTATCAAGGAAAAATAAAGAGATAAAAGTGATAACAAATATGCCATATATTAATGAAATTTTACCTCAGCTTAATATCAAAGTTAAAAAAACACACTCAAAAAGAACCCTACATACTAAGCTAATGATAATTGATGGCAAGACAGCTATTTTAGGAAGCCATAATTATACTATGAACGCCTTTACCATAAATCATGAAGTTTCGGTTATACTTCAAGATGAGCAAGTTGTCAAGAGATTAAATTTATATTTTGAAAATTTATGGCAGTTATAAATCCCATAGAATTGGGAATTTCAATACAGATAAAAAAAAAGATTGGGCACGCGTGGGGATATGGTGAAAAAATCTATGGACAAATCCGGTATGGGGCAACAATGATTTTACATAGATTAGGAAGATATGGAATGGGAACACGCGGAGAAACTAAATATGGAGATGTAATAGAAAGGCATGGCATTTATCAAATCCGAAGTAGATATAACGGGTCAATTATAGTTAAAGAAAAATTTTATTTGCCCACAAATCCCCAAACTGAAACTCAACAAACCCATCGTCAAAAGCTAACTGATGCGGTAGCAGGGTGGCAGGGCTTGACAAATAATCAGAAAGAGATATATAATGAAATCGCCCGATATAAACCCTATTCAGGGTACAATCTATATATCGGAGAATATATACTATCTCATTAAGAAGTCGAGTGTATATTATATTAATAATTCTAAATATTTTAACATGGCCAAATTAACAGGACCTTTATTTTCTCTAGACGCTAGAGGAAAATTAGGGTCATCATTGGTTTTTATCGGATGGAAAGGTATTAAAACAGTTAGACAATGGTTGAAACCGGCAAATCCTCAATCAGCTGATCAGGGCAATGTTCGCTGTATCATAGGTGGTTTAGGTAGAGCTATTGGAAAGGTAGCCAAAGACAGTACTTTTCACGACAAGATAAAAGACTTAGAGCTAATCCCAGATCAGCAAAGCAAACAATCTTATTTGGTACAGTATATTAAAGACCATTACCTTGGTGGAGCAGGTGCCACATTGACTGGTTATTATGCTAGTCAATTAGCATCTCTAGCAGGACATACTAAAGTGACTAGTTTCTCAGTTGGAGCAAACGCTTTAGGGATACTAGCTTTCGACGTAGACTACGACACAATTGCTCCGTTCAAGAAAGCTCTTGGATTATATTTGTTAGCTAGGTTCGCAACCACTATACCGCTCGCTGGATCTCCTTATTCAATAGCATTAGCTTCTTGGACTGGAAAGCAGATTGACGCAATGGTAGCTGAAATGACTGTCGCTTGATAGAGATAAATTCCTTGTAGGTTTATCGATAAAACCTCCCGCCTTAGCGGGGGGTTTTATTTTTCTGGCCTGTGGATAACTTTGTTGACACAGGCCTGTGGCTACATTATAATTAAAGAATATGGCATCAAGGTCGAAAAACATTGTTCACTCTGACGAAAAAAGGCACAAGTGTCATTTCTGTGGTGCTGTTAGATACGAATCTAAAATGCGAAAATTAGAACCCCGGGAAACTAGTGCTGTTGCTCAATTTGCCAATGACCGAAAATGCTGGACTTGTCGGGGAGAATGTTGGAAGCGCTAAAATGTATCAACAAATCGATATGTTGACACTGGCCAGTGGCTACATTATAATTAAGTAAATAAATAAAAAATATGAAACAAATAGATATAGAATCAATCGTATTATTAACATTTTTCAGTATCGTTTTAGTTGCAGCATTAATTATTTCAACAAAATGGTACACAAAAGCAATGTATGAAATAAGAGCGGACTTTATATCAGACGTTGAAAATATTGAAGAATTACCAGCAAGGTTAGAAGCCCTTGACCAATAAAACAATGAAAAAAACAATAAAAGGAAAATGTATAATTTGTGGAGAGGTTGAAATAACTCATTTTGAAGGAGGCGACGGTGAGGTAAGTATCCCAACCGAAATTTGCCCCACATTAAAAGAGATTGCTATTTACTATAAGGAAATAACTGGAGATACCTTTGAGGAAAACACAGGAAATAAACTCAAAGATAGTTTTGAGAAGAAAATGATTCAACCAAGCCACAAAAATCCAGATGATGACGGTTATGAGGAATACAAAAAACACACTTTAGAACCAATAGAGTGTTGGTGCGAAATTATTTAACTTTCAATATGGGAAAAGAAAACTCAAAAAAAAGTAAAGAGAAAAAAGTTTGTAGCAATACAGGATTAGAGGAATGTTTTTGTCAGGCACCAAATGTAAGGTGGATAACAAAGAAGCAGTATCGTTTAGAAAACAAGAGTATTAAATAATAATGGCAAAGAAAAAGAAACCTAAGCTTTTAACATTAATGTCGGTTAGATCGCCTAAAATCATTTGGGATTATGGTGTACCTTTGAAAAAATCTGAAGAGTATGGCATTGAATATTGCTTTTTTGATATTATTTTTAAAGATAAAAGAAGGCGAGGTTGTAGAATTCTTTTGTGTAAAAGAGAGGTTAAAGATTTAATAAAAGCATTTAATTTCATAAAAAAATATTACAAAAAACAGGGCGAGCCTAAGTGGAAAGGTTCACCTGTTCCTATGACCATAGGGTTTCACAAGGATTTTAAGAAATTAAAAAGTATAAATTAATCTAAAATTATGGAAAACGAGGTAGAAAAATTTGATATAGTAGAGAAGTTTAAGAAAACTAAAGAAGCTATCCAAAGAGCTGATAGGGGTTTTAATTCTTTAATCAAAGAGATTGAGGAACTCCGGGAAACTAACTTAAAAAAACTAGCAAAGGCGTCAGAGTTAGCACGAATTACCCAATTAAACAAAGAAGAGTTGGGAAACTTTTTGAAAGAACCCTATGTAATTTTACCCTCTAAAAGACAAAATGAGTGGTGGGTAGTAGTTCCTAAGTTTATTCAAATGCAGATAGGTTGGTTAGATAGAAGCACTGAATCTTACAACATTTTTAAGGTCAATAAATTTATTAACTGGCTTAGCGATATTCCTGTTTTGCTAAAAGATAAGTTTAAATTTAAACCTGAATTACCTGTAAAAGTTTATGACGGAATGGTATTAACTGGAAAAAGATACCAAGAAGAAACCTGGAACAGATATAAGAAATTTTTGGCCAGAAGAGAGGGAGAAGATAGAATCAGAGTCAAAAGAGGTGCAGCGTTTAAATTAATCGCTCAAATGATTGATGACGGCACTTTACCATTTTTACCGAAAGAAGTTGAGAAAGAAGATTTAAGACCAGCCAAAGTTGGTTTTAAATTAAGAGATTATCAAGAGGAGGCCAGAACTCGGTTTATGGAATATGGGGCAGTGGGAGTTTATTGGGCTTATTCAGCAGGCAAAACTTATTTAGGACTTCATCTTTGCTCTGAATTAAAAGGGCCAAAACTAATAGTGGTTCCGACTATAACCTTAAGAGAACAATGGGAAAAAAGATTAAAAGACCTAACTGATATTTCTGAAGAAGTAGAAGTAATCACCTATCATAGTTTTGAGAAAGTTAGACACAAAGAATATATCTTGGCTATCTATGACGAGTGTCATCATTTACCAGCCAATACATTTTCAAGATTGTCAACCATCAGAACTAAATATCGATTAGGGCTTTCAGCTACTCCATATAGAGAAGACGGCCGAACAGATTATATTTTTGCTTTAACTGGCTACCCAGTAGGATTAGATTGGGAAGCATTGATAAAATTAGGTGTAATTGAAAAACCAGATATCAAGCTTTATATCTTACAAGATCGCCGAACCAAAGTAGAAAAACTTTCAGAGATTTTAATTGATAAAAAGAAAACTATTATTTTCTGTGATTCAATTAAATTTGGGAATGAAATTGGTAAAAGATTTGAAATACCTTTTATTTCCGGCCAATCTAATAAGAGATTAGAAATAATTGAAGAAGCAGAAGTATCAGTAGTCAGCCGAGTAGGTGATGAGGGATTAAGTATTAAAGATATTAAAAGGACTATTGAAATTGATTTTCTCTTTGGTAGTAGAAGACAAGAAGGCCAAAGATTAGGCAGGTTATTTCACGGAGAGGGAGTAGGGGAACACATTATTTTAATGAGTGAAAAAGAGTATGAGGATTACAGCAAACGCCTCTATTCAATCTACGAGAAAGGTTTTAAGATTCAAATAATTAGATAATTTATAATAAAATAAAAACATGGAAAAGAAAAAGAAAAAGAAATGCAAACACAACAAGTCAATAATGGAAGCTCAACAATTTAGTGATGGCAAGGTAATTTGTTTTTGCCGAAAGTGTAATATATGGATGAATTTTTAAAATGAATAAATTAAACGAGGTAAAGTGTTTTTGTAAAACATGCGGTTGTTCGGCCATTATGATGACCCGTAGAAGTCCCGACAAAATCTCTGGAAAAGAAAAAGAGTTTGAATGTAATGATTGTGTTTCAAAAAGATGGGAAACGGAAGAAAAAAAAGCAAAACAATTAGCACTAATATAATAAAATTATGGAGTGGCAACCTCAAGAAAAAACAATAAAATTAATTGGACAAGTCAAAGAAATCTTGAATAGTTATTCAATAGCTTTAACTATAAGACAGCTTTATTATCAGTTGGTGGCAAAGCAGATTATTCCAAACAACCTAAAATCCTATAAACGATTAGATAGTATTTTATCTAAAGCTCGTAAAAGTAATTATTTGGATTTTGATGCTTTTACTGATAGGATTAGAAGACCGATTAAACACGGCTCTTGGTTGAATTTGAACAATTTTATTGCTGATGTTAAAAAGTCATACTCTAAAGACAAATGGGAAAACCAGAAAAACTATGTAGAGGTTTGGTTAGAAAAAGATGCTTTGGCAGGAATCTTTGAACCTATAACACAAAAATATGATGTGAATTTACTTGTTGGTCGTGGCTACCAAAGTTTAAGTTCTTTAAATGATGCAGCGAACAGGTTTCCTAGTAAAGATATTTACATTCTTTATTTTGGAGATTTTGATCCAACAGGTTTAGATATTCCAAGAAGTGCTGAAGATAATTTAGAAGAATGTTTTGGGATAAGTCCAAGTTTTGAAAGAATAGCTCTAACAAGAGAAGATATTGACAAGCATCAATTGCCTCCAGCGCCAGCCAAAACAACTGATTCAAGGACTTATGCTTTTGTCAAAGAACACGGAAATATAGCAGTTGAGTTAGATGCCTTGCCTCCTGATGTTTTAGAGAAAAAGATAGAAGAAAACATAGAGAAGTATCTTGATTTTGAGCAGTTTGAAAAGGACTTAAGAGTTGAAAAACGAGAACGAAACAAACTTGAAAAATTAAAGTTTTAAGTAAATAATTAGCACTAATATAATAAAAAAATGGAAAAAAATAAAGATGATTATTTTGGTATATTAATTGATTGGATTATAGTTTTAGGAATTTTAGGAGGATTGTTTTTTTTGACAATAGTGTTTGCGAAACTTTTAATAATAATTGTAAATTCTTATATATTTAAATAATTATGGAAAAAGAAAACACTATTTCTTTGGTGATGATCGCCAAAAATGAAGAAAAGGGATTAGAAAGAGCAATTTTATCTTGCAAGGATTTTGTTGATAAAATCTTAATTTCAGTTGATAAAAATAGTTCAGATAAAACCCTAGAAATCGCTAAAAAATACGCAGATACTTTAATAGAACATGTATGGGAAAATGACTTCTCAAAGGCAAGAAATAACCTTCAGCAATATGTAAAAACGAAATGGAGTTTAATGTTAGATGGCCATGAATATGTCAAAGAATGCCCTGATTTAGATCAAGCCCTCAAATCAGGCGCTGAGGGACTTTTTGTTAACGTAGAAATGGAAAGTGGGCTCTCTTTTTATTTTCCAAGAATTTATAAAAGTCATGTCAAATGGAAACTTCCGGTCCATAACTATCCTGAATGTAAAACTAATGTACTATATAAAAATTTTATTATCGCACACGATAGAGTACACTTCCAAAATAAAGAAGGGAAAATAGAAAGAAAAGAACAAAGAGATAAAATGAATTTTGGAATTTTGAAGAAAAGAATTAAAGAAAACAAAAAAGATGCCCGCTCTTTATTTAATCTAGGACAGCAATATCTAAGTAAGGGAAAATTCAGAAAGGCAATTAGATGCTACAAAAAATATCTAAAACACTCAAACGACAAACAACAAAAATGGCTTGTCCGTTACAATATGGGGCTATGTGCTAATTATCTCAATAAACCAAAACTCGCAATTAAATTTTTCAAATCAGCAGAAAAAGAATTACCAAAAAGATGGGAAACAGCAAAAAAAATAGGAGCAACTTATCTAATACTACACAAATACGAAAAGGGTCTTGAATATTTAGTAGAAAGTTTTGGAATTCCTAACGCAACATTTGCTTTTAATCCTGAACAACGAAACGATGCTCAAACATGGTATTTTATCAGTCAAGGTTTCTTCGCTTTAAAAAAATATGAAGCAGCAAAAATTGCTATGAAGCGGTCCTTAAAAGACCAGGGAAGCACACACTGGCAGCAACTCCCTGAACAACAGATTAAAGTTGCTGAAGAAATATTGGGCGCACCAATAACACGCACCGAACAAAAACCGAAAACAATCCCTGTTGGTACAATGATTGAGGTTTGCCTTGTAGTTTATCAAAGAACCAAAAGAATACCAGAAATCCTTGGACAATTAAAAACCCAAACTATTCAAAATTTTAGAGTTAATATTTGGAATAACACCAAAGAGGATTTAGATGTTAGCAATTTTCCAGCAGATAGAATAAAAGTAAGCAATTCACTTGAAAATGTAGGCTCTAGAGCAAGATTTTACTTAGCTAAAAAAACAAAAGGAAATCCAATTATTTTTATTGATGATGATGAATTTTTATATCCTGATTTTATTGAATACTATTACAACCAATATTTAAAATTTGGCTCAAAGAGTATTTTAGGATATTTCACTAGAACCTTTAATCTAGAAAGCTACTGGAAAAGCGAAGGTGCTCCCTATGGTCAAGAAGTAGATTATATTGCCACCAAAGCAATGATATTAGATAGAGAAATAATTGATAAAGAGCCATTATTACAAAACATACCTGAAGAATTTGCCAAGGTAGAGGATTTATATTTATGCTATTTGGCCCGGGAAAAACACGGAATGAAAATGATAAAAATCAACCCGGCTTCACACAGTATAATTGACAATCAAGACCAGTGGTCAAAAATAGATAAAGAAAAAGCATTTCAAGAATTAAGAAAAATAGGTTGGAAATTATTAAAAGATAAAAATGCCACTTAGTAGACCCAATTCTCTCTCAAGAATAATGAGTATTGTTTGGCAAGCAAACCCAAGCTCTATTTTAGACGTCGGAGTTGGCTTTGGTGGAAATGGTGTTTTATTCAGACAATACACTGATATTAGATTTGGAAGATTTAAAAAATGGAAAGTGAGAATTGACGGCATAGAAATCTTTAAAAGATACAAAAACCCTATTTGGAAATATATCTACAATAAAGTCATAATCGGCGACGCCTTCACAGAAGTCCCTAAATTACCAGATTATGACATTATTTTTTTAGGTGATATTTTGGAACATTTAGAAAAATATGAGGCATTAACGCTAATGGACTGGTGTATTAAGAAAGCCCATCAATGTGTTATCATCTCAACCCCGGCGACATTCCGTGATACCTCAGCAGGAGTTATACTACACAATAATCCTTACGAGGAACACAAATGCTTTTTAGA
>JAUWYA010000029.1 GCA_030616085.1 Candidatus Nealsoniibacteriota bacterium | reverse complement strand
ATAGATCGTATAGAGAATGAGATGTTCTTTTTACAGTCATTACTTACATTATATCATTAAACACGTCCTCCTCGCCATTGCTTCGTTTGTCCTATCCTTCCCCGATGCTAAACATCGGGGCTTGTCGGACAGATGTCAAGGATTTTTAAGCAAAAAAAATAAGTTTTTTAAATCGTGGGGTTTGGGCGCGGTGAATCCCGAAGGGAATCAAAGGGGGAAACGATTTAAAAAACTTTATTTTCGGAGCTCATTCTTCAATACAAAGAAGTTTTTGTTTCTCATTGCAGTATTTTCCTTGATTGAGAACAAAAACTGCATCTTTGTCTTTGCCTATTGTGCCAGAAGCCAAAGCTCCTAAAGCAGCTGCCTCAGTGAATTGTCCAGCTGGAGTATAACAGGATGGAAATGATGGACTTGATCCTTCTAAAACAGGATAACCACCAACGTATTTATCTCCTTGAGTCCAATTCTGACAAGTGGTTGTAAAACTATATCTTTCAGCCAGAGGTTTGTAATCATCTAAAAGAACAGCAGCAATGCCAGTGCAATTTTTCTTGCTTTCTTCATCAATGCGGCCTAGCCAAAGAGTTTTCATATCTTGTAAAAATTTCTGTTCAAACTTTTCTTCATTGATTATAACAGAATCTGAAAATTTAGCTAAAAACTCTTCAAAGTCCTTTGCTAAAAGCCGATGGCAGGTTGCTCCCCGGATTAAAGTAGCTGAAGGTTCAGCAGCAATAAAAACACCATTTGTCCCGTTATAAGTTCTTTTTAAACGCTCAACTGCCAAATCCTCATCACTGTCTCCGCCAAGAAACGCATGCCATGTTCCTTCAAAGCCCTGTGCATCTGCTTCTGTCTGGCATATTTCATTAGCGCCTTCAAGACCATCTAAATTTCCGGTATAAGTCTCCTTGGTTATAAATACTCTTCTTAAGTTTGGTAAATCATTTGGCAGATACAGCCATTCTTGATCAACAGACAAATAATCGCAGCTGGCCATTTCAGGAAAAGTAATAGCAAAAGGTCCATCCGAATAATCAATTTGATTACCTTCTCGCCAAGGATATTCAAGAACAACAATCCAGAAACCCTGTCCATATTCCTGGCCAGGATAAATCTTCCATTCGTACTTCCCTGAACCAGCATCAATATCCTCAACAATCCATTTTGGCTCTAATCCCTTAAACAAAGCAATGCCAACCTTGTCTACTCCTTTTGCTTTCCATGTAATTTCATAGGTTTGGCCAATCTCCCATTCCTCTGCTCCATTAGGCGTTAAAACCTGAATGCTCTCTTTGCTGTAAACAACAAATAGATAAAAAACAATGCCAGCAACTATTAAAATTGCTGCTATTGCAATATAAAGAAGGCCTCTTTCGGCAGTGATTTTTTCAAGAATTGAATCGTCCATAAAACTTATTCAGCTGAACAAACAGGATTCAGCCGACGATTTAAATTGTCTTTAATTTTTACAGGATCAGAGGAAGTTAAAAAAACTGCTACATAAAGGTTCTGAATTTCTTGATTGCAGTTCTCTGCCCAACATTCATGGTCCACATCCCTTTGTTCTGCTCCTCCAATATACATTATATCATACTCCTCATTTCTTTTACATAAAACTGCGAACAAGCCAAAAAGATCACGACCGCTAGGAATACTAATATCTTTTAATGTTTCCAAAGTCCAAGGACCTGAGAAATGATAATCTCCAATCTCAATGAATTCAGGCGGCTGAGGAAAGGTAGTTAAAGGCCCTGGAGGAAACTCTCCTGTAGCTGGCGGAGGAAGCAAGACCTCCCCTTCTTTAAGCAGCCAGGTAACTAAAAAGAAAGTAAGAAGAACTAAAGAGATTACAAAGATGATATAGAGAAAAATTAATGAGAATTTTTTTGTATCAAAATTAGTCATTAATTAATTATACCAATTATCCTAATTCTAAGCAAAAATCATTTAAGATATTTTTTTCTAGCTTCACTGTGTTCTTTTAAGGTTTTACTAAAGATTGTTTCACCTTCTGGAGTAGAAAGATAAAACCAGTATTCGCTATCTTCAAAATAGATAGCTGCTAAAATGCTTTCCATGCCAGGATTGCAAATAGGACCAAAAGGCAATCCTTTATACTTATACGTATTATATGGAGAATCAATATCAAGCTCTTCCTGCAGAATCTCTGTACTCTTCCTGCCGGTAATATATGTAATTGTTGCATCTACTTGCAAAGGCATATTGCTTTCTATCCTTTTCCATAAAATCCCGGAAACAATCTTCTTATCTTCAAAAATCCTGACTTCTTTTTCTATTAGAGAAGCCATTATTACTATTTCATGAATGGTCTTTTCTTGAGAGGCAATTTCTTCTCTTAATTCTAAGGTAAGTTTCTTGTCAAAATTAGCAAGCATCTTCTCAATAATTTCTTCAATCTCGTCTTCAGGCGAAATCTCATAAGTATCTGGAAAAAGATAACCTTCCAAATCAGAATTTAGTTCTTCTACTTCTAAATAATTGGCAATATCTTTTGCAGTCCATCCTTCAATAATAGTAATTATCTTTTTGATCCTGTCTCCAGAAGCTAATTTATCAACAATTTCCGGGATGTTCATTGAAGGTGACAATTCATATTCCCCTGCTTTGAGTTCTTCTGCCTTATCCTCAATCAAAGCATAAGCTCTAAAAAGAGAACTGTATCTAATCAGGCCCTGCTCTTTTAAGTTAATTGAAATCTCTTTGGCGCCTTCTCCTTTTTTAACTAAAAAGATAACTGTTTCCTCAGAGCCAGGTTCAATTGGATAATAAATTCCCCGATAAATCAAAAAACCTCCAATTAAAATAACAGCAACGATTAAAGTTATAAAGTATTTCACCCCGTTAGAAATCTTTGGTGTAAAAAGATTTAAATTATTTAAATTTTTTTACAATCTCAAAGATAATAATTATATTAATTAAAACCCCGTTTTCCGATTCTATAAACATTATACCACACAGACAGATTTCTAACGGGGTTCATATTATTTATCTTCAACTAAAGGCACAAAAGCAAAACCATGATGCTCTGTTTCTTCAAATTCTTTTTTAGATTTCTTAATTAAAACCCAGATAGAATTCCTAACTGGAGCAACTATCCTGCCTTTGATTTTCAACTGCTCTTTCCATGCTTTAGGAATCTCATTGCCAGCTGCTGAAGCTAAGATTCTGTCAAAAGGAGCCTGTTCTTTATATCCTTTAGAACCATCCGTGCAAATAAATTGCACTATCCCCTTTTTTATAAAATTGTACTTGGCAACATTTTTCTCGCCAAGTTCTTTCAGCTCTGGAATTATTTCTATTGCCGTAACTTTTCCATTTGAGCCTGCTATTTGAGCAAGAAGAGCGCTTGTCCAGCCGGAGCCAGAGCCAATATCTAAAATATTATCTCCTGCTTCAGGCTGTAAATGCTCCAGCATAAAAACAACTGTTAATGGCTGAGAAATTGTCTGGCCTTGACCAATTGGCAAAGCCTGATTAACTTCAGCCAATTGCTTAATATTATCAGGCATAAAATCAGCTCTTTTTATTTCTCTAAAAGCATCAATTATTCTTGGCGTTTTCAGCCATCCGTCTTTAATTAAAGAATCTATTAATGCCATAATTTGAGCTTTATTTTATCAATAATACCCAAGCGATTAAAAAACAAAATTCCATTTAAATGGTCAATTTCGTGCTGAAGGACTCGGGCCAAAAGACCCTTGGCTTTTAGATTAACTTTCTTTCCATTTATATCCAATCCTTTAACTTTTATCTCTTTTGCTCTTTTTATTTCCAAAAAAACGCCAGGGAAACTCAGACATCCTTCTGTGCCTTTTTCCTTTTCCTTGCTCATTTTAGTAATTTTAGGATTTATCAAACCCAAAATCCTCTGACCTTTAAAGTCACCTTGAATAACAATTACTCTTCTTAAAACACCGACTTGAGGAGCGGCTAAACCAATTCCCTGCCCTTTTGCCATTGTCTGAACCATGTCAACAATAAGCTGTCTTATTTCTTTATCTACTTTCCTCACTTTTCTAGCTCTTTTTTTCAAAACCGGTTCCTTATTCTTTTTAATTTCTAAAATCGCCATATTTTTATTTTATCTTATTTCTCTTAAAATTAAAAGATGCGTGCCTTTAGCACACATCTGCTTTTGCGGGGACTGAGGGAGTCGAACCCCCATCAACTGTTTTGGAGACAGTTATTCTGCCATTGAAATAAGTCCCCTTATTTTTATTGCGGGAAATGTCTATAAATATCTTTTCTGTGCAATACTCTCATAAAAACCACCTGGTTATTAGATTCTTTAAAACCAATTCTAAAATTACCTATCCTTATTCTATAATAACCTTTAAACCCTTTTATTTTACTAATGGGACATTTTGTAAATTCGGTTAGATTCTCAACCTCAGGAAAGATAAAAAAAACAAACTTCCCTCACTTTCTCTTTTTTATCGTTGGGAAGTTTCTCAAAATCTTTGATAAAAGTTTTCTTAAATAAAACCTTCATTTTAGTTCTATTTAAGAATCTTTTCTGCTTCGGATAAAGAAATATTTTTTTCTCCCTCTGTTTCTTCCATTAAATCTCCTAAGTATTTATCTTCAATAAAAGATAAAAATTCATCTAGAAAAAAAGCTTTTTTCTCGATGCTTTCCAAATAGCTTCTATCTAAAACGACTTTTTCGTTTTGTTTTTTTATTTTGTCCATATTTTATTATAGCTCTTTTATAAACAGACTGTCAAACCCTGCTTTCTAGTCAGTAGCTTGTCACCACTTGCATAGGAGTTTTAAGATTAATACCAAGATGTAATCTCTCGGTATTGTAGTAATGAATATATTCAGGAATGACCTTTTTGTATGCTCTCATTGTTTTAGGAATATCTTTTAAGCATTCTTCTTGTAATGTTCTGTTGAATCTCTCTAAGTGTCCATTATCTGAAGGTTTTCTTACTCTGGAATGTCTGTGAGCAATATCTCTTTTCTGAATATGTTCTG
>JAUWYA010000015.1 GCA_030616085.1 Candidatus Nealsoniibacteriota bacterium | reverse complement strand
CTTTGTACGTTCTGTCGGGCAATACCTAACAAAGGAACAAATCCAGAAATACATCCAAAAACAGAGCAAGCCGAGGCAGATGAGGATATAAGCAAGCCCCGATGCTCGGCATCGGGGTAATTCCTTAGCCCTTGACAAACTGTTTTAATTATGTAATTTAAGAATAGAGTAAAGATAAGAAAGAATTATCTTAAATCAAAGCAATTTAAAAATTTAAAAGGAGATTATAATGAATAGAAAAATTTGATGTGATGTCAGACAGTTTTTAAGATTGAAATGTTTTTGGTTTTAGACAGAAAGGAGAAGTAAAATGAACACCAAACCCAAAACCCTGTTATTTGTGTTTGTTGCGGCGGGGATGTTTTTTAGCGGATGTGCTATGAACTCTTCTGCCGAAAAAGAGCCAAAAGAAGGCGTCTTTTTAGCAGCAGAAACAAGGTTCGTTATCGAGCCCGTCCGCTATAAGGCCGACCTGGGAAAGAAAATTGCGACTACCCCTGTCCATTTAAGTGATTCCATGTTTTTGTCAGGTGAAACTACAACAGAACCTGGCAGAGAAACCACCTGTGCACCCAGTCTTGGCCTGTTCGGCTCAATCGGAAGCAAGAACCTGAGAATTGTCGGCGGTGTGTCGGGCAGATGGAATACGCTGCACCATGAAGACGGCTACCGGGAAGGATTTCACAGCACAAGGCAGCAGGTTTCCGACATCAGGCCGCCATCCAATGGCTCTTTCGTCTTTACCCAACTGGTACCTGGTGCTTTTACCTTCATTCCTTCTGTGGGTCTTGAAGGTAAAATCAGGGAGGATATTACGATGAGAGCAACTGTGGGCTTTCCTTATATGGAATGGACGGCCCGATCAGGGCATGACAGATGGGGCTCCTGGGAGACCGTTCAGCGTGACTCCTGGAAGGGTTTCGGTACAAGGTATACCGGAACTCTTGGCTGGGAATTGAATGATAGCGACAAGATCTTCATTGGCGTTTTCTGGGAGAAATACCGGCCCGAGTTTGCCGGCGAGAGAGCTAAGATATCTGGTATGGGTGGCTTATTTGGTTTTGTTCATAGATGGTGAAACTACAATCGTCGCCCAATATGTTTGGGACACATTTTGCGCAAAAGGGCTGGAATTTATTCAGCCCTTTTTTATTTGGGCGTTTTTGAGAAAAAGTAGACCTGGTCTACTTTAAAATAAAAAATCAAAAAATTGATTAGGCCTAAGTTCTAAGTTAAAATTAAATAATATAAATTAACCTTTTAATATTATGTTTAAACATCAAAAAGGAATATCTAAATTAGTAGTAGTATTAATAATAGCAGTTGTTACTCTTGTTATAATCGGCTTGTTAGTTGGAGGGTATATGACCTGGAGATATTTTGATGAAAAAGAAGAAACAGAAAGAAAAGAGAGGAGAAAAGAGGAAAAAGAAGAAGAAACTGAAGATTCATCGGATAAACCTTCAGGAGAAGAGTCTCAATCTTTAGATAATATAGGCGTGAAATTAATCCCTGAATTAGCTGAGCCGGATGATCCGGATGAAGGAGTGGATTCTCAAAATATATATTCTGATGAATTAAGTATCGCAGCTGGTCAAACCTGGAATAAAGATACCCAATTGAAGTTTTGCATTAGATATAAATCAAATGTGGTTAACCATAATTACAGAAGTGCAATTCTTGATGGAAAATCCTCTCTGGGAGATGGATATACTTTTCAAATAGATCTTCGGGAGTATGAAAAGGATTATCAGTGTAGTTCTTGGGCAGAAGTAAGAGTGGGAAGAACTTATAACATAACAATTCCGCTTAGCGGTTCACCTTCAAACAAAGATATTTTCCACGAGGCATGTGTTGATGATATAAATTCTTTACTTGATAATTGTGTATCAGAATGGGGAATTGATAAAAATGATGCATATTTAACTGATATATATAAAGCATATGTTCTCAGTCCGGGTATAAGTTTAGATGATTATTCAATATTTGATTATTATAGAATTTTTGTTAATGGAACTCAGGTACCAGAGTCAGTATTTTTCAATCAAGATTTTAACAAATTTTCAGGAACAAAGGATGATGGTCAACCTGATGATTTTGTAGGGTGGGCAGAGTATTATGAGGCCTACGCAGTTAGTGTTGAGTGATAAAAAATCAAAAAATTTAGGAATAAAAGATCGCCTTTTGGGCGATTTTTTGGTAGAATAGAAATATGAAGAAATTGAATCTGAAGATAAGATTGTTAATACTGATAATAATTGGCGGTTTGGTTATTCTCGGCTGGTTTTTATATTACTGGATTATTCTTCGTATATGAATACAGTAAAAGTTTTAATTTCAAATGAATATTTTCAGGCTTTGTTGATTGTGATTGGATCAATGGTTTTGGCTAAGATTTTGCATTTCATATTGAAAGAATATGTTGAAAAGTTAACTGAAAGGACAAAGAGCGATATTGATAACGCTATATTGAAAATTATCACAAAACCTTTCTATATCTTTGTTATTGTGTTAGGTATTTGGATTGGGCTAAGACTTTTATCTCGTATTAAGCCTTATCTTTTTTGGATAGACGGGCTCTTTTTTGTGCTTTCTGTTTTTATAGCTTCTCTTGTTATTTCCAGAATTCTTGCTCTTTTTATCACCTATTGGCTAAAAGTTCAGAGACGATTTGAAAAGACGCCTCAATTGATTGCTAAGATTGTCAGTGTCATTATTTATCTTATTGCCATTTTGATAATTTTAGACCATCTTAACGTTGAGATCACTCCTTTAATCGCCAGCTTGGGTCTTGGGGGAGTGGCTATTGCTTTAGCTCTTCAGAGCACTCTTTCAAATCTTTTTGCTGGGCTTCATATTATATCTGACCGACCTATAAACATTGGTGATTATATTGAGCTTGAGGGCGGACTTTCTGGTTATGTGGCAGATATTGGCTGGCGGTCAACAAGAATAAGGACCAGGGTTAATAATTTTGTCATTGTTCCCAATTCAAAATTGGCTGAAAGCATAATCGTTAATCTTTCAACTCCACAGGAAGAAACAACGATAGTGGTTAAATGCGGAGTTAGCTATGAATCAGACCTTGATAAGGTAGAGAAGGTAACAATAAGGGTGGCAAAAGAGATTCAAGAGAATATTAAGGGAGCAGTAAAGGGTTTTGAACCACTTTTTCGATATCACACCTTTGGTGACTCAAATATTAATTTCTCGATATATCTTAGGGTAGAAAAACCAATTGATAAATTTTTAGTAACTCACCATTTTATAAAAGCCCTTAAGAAAAGATACGACGAAGAAAGCATTGAAATTTCCTGGCCAGTTAGAAAGATTTATTATCCGAAGCAAAACGACTAATAAAAAAATAGGGGACGCTTCTCTTTTAAACAGGGAATTAGGTGTTTTTGGAAAATGAAAAACAAAGTAAATTTTATTGGAATACTTGTTGGGATGATAGTTTTAGTTTCAGTAAGTTTTGGGATAGGAAGGGGATTGAGGGATGTTGAAATTGAACAATTGAAAAATCAGGTAGCTTCTCTTCAAGAGCAGATAAAAGAGTTGCAAAAAAAGACAGGAGAAGAAAGCTGTTTTACTCAACGAATAAGTCCAACAGGACCAACAAGACTTGCTACAGTTACTTATGTTATTGATGGAGATACTATTGAGGTAGATGGAGAAGAGAGAATTCGTTATCTGGGTATAAATACCCCGGAATCAGGCCGTCCGTATTTTACTGAAGCTACTAATGAAAATAAGAAGTTAGTTGAAGGAAAAGAAATAAAATTAGAACTTGATGTTCAAACTAAAGACAAGTATGGTCGAACCTTAGCTTATGTTTGGGTAGGGGAGACAATGGTTAATTTAGAATTAGTTTGTCGAGGGTATGCTAATGTTTATACTTTTCCACCAAATGTGAAATATAAAGATTTATTTCTTGAAGCTGAGCGTGAGGCAAGAGAAGCTCAGCGAGGTCTTTGGGCACCCGGTCTTGATACTGAAGCTAGAATTAAAATCGTAAATATCAATGCTGATGCTCCAGGTAATGATAATGAGAATAAAAATGGAGAGTGGATAGAGATTAGGAATCAAGGCGAAAATTCAGTTAATATGACCAATTGGACATTAAAAGATGAAGCTAATCATATTTATACTTTTGTTGATTTCAGTTTAGCTTCAGATAAAAGTGTATTTATTTATTCTGGTTGTGATACTGATACTCAGGAAAAACTCTATTGGCAATGCCCTGAAGGCGAATACGCTATATGGAATAACACTGGCGACACTGCTTTCTTGAGAGACGCCAGTGGCAATTTAGTGGACAGTTATAAGTATTAGGTAAAAAAGGGGTCAGGAGCTTTTTTAGAAAATAGCGTCAACTTTAATTTTTTACAAAAGGTCGAAGTCTAATTAACAAATTAAAGAAATAATTTTATGCCAAGAATCTCAACTAAAACAAACATCAAACCCCAAAAAGTTTATATTAAGAATATGAAAAAAGACAAAAAAACAATAGGTATAACAATTCGTTTTTTTACTAATGATTTGCCAGGTCGTGTTGGTTCTAAAAAAGACCAAATTCCTTTTTGGACCTGTGGCAATGTTCATTTAGAGGCGAATAAAACAAAGGGTATAAAAACACAGGATGAAATGTTCAATTATTTTGAAGATATTCCTCGTGCGATTAAAGTAGTTTTGAGCAAGAGTAAATTGGTGGCAGTTGAAGATGTCGCTTATAGTATGAGAGCAGAAAAGAGGAGAAAAAGGAATTAAAATCTATCCAAAAATTGAGAAAAATTTATGGGAGATATTGTTGTTAAAAAATCTAAAATTCATGGAAAAGGAGTTTTTGCTAATAAAGATTTTAAAAAGGGCGAAATTGTCGTTAAGTATAATCTTAAGAAATTAACAAAGAAAGAGTTTGAAAGTTTGCCAGACAAAGAAAAACATTTTATTTCTAGAGAAGGAAAAGATTATTTACTTTTCTTGTCACCAGAAAGATACGTTAATCATTCATGCAATCCAAACACTAATTCTCTTAAGGAATGTGATGTTGCAGTCAAAAATATTAAGAAAGGAGAAGAGATAACAGGCGATTATTTTAAAGAAGCTATTCCAAATCTAAATATGAAATGTAATTGTGGTAGTAAAAATTGTAAAGAAATAATTAAATAAAATTTATGGAGATAGAATTAGAAAGAACATTTTTGCTAAAGAATGTACCAGAGAATTTAAAGGATTGTAAGTCTATAGAAATCTTTGATATTTATATTCCTCAGTCAATTTCACACCCTATTTTAAGAATCCGGAAAAAGGGAGATGTTTTTGAAATAACTAAAAAAAGTCCAGTAGATCTAAATGATTCTTCAGAGCAAAGCGAAGAAACCATTCCTTTAACAAAAGAGGAATTCTCTGATTTTTTAAAAGTTGATGGTAAAAGATTAAGAAAGATTCGTTATTATTATCCTATAAATAACAAAACAGCAGAGATAGATGTTTTTTTAGATGATTTAGAGGGGTTAGCGACGGTAGATTTTGAGTTTGATTCAGTTGAAGAAAAGAAAAGCTTTGTAATGCCAGATTTCTGTTTAGCAGATGTTACTCAGGAAAAAGGGGCTGCCGGAGGTATTCTTGCAGGGAAAAAATATTTAGATATTCAACCTATTTTGGATAAGTATGGATATAAGAAGCTGGTAATTTAAAATAAATAAAAAATCAAAAGATTGATTAATTTTATAGAAAATGAAAAACAAAAGATTAACTAGGAATTTTTATACTAAACCTACTTTGACAACAGCAAAAAATCTTTTGGGAAAATATATTATCAGAAGAATTGGAAGGAAAGAATTAATTGGCAAGATAATAGAGACCGAAGCATATATCGGACCTCAAGACAAAGCCTCTCATGCATATAATAGTAGAATCACTCCTCGGAATAAGGTAGAATATCTTATTGGAGGCCATATTTATATTTATTTAGTTTATGGAATGTATTGGCAGTTAAATATTGTCACTGCCAAACAAGGAAAACCAGAATGTGTACTTATTAGGGCTTTAGATTTAGATAAAATAGCCAATGGTCCAGGAAAAGTTTGCAATTATTTGAAATTAGATAAATCATTTTACCAGGAAGATTTATCTAAAAGCAAAAAGATTTGGTTGGAAGATAGGGGAGAGAGAATAAAACCTTGTCAAATTTTAGCAACAAAGAGAATTGGTATTGATTATGCTGGATTATATTGGAGTCGCAGAAAATGGCGTTTTGTATTAAAAAATTAATTAAAATTTATGAAGATTATTAAATTAATTCCATTTATATTAATTATCATCGGTACTGTTGGACTTTTGTTTCTTGAATTCTTGAGCGGATCTAAGGGTGATTTTTCTAGAATCTTAGTTTTAACTTTTGCTGTTTTTAATCTATTAGGTTTAGTTATTCTGGCCCTTGCTAGAAAGAACCAATAATAGTAAAAAATAGTGTCAACTCTGATTTTTGTATGAAAAGTCAAAAAATTAGTTGTAAATGATCAAAAAAAAGATGGTTAAAAGAGATCAAAAAATTATGAAAAAAGTAGCTATTTTTGATATTGACGGGACAGTTTTTCGATCCAGTTTACTCATAGAACTAACCGATGCGCTTATTCAAGAGGGTATCTTTTCTTCAAGGGTGAGGAGGCTATATAGCCGGGCCTATGAGAATTGGCTGAACAGAAAGGGTCCGTATGAAGAATATATTGAGGCGGTGGTCAAAGCATTCAGCCAGAATATCAAAGGTGTTCAGTACAAGGAATTTTCAAAAATTACTAAAAAGGTTGCTGCTTTTCACAAAGACCGGATTTATCTGCACTCTCGGGATATTATAAGAGGGTTGAAAAAGAAAAACTATTATCTTTTGGCAATTTCTCACTCTCCTCAAAAGGTTGTTAAAGAATTTTGTAAAAAAATGGGGTTTGACAAGATATACGGCCGGATTTATGAAATTGATAGACAAAAGAGATTTACAGGCAAGGTACTTTATGCAGAGCTTATTAAGGACAAAGCTGAAATCTTAAAACATGCTGTTGAGAAAGAGAAACTGACGCTAAAAGGATCAGTCGGGGTTGGGGATACAGAAAGCGATATCGCTTTTTTAAAAATGGTGGAAAAACCCATCTGTTTTAATCCCAATAAAAAACTTTATGAATACGCGAAACGCGCTGGCTGGAAAATTATTGTTGAAAGAAAAGATGTTATTTACCACCTTTAAATAAATTGGGATAGGCCAGGCCTATCCCAAAAGTCAAAAAAATTGATTAAAATTTATGGTAAAAGAAAGACATAAAATTATACCTGCTTCTTATTTGGTTTTAATTAAGAACAATAAAATATTACTTCAGAGACGTTTTAACACTGGTTACGAGGATGGAAAATATAGTGTTGTTGCAGGCCATGTAGATAAAGGAGAAACTTTTACCGAAGCAATAATCAGGGAAGTAAAAGAAGAAGCAGGTATAATACTTGAAGCCGAGGATTTAAGTGTTGTGCATGTTATGAATAGAAACATTCAAAATAATGAAAGAATTGATATTTTCTTTATAGCTGAAAAATGGACTGGAAATATTGAGAATAAAGAGCCAAATAAATGTGATGATTTATCCTGGT
The DNA here is from genome assembly GCA_030616085.1 of Candidatus Nealsoniibacteriota bacterium. Classification (GTDB taxonomy): domain Bacteria; phylum Patescibacteriota; class Minisyncoccia; order Minisyncoccales; family GWA2-38-27; genus JAUWYA01. The sequence goes on along the minus strand of JAUWYA010000015.1, from coordinate 8,161 downwards.
TTGATTTGAATGATATGCCAGATAATGTAATTCCTTATATAAAAGAAGCAATAAATTGCATAAAAAACAAAGTAGTTTATAGTGAATTTAATCAGTAAGGAAAAAGGTTAGGATTCTTTTCAAATAAAGATCAAAAAAATGGTTAAAATTATTATGGATGTTATAGAATTTCGCTTAAAAATAAAACCAAATATAAAATTGGTAATTGAAAGTAAAGAGTATATAGTAAAAGAAGTAGTAAAATTTAGATTTGATGATGGAAGTTTTTACATTAAGTGTTTTTTAAGCGATAATTATGTATTTGCAGATGATTTAGATGAAAATATGTTTTTATTAGTCAAAGAAATAAAAACTTCATTTCAGGAACCATTTCCGCAAGAACTTAATTTTAGAGATAAAAAGTTTAAATTTCTTTATACTGCTCATGCAGTTGCTGAAGAAATTCAAGGAGAAGAAATATTTAAAAAAGGAGATGGTGAAAGATTTTGGGATTATAAAACAGAGGATAATAGTTATTTAAGTTTAGGCATTATGGATAAAAGTAAAGAGAGATTAGATTTTTACGGCAAGATTGTTGCAAATGATGATGTTAGTTTTGGAAAATAGCATTAACTTTGATTTATAGATTGCGTTAATCCCGGCTTAACGCAAAACTAAATCTGGTTTAGTGCAAAAATAAATAATATGGCGAATTTAACATTTTTTGAAATATTCTTTATAACCCATTTAATAATGGACTTTATATTTCAAAGACAACAGGAAGCTTCAGAAAAGCATATACAATTAAAAGATCTTACAGTTCATTGTTCTATTTATACTATAGGGTTTATTCCGGTATTTTGGTTTCTGAATATTAACTTTTTATGGCTAATAGTAATTTTTGCTTCGCATTTTATTATTGATCAGAATAGTATTGTGCTTTGGCTTTTAGAAAAGTTTAAAGGAATTAAAAAAGAAGAAACTCCAGAATCTATTTGGGCTCTTTTCTCAATTGGAATTGATCAGATACTTCATGCTTCTGTTTTAATCTTTATAATTATTTTCCAATAAAAAATTATAGGATAGAATAAGATAAAATAAATTAATAAATTAACTTAAAACAACTATGTTTAAACATCAAAAAGGAATATCTAAATTAGTAGTAGTATTAATAATAGCAGTTGTTGCTCTTGTTATAATTGGCCTGTTAGTTGGAGGGTATATGACTTGGAAATATTTTGAAGAAAAAGAAGATGCAGAAAGAAAAGAGAGGAGAAAAGAAGAAAAAGAAGAAGAAACTGAAGATTTATCCGATGAATCTTCAGGAGAAGATTTTCAATCTTCAGATAATATAGGCGTGAAATTAACCCCTGAATTAATTGAGCCGGATGATCCGGATGAGGGAGTGGATGCTGTATATATGTATTTTGATGGGCTAAGCATTGCAGCTGGTCAAACCTGGAATAAAGATACCCAATTGAAGTTTTGTGTTAGATATAAATCAAATGTAGCTTCCCCTGGTTACGGAAGCGCAATGATTCACGGGGGATCCCCTCTAAATGGAAGTCTTTTTTACATAGGTCTTCGGGAGCATAGAAAGGATTATTATTGTGATTCCTTTGGAATTGGAATAGCAGGAGAAGAGGGAAGAGGCTACGGCATAATAGTTCCGCTTAACAGTTCTTCTTCAAACAAAGATACTTTCCACGAGGTATGTATTGATGATATAAATTCTGTGCTTGATAATTGTGCATCAGAATGGGGAATTGATAAAAGCGATGCATATTTGACTGATATATGGGAAGCATATGTTGCCAGTCCAGATGAGAGTTTAGATGATTATTCAATATTTGATTATTATAGAATTTTTGTTAATGGAATCCAGGTATCGGAGTCACTATTTCCCAATCAGAATTTTAACAAATTTTCAGGGACAATAGATGATGGTCAACCTGATGATTTTGTAGAGTGGACGGAATATTCTGATGCCTACGCGGTTAGTCTTGAGTGATAAAAAATCAAAAAGTTGATACTTCAATAAATTCAGCACAAGTTAAAATAAATAATAGAATATAATTAAATTAAAAATATGGAAAAACATTCTTTAATTAGAACAATTTATCTTTATCTTTTTGCATGTCTTGGTTTAGTGCTTTTAACTATTGGCGGTGTTCGTTTTCTTGATATGGGACTTAAGGCTTTTGTTTTTACTAAAGCTGAACAAGAACAGCGCTATGACGTCAGTCCACCATCGTCAGATGAACCAGAAGTTAGTTATGTTACTGTCAGACGTCATAGGGATGCTTCTTTGAATTTATCTTTGATTTTAATAGGTTTGCCTTTGTATCTTTATCACTGGAGGACTATTAAAAAAGAGACGAAAAATAAGGAAAAAGACAAGAATGTTTAAATCAAAAATCAGAGAAATCCCTGACTGGCCCAAAAAAGGAGTTAATTTTAAAGATATCACTCCCTTAATTGAAGATGGCAGAGCTTTTAAAAAGATTATTGATGTTTTAGCCAAACCTTATTTGAACAAGAAAATTGATAAAATTGTTGGCATTGATGCCAGGGGATTTCTATTGGCAGCTCCTTTGGCATATAAATTAAATACAGGAATGGCGATTGTTAGAAAAAAAGGCAAGCTTCCATCAAAAACGGTTTCTCAAAAATATGCTCTTGAATATGGAAGCAATACCATTGAGATGCATAAAGACAGCATTTTACCGGGTGAAAGGGTTCTTTTAGTTGATGATGTTTTAGCTACTGGCGGAACCATGAAAGCAGCAATAGATTTAGTTAAAGAATTAAAAGGTAAAATTATTGGAATAGATTTTCTAATTGAGCTAAATTTTTTAAAAGGAAGAAGCAAGCTTAAGGGATATAAGATAAGATCATTAGTAAAGTATTATAAATAGTCTAAAATTGTTATGTCAAAAAAACAAATAAAGTTTGGGATTATTGGCGGCACCGGTTTTTATGAATTTTTTAAAGGAAAGAGCAAAGAAGTTATAGTAAAAACAAAGTTTGGCTTGCCAAGCGATAAAATAATCATTGGAAACCTATTTGGGAAAGAGGTTGCTTTTTTGCCAAGACACGGGAAGAAACATCAATTCCCTCCTCATAGAATTCCTTATCAGGCAAACATTGCTGCAATGAAGAAGCTTGGCGTATAAAGAATTATTGCTCCAACCGCTGTGGGTTCTTTAAAAAGAAATATTAAGCCAGGAGATTTTGTAATTTGTGATCAATTTATTGACCAGACTAAAAAAAGAAAAGACACTTTTTTTAATGGGCCGCAAGTGGCTCATATTGAGATGGCTTATCCTTATTGTCCGGAATTTAGAAAGATTGCTGTTTCTCAAGCAAAGAAGCTGAACTTGAGAATTCATGGCAAAGGAACAGTAGTGGTAATTGAAGGACCACGATTTTCAACCCTGGCTGATAGCCTGCGGTTTTCTAAGATGGGAGGTGATTTAATCAATATGACGCAGTATCCGGAAGTAGTTTTAGCTTTAGAATTAGGCATTTGTTATTTAAATATTTCTTTGGTAACAGATTATGACGCAGGAATTTACGCCGGGAGCAAAATAAAGCCAGTTTCCATTGATCAGGTATTGAATAATTTTAAAAAAAACAACGCTAAGCTTAAAAAACTTGTTTCAGCTGTTATAAAAAACACTCCAGAAAGAACAGGGTGCGGTTGCAAAGAAAAAGCTGAACGAGCTCTGATAGGATGAAAGAAATAAACCCCGTTAGAGATTACAAAAACAAAAAGAAAACCCCAAGAGAACAAATCTCTAACGGGGTAAAAGTTTTCTCAGGAAAATCTCATCCCGTGCTGGCAGAAAGAATTTGTCAGAAACTTGGCGTTCCGCTTGGTTCTTTGAAAAGCAAAGAATACAAAAATGGTTGCTTTGAATTAATTTTTGAACAAGATATCTGTCAAAAGACAGTATTCTTAGTGCAGACATCCTTGCCTGATTCTTGTAATTTGCATAAGAATATATGGGAGCTTTTTCAGATGATAAGTTTCGCTAAAAATTGTAATGCTCAGGAGATAATAGTAGTAATGCCTTATGTTTCTTATGCCAGATCAGATAAAATCTATACTCAAGGAATGGGTATTAACGCAAAACTATTAGCAAGGCTTTTAGAATCCAGCGGAATGACAGGATTCATTGGGATTGATTTTCACTCAGACGAGTTTGAAAGATTTTTTTCCTCCAAACTTCATCATTTGTCTGCAATAGATTTATTAGCTGGAGTATTGGAGAAAAGGAATCCTGAAACCACTTTTATACTGCCTGCAGATATGGGGGCCTTGAAAAAGTGTTCAATTTTAGCAGCAAAATTAGGAATGTCGTTTGGCCGGGTTGAAAAAGAGAGAATTAGCGATACTGAAGTTCAGGTAAAAAAGATAACAGGTGAGTTTGCTGATAAGGATGTTATTATCTTTGATGACGAAATTTCTACCGGAACTACTTTGAAAACTTTAGCAAAAGAAGTTGAAAGGCGCAGGGCTAAGAGCATAACTTTTGTAGTCACTCATGGTCTTTTTGTCGGAGATGTTGTTAAAAACTTTCAAGACATTAAAAAATTGACAGAAATTATAGTTACTGATACAATTCCTATTTCAAAGGAAATAAAAGAATCTTTACCCTTGAGAGTTGTATCCATTTCCAATCTCTTAGCTGAAAGAATCAAAAAATTAATTGATTAAAATAATATGAAAAAGATATATATATTTTTATTAATAGTTTTTCTTTTTGTAGTAACTGCAGGATGTGCTATAGTATCTAAGCCGGATGAAACATTGACTGATAAAGAGGATAATAATAATTTAACTTCATCTAATAATATGATTGCAACAATGCAGACCAATTTGGGCGAGATTAAAATAGAGCTTTTTTCGTCTGATGCGCCAAAAACAGTAGAAAACTTTGTAAAACTTGCTAAATCTGGATTTTATAACAATGTAAAGTTTCATAGAGTAATTAAGGACTTTATGATTCAAAGCGGCGATCCTTTAACCAAGGACGATTCTCTTAAAAATAAATGGGGAACAGGCGGGCCAGGCTATAGCTTCTTAGATGAGATTCATTCAAATAATCATAATGTTGCTGGCACGATTTCTATGGCTAATGCCGGGCCAAACACTAATGGCAGCCAGTTTTTTATCAATACCAAGGATAATGATTTCCTTGATACCAAGCATACTGTTTTCGGCAAGGTAATAGAGGGAATGAATGTTGTTACAAGTATTGAAAATACTGCCACAGAAGGCCCGGATCGTCCTATTGACGACGTGATTATTGAAAGTATTAAGATAGTTGATTAGAATTTATGGAGAATAATATAAATAAAAAACCTGGAGTTGGGGTTGGAGTGATGATTCTTAGAGATAATAAGGTTTTGCTCGGGAAAAGGCATAGCGATGCTCAAAAAGCTGACAGCGAGCTTCACGGAGAGGGCAGTTGGACAATGCCTGGAGGAAAGCTTCATTTTCAAGAGGAGTTGGAGGATGCGGCTTGTAGAGAGGTTTTTGAAGAAAGCGGAATTAGGTCTAGTAGAGAAAAGTTAGAGATTATAAGTGTGACAAATGATAGAGTTAAAGATGCTCATTTTGTTACCATAGGGTTTCTTTGCAAGGATTTTGAAGGAGAGCCAAAGGTTATGGAGCCAGATGAGATTACTGAATGGAAATGGTTTGATTTAGATAATTTACCAAATCCTATTTATCTTACAAGTGAAAAGATTCTAAAGAAATTTATTGCTAAAATAAGCTAAGCCAGCCTCGCCGGCTAGGCGGGCTTATAGCAAAAGGTCGGGAAAGTTAATAATTAATTAAATTGTTTTAAAAATATCATGAATACAATCTTAACAATTTTAGGAATAATTGTCTTCATTCTTTTGATTTCTATCAGACAGGTTAATCAGTATCAAAAAGGAGTAAAGTTTATGCTTGGCAAGTATATTGGTATGATGGATCCGGGATGGAGATTAGTTTTCCCTATTATTCAATCCTATAGAAAAGTAGATTTAAGGATAAAAGCAGTAGATGTAGCAAGCCAGGAAGCAATTACTAAAGATAATATTTCAGTGAGCGTTAATGCTGTTATTTACTATAAGGTTCGAAATGCTGATAAAGCAATTCTAGAGGTAGAGAATTATTATTATGCTATTTCTCAGTTGGCTCAGACAACAATGCGAAATGCTGTAGGTCAGGTGGATTTGGATCAACTTCTTTCTGAGAGAGACAGGGTTTCAGAAAGTATAAGAATAATTGTAGATAAAGCCACTGATCCCTGGGGAATTGAAGTTATCAATGTTGAGTTGAAAGATATAACCTTGCCAGAGGAAATGAAAAGAGTTATTGGCAAGCAGGCAGAAGCGGAAAGAGAGAAAAGAGCAATAATTATTAAAGCTCAAGGAGAGGTGATTGCTGCTGACAATATGGCTAAAGCTGCTCAAACTTTATCACAATCTAAAGGAGCTTTGCATTTAAGAACTCTTCAATCAATTAATGATATAAGTTCTGACCAGTCAAATACTATTGTTTTTGCAGTACCTTTGGAAATTTTAAGGGCTTTTGAAGGATTTGGCAAGAAATTACCAGAAGAAAACAAGAATGAGCAGGATAATAACTTTAAACTTCAACATGAATGAGATAAATAAAAAACATTTTACACAGGAAGATGCCAAGAGAATTGGACAAGCATTGGGAATTGATTGGACTAAGTTTGACGTAGAGCAGTTTCGCATGGGATTAGATGTAGAGCTGGAGCATGGAACAGTAGATCCTGAAACCAATGTTACTGACGATGATGATATAATGACTGGGAAAATTGCTCTTGCCCACTTGAATGAATTTTCAGATTACTATACACGGCTTGAGAAGATGGAACAGGAAGCAGAAGCATAAAAAGTTTTCCACAGGGCATGGCTGTTTTGGTATGGTATAATATCTTAATAAGAAAGGTCGGTATAACATGTATCAATAAACATAAAATAATATGATACTAACAGATTGGTTTGATACTACTATTCTCGCCTTGAAAAATCTTTGGCAAGGCTTTATTGACTTTATTCCTAATCTTGTTGGAGCAATTATTGTTTTTCTGATTGGTTGGCTTATTTCCATCGCAATCGGAAAGTTAATTGCTGAAATTCTAAGAAGAATAAAGTTTGACCGAATCTTTGAGAAAGGTGGATGGAAAACCGCTTTGGAAAAAGCTGAAATAAAAGTAGATGTTTCTTCTTTTGTCGGAGCTATTTTCAAATGGGTTTTGCTGATTGTTTTCTTGGCAGCAGCAGTTGAGATTTTAGGATTTAGCGAACTAACCATGTTTCTGACAGGGGAAGTTTTACCTTTCTTGCCTAATGTGATTGTTGCCGTTTTCATCTTTGTAGTAGCAGTAATTATTGCCGATGTTTTAGAGAAAATTGTTCGAACAGCAGTAGAAGGAACAAGAATGGGATCTGGGCAGATTGTTGGAGTAATTGTAAAATGGTCAATTTGGGTTTTCGCAATTTTGACTATTTTATACCAGCTTGGAATTGGAAAAGTCTTTATGGCGGATTTGTTCCGGGGAATTGTAATGATAATTGTTTTAGCAGTTGGTCTTTCATTTGGTTTAGGAGGAAAAGATGTGGCATCAGAGATTCTTCAAGATTTAAGAAACAAGCTAAGAGGATAATTAAATTATTTTTGGAAATTCACCCGGTTAAATTGCCTTCGGGCACTATTTAACTGGGTAAAAGTAAGCTGAGTTCCTGAATAGGAGCTTAGCTTCTTTTATTCGCTTACGGGCTTGAGCCCGTTAGAAATCCGTCCTGCCAAAGGCATGTCGGCAGATACCTAGGGGCGTCTTATTTCTAACGGGCTTGACAAAGGTTTTTGCTCTGCTACAATTAAAAAAGATATGAGAAATATAAGGACAATTCTGGATAAAAATAAAGGAAGCGGTTAGATTCTGGATTTTTGAGTACACTTTGATAAATCCGCTTCCAAAGCGGTTTTTGATTTATCGGAAAGTTTTTTGAAAACTGAATAGAATTACTAGCATTAATTGTTAGCCAACCATTAATTTAAAAGCAGATGGTGGATGCCTTGGGATATCAAGGCGATGAAGGACGTGGCGTGACTGCGATAAGCCTCGGGAAGGTGTTTAGCAACCTT
>JAUWYA010000033.1 GCA_030616085.1 Candidatus Nealsoniibacteriota bacterium | reverse complement strand
TTTCAGTGTAAACTATTTCAGTGTAAACTATTTCAGTGTAAACTATTTCAGTGTAAACTATTTCAGTGTAAACTATTTCAGTGTAAACTATTTCAGTGTAAACTATTTCAGTGTAAACTATTATAATTAATCATTTTAGTTTACCCTGAGGAGTGAAACGACGAAGGGTCGGGGTACTCGGATTCGAACCGAGAATAAATCCTCCCAAAGGACTCGTGCTGCCATTACACTATACCCCGTAGAAGAATTTCGACAATTATTAGATAATTAATCGAAACTCTTTAAAAATTTATTTAAATATTGCTTATTACTATATTTTGTATTATTTTTGGTTTTTCTTCCAGAAAAACCCAGTCGAAATTTCTCTACGGGGTATACCCCGCATTTTTCAACTATAGCAAAGTTTTCCCTCGTGGTCAATCTGCCGGGCTTTGTTGATTTATGCTATAATGCTATAATGCTATAATGCTATAATGTATTAATATGTTTAAGAGTATCGGCGCTCAATTAAATATTGTTAGTCAATGTAAACGTTATAGGCTTTCTCTTTGGCAGTGTCCTCAGTTTCTTTTTATCGTAATGGGGCTTTTTATTATTTTGGTTTCAGTTGTTTCTTATCTAATCGGAGCCCGTTATATACTTAGTCCGGAAACGGTAATTTTTATTGTCCTGACTATTACTTCAATTCTGTTTATCATTTCATTTATTATAACTCGTAGTTTCGAAAGATTAGCTGAGGCTTCCCGGATGAAATCAGAATTTATTAATATTGTTTCTCATCAATTACGTTCTCCTTTAACTAATATAAAATGGACCTTTGAGGTTATGGCTTCGGAAGAGTTTAAAGTGTCAGCAGAGAAACAGGAGGAATATTTTGTTAATGTGAAAGAAAATATTGCTCGAATGGTAGAATTGATTGATGATCTGTTAATTGTTTCTAAAATTGAACAAGGATCTTTTTCAATAACAAAAAGAGAGATTTCTTTAGAAGATTTAATAAAAGATTTAGTTGAGCGATACAACGTTTTTGCTGAGGCCTCTCGCATTAAATTAAATTTTTATTCCCAGGAAAACCTGCCTAAAGTTTTAGCAGATTCTTCTTTTTTAAAGATTGTAACTGAAAATCTTATAGACAATGCCATTCGTTACACAAAAGGCGGGGGAGTAGTAGAGATTAAACTTATAAAAGAAAAAGACAAAGTGCTTTTTGCTATAAAAGATTCTGGTGTTGGCATTCCTCAAGAAGAGCAAAAGTATATTTTCCAGAAATTTTTCAGGGCTGAGAATATCTCAAGAGAACGAACCAGAGGAAGCGGTTTGGGATTATATGTTTGCAAATCAATTCTTGACAAGTTGGGAGGGCAAATCTGGTTTAAATCTCAATTAGGAAAAGGCACAACTTTCTTTTTTAGACTGCCAATAAAATAATAAATTATTAAATTACTAATAACTAATTTCTAATTTCTAATAAAATTCCCAATGTCAAATGTCAAAAATTAGATATTTAAGAATTTGACATTTTATTTGACATTAGATATTAGGATTTAGACATTTTTATGAAAACTATATTATTCATTGAAGACGAATCAACTCTTCAAAAAACATTTGGAGATATTTTAGTTCAAAAGGGCTATAAAGTGATTAGCGCTTTGGATGGAGAAATAGGTTTAAGGTTAGCCAAAAGCGAGAAGCCGGATTTAATCTTGCTTGATCTTGTTTTGCCGAGCATGCATGGATTTGAAGTTCTAAAGGAACTGAAAAAAAATTCAGAAACAGAAAAAATTCCAGTGATTATTTTGACTAATCTTGAAAAAATGGAAGACGTAGAGAAAGCCATTGAATTAGGAGCAAAGACCTATTTGGTTAAGACTAAGTATGGAATAGAAGAAGTAATAGAGAAAGTTAAAAAAATCCTTGGAGAGTAAATTTATGAATGTAGAGCCACAACGGCTTAAAGCTTTTATACTTGATGCTGGTTTGATTACTAAAGTTCAGTTTGATAAGGCCTTAAAAAAAGCAAAAAAAACCAAAAAAAGGGTTGAGGATGTTTTAATTGCTGAAGGTTTGATCAACCAAGAGGATTTAGCTAAATTAAACGCCTATATTTTAGGCGTTGCTTTTGTTGATTTGGAAAAAGAAACAATTTCGCCTGATGTTTTGAAAATAATCCCAGAGCCAATTGCCAGAAGCCATAATATCGTTGCTTTTAGAAAAGAAGGCAAGAATTTGGAGGTAGCTATGCTTGATCCAGAAGATTTAAGAACCATTGAGTTTATAAAAAAGAAGGCAAATTTAAAAATCTTACCTCGGCTGACAACAGACAAAAGCATTAAGAACGCCTTAAGGCAGTATCAAAAAACCCTGGAAGCTGAATTTGGAGACATTATTAAAAAAGAAGCTATAGGAATAAGGCCTATTAAAGAAGAAGTAAAAGAGAAAGAAGATTTAAGAAAAGTGGCTGAAGAATTGCCAGTGATTAGAATTGTGGATACTTTGCTTAAACACGCAGTTTTGCAAAGAGCATCTGATATTCATATTGAACCAGTGGAAAAAGAAGTTATAGTTCGTTATCGCATTGACGGCATTCTTCATGATGCTATGGTTTTGCCAAAAATGGTTAGTTCAGGAATTGTAGCCAGAATTAAAGTTCTTTCCAATTTAAAACTTGACGAACATCGTCTTCCTCAGGATGGCCGGTTTAAAATTGAGACAGAAGAGTATAAATATTCTATCAGGGTTTCGGTCTTACCAACTTTTGACGGAGAAAAAATTGTAATGCGGCTTTTGCCGGAAACAGCCAAGGCATTTAATTTAGAGACCTTGGGTTTAAGAGGAGAAGCATTGGAAAAAGTTCACCATAATTTGAAAAAACCAGTAGGTATGATTCTTGTTACTGGTCCAACTGGCTCAGGAAAGACCACTACTCTTTATGCCATGATGGAAATTTTAAATACTCCAGGAGTAAATATTTCTACTGTTTAAGATCCAATTGAGTACAGGATGCCAAGGATTAATCAGACCCAGGTTAACGCTAAAATTGGCCTAACTTTTGCTTCAGGCCTCAGGTCTCTTGTTAGGCAGGACCCAGATATTATTATGGTTGGCGAGATTAGAGATAAAGAAACAGCAGGTTTGGCTATTAATGCCGCTTTAACCGGTCATCTGGTTTTATCTACCTTGCATACAATCAATGCTGCTGGAGCTATCCCTAGATTAGTTGATATGAAAGCAGAACCGTTTTTAATCTCCTCAACTTTAAGTATAATCATAGGCCAGAGATTAGTGCGTCGGCTTTTTCCAGAGAATGAAAAGTACCTTTTAAAACCTCCAGAACTAAAAAATTTAGCCAATTATTGCGATTTAGAAAAAATGCTTAAGGTGCTTAAAGAAAATAAAGTGGTAAAAGCAAAAGATACTTTCAAAAACATCCCATTTTACCGGCCAAAAGCTGTAAAAGAATGCCCTGAAGGTTATCAAAAGAGAATTGGAATTTTTGAGACGTTAAATGTAACGGAAACAATTAAAGAACTAATTGTTAAACATGGCACCACTGACCAAATTCAAGAGCAGGCGCAAAAAGAAGGCATGAGAACAATGATTGAAGATGGGTTTATCAAAGCAGCCCAGGGAATAACGAGCTTAGAAGAAGTATTGCGTGTGATAATAGAATAAATCCAAAATCCAAATTACAAATGTCAAATCAAGCTCAAAATCCAAAACCCAAAAACTTTGAAATTTAGTCATTTGGATTTGATTTGAATCTTTGGATTTTGACATTTGGATTTAGATACATGGTTAAAAACAAAAAGCAAAAATCCTTCACCCCGTT
>JAUWYA010000011.1 GCA_030616085.1 Candidatus Nealsoniibacteriota bacterium | reverse complement strand
ACTGAATAGTTTACACTGAATAGTTTACACTGAATAGTTTACACTGAATAGTTTACACTGAATAGTTTACACTGAATAGTTTACACTGAATAGTTTACACTGAATAGTTTACACTGAATAGTTTACACTGAGCAGGCAAAGCCTGCGAAGTGCGGGTGTCGTATAATGGTTCTTATGCAACCTTGCCAAGGTTGAGATGGCGGTTCAATTCCGCTCACCCGCTCCGCAAAACCCTTGACCCCGTTAGAGATAAGACGCCTTAGGCGTCTGACGGTTGTCTATGACAACCTATCTCTAACGGGGTTGACAAACCCTGTGGATAAGCTAATATGATAAAACCCCTTTAAAGGGGTTTTAAAATGAATATTATTGTAGAAAAAGAAGACCCTTACTTAGGGGCCAAAAAAATCTCAGCTATTTTAATAATTACTGGATATATAACCAGTGGCTTATTTCTCGGCGTTCAAGTTTCGTCTGAACCAACTCCTGTTTTAGAATTAGCTTCAATTCAAGGAAACAGCTTTTTACCAGTATCTAATCCTGAAGCTCCTATTAAAGTCAAGAAAGTAAAAGTGGTAATTACTGCTTATTCCAGTACTGCTTGGCAAACAGACGATACTCCGTTTATAACTGCTTCAGGGAAAACAGTTGAACAAGGAATTGTAGCAAACAATATGCTCCCTTTTGGAACAGAAATTAGAATACCAGAGTTATATGGCGATGAGATTTTCGTAGTTGAAGATAGAATGAACCAAAAAAAAGGTTATTACCATGTTGATATTTGGTTTGCTGACTATGAACAAGCAAAAAACTTTGGATCAAAAAACACATATATTGAAATTTTAGAAAGTTAAATTAGATATTAAAAACCCCCCGCCTCAGGCGGGGGGTTTTTCTTTAGCGGTAAACTCTTTTAAAAAGAAAAGGCTTACTCGGTAAATACTACCTTTCAGCCTTATTAATACTTTTATCTTATTAACTTTTAGGATAAATCTTTTCCCATGAAAAACTTTTTTGTGCGCTTACATATTCTACACCATAAACACAGCAAAATTGTTTTTCAAGTGCCACTTTTATGGCGTGCATTAACCGCTCTGAATCTTCTCTGATAGAAAGCAGAAACTTGTGAACATAATTTCCGGATTTAGGATTCCTTTCCCCAAGGTAAATGTTGGAGTAAATTTCTCCTTCAACGTTCTCTTGGCTAAGTAATTCTACAATCCTGTCTTGTGCAGCAGATATGGGGAACAATAGTTCGCCATCTGCAACACTATATTCAACTACAATACCATACCTCATTGTAATGCACCTCCTTTTAAAGAACTGGTTTATTGTTGTTTAGTCATAAAATGACTACTTTTAACTCTGTATAAAAGTGTAGCAAATTATACCACAAAAGTCAATAGTCGTCCAATTGTGTAAAAATTAAAAAGAGATCTCAATGGATTTCTATATACAATGAAAAATTTTCTTTTACAAAAATGTGGTTCAAGCCAATATTTTTTTTGGACTCTTTGATAATTTTAAGCCAGAGCTTTTTCATTCAATCGCCAACCGATTTTTGAAGGATAATTCTTTTTTATGTAGTGCCGTCTCTTTATTGATTTCCATTTTTCAAAAACTTGACGTTTACGCGGAAGATATAATTTTGGATTATTTCCATACATAAACTTAGCTAATTTCTCGCAGTCATCAATATAAAAATAAATAGAATATCTGATAAGTTTCTGGTCTTCTCTGCGTGGCAATTCTCGATGGATAGTTTTTTCTGAAATATCTAGGTTTTTACAAAGCTGTGTGTTAAAGAATTTAATAAAACTCAAACTAGAACTTATAAAATCAGCTTTAATTTGTGGAGTTCCATTAACTTTAAGGGTATAAACCGTTCCATCTCCATCAAAAAATCCCCGAACAAAATCAGGAAAATATTCAGCTGGTACTTTAATAGGATTTAGATTATAAGTTTTTCTTGGATAAATTCCAAGTCGTAATAGGTCTTTACAAATTTCTTGATGACCAATTTGAATAAAATAATAATCTTTTCTTTGTGCGTAGCCACTCCTCTTAGAATATATTTTCTGGTGAGCATTCATTGCCTTTTTAATATACTCTAAATGAAACTTATCTTTACTTGTAATATTAAAATAATAATTTTTTACTCCATCTTTTTTTCTTATTCTTTTAACGCCGATACATCCATCGGCAACAACAAAACCCAAAATATAACTCATTTTTGGAGTCCAAGTTTTAAAGAAATTTTCATTTACAGGTAATTTTGCCATTGTGCCTAGGGTGGGACTCGAACCCACACGGGATTTCTCCCACTTGATTTTAAGTCAAGCTTGGCTACCTATTACAACACCTAGGCAAATCTTGAGGCACGGGTGGGGATCGAACCCACGTATATTGGTTTTGCAAACCAATGTCTTGCCACTTGACTACCGTGCCATCGCCTTATTATATTATAGCATCTTTTTACTTTTCTTTCAACTCCTCTAAAAGCTCCTCAACTTGGGCTGCTTTTTTTGTCTTTTCTTCTTTTTTAAACTCTATCCTAGGAATCGGCCTCATCCTTAAACGTCTGTTTAAAACTTGCTGAATATCGTAAATTCTTCTATTCAAAATCTCAAAAACTTTATCAACCTGCTTGTCAGGCATCACTGAAACATATATTTTTGCCTCACTTAAATTCGGCGAACTGTCGCATCTCGTAATAGTCACTAAAACTCCTTGCGGGAAATCAACATCTCGCAGAAGAATCTTTCCTAATTCATTTTTAATTAAAGCATTAACTTTTTCAATACGATTAGTCATTTAATTCAAGATTATATATTTACACCTTAACGAATTAAGGTTCTGACGAGCGTTAACAAGTCAGGTTCTTATAGTTCTCCTTTCTTGCTTTCTTTAATATAAAGGTGGAGAATGTCTCCCTCTTCTATTTTAGTGTCTCCTTGATATAGTATTCCGCATTCTGCTCCCTTTCCAACTTCTCCGATTTCTTTCTTTTCTTTCTGGAGTTTTGTAATTTTCCCCTGACCTACTTTTTCCTCATTCCGATAAACCTCTACTGAAGCTCCTCTCTTCGCCTCGCCATCAATCACTTTCCCGCCAATAATCTGACGGTTTTTCTCTGTTAAGAAGATCTCTAAAATCTTAACTTTTCCTAAATCAATTCTCACTGTTTCAGACGAAACCTTTTTCCCTAAGAGATCCCTAACTCCCTGAGCCAACTCATAAATCACCTCAAAACAGATTATCTTTATTTTTTCTCTTTCAGCTAAACTTTGAGCAATTGAATCTGCTTTTACTCGAAAACCAATAACTTTAGCTTTGCTCCCTATAGCCAGCTTTATATCTGATTCATTTATTTCTCCGACTTCTGCCTTTAAAATCTTCAAAACAACTTTTTCTTGAGGAAGCTCTTTTAAAACTTCTTCAATCGCTTCTAAAGAACCCAAAACATCAACCTTTAAAACTATATTCAAAATCTTTTTGTCTGGTTCATCTGAGCTTTGTGGAATAAAACTTTGGCTTGCTGGTTCAATATTCTTAAGTTCTTCCTTGGCTGTCTCAATATCAGCAAAAACCTTTAATTTCTCACCAACCCCAGGCACGTTTTCAAATCCTAACGCAATAACTGGCATTGATGGAAAGGCTTTTTTAATAGCCTTTCCTTGAAAATCTTCCATAATTCTAATCTTACCAATCGTAGAAGATGTTCCTAATATATCGCCTTTTTGTAAAATCCCGTTTTGCAAAATTAAAGTAGCTGTTGGTCCTCGCTGAGAATCTAAATATGATTCAACTATCACTCCTTCAGCTGGTTTAGAAATGTCTGCTTTAAAATCTTCCATTTCAGCCACTAATAAAATTAATTCCAAAAGATCTGAAATTCCCTTACCTGTTTCTGCTGATGTTTCTACTGAAGGAATCTTGCCTCCCATTGATTCGATTGAAACATCTTGAACCGATAACTCTCTTTTAACCTTTTCGGGATCAGCTCCCGGTTTATCCATTTTATTAATAGCCACAATCATAGGAATTTGAGTTTTCTTAATGTGAGAAATTGCTTCTTTGGTTTGCGGTTTTATTCCTTCTTCGGCAGCTACTACCAAAACTGCAATATCAGCTACTTTTGCCCCTCTGGAACGCATAGCTGAAAATGCCTCATGGCCAGGAGTATCAATAAAGGTAATTTTCTTTCCTTGATGTTCAACTTCATAAGCTCCAATGTGCTGAGTAATTCCTCCTGACTCTTTCTCTGTAATCTTCAAATCCTTAATCTTTTCCAAAATAGAACTCTTGCCATGATCAACATGACCTAAAACAACCACCACTGGTGGTCTATCCACTAATTTTTTGTTTTTATCCTTTTCTTTATTCATTTTTTGCTTTCTCAATAGCCTGTTTTTCTTCCTTGGACAAAGAATATTCTGAATTGCTATTTTTTATTAGCTTTCCATAAACTCTATTCCCGTCTCGGCTAAAAAGACTAGTAATCACTATACCGTTATTCTCCCCATCAAGCAAGGCAACTGAAAAACTCTGATCGCCTCCAACGTCAGAAAAAGGATTATATCTGATCATTCCAATCTTCTGAACAGAAGATTTACTGCTTTGAGAAATCTTTTCAACCTTTTTTTTCAATTCCTCAAATTGCCTTAAAACTTCTTTCAAATCCTTTGGCTCTTTATTCTCTTCGTTTTTAAATAAATTAAACATAAATTTTAATAAAACTCTATAAAACTATTCTAAAACAAATTCCCTTTTTATTCAAGAAAAAAAGAACTTTAGAAAACAGTCCCTGATTACTCTACAATTAAGATTTGTCGGCATCAGATTTAAGATCAATCCTCAATAACCGCCAATACCCATATTATTATTTTAATTGTTTTGTTCATATTATCCCCTCTTTTGTGTTGAAAATGCACGCATTTATAGGAGATGTTGAAATATCTACCTGAGGCATTATCAAACCACCATATGTATTGTATTTATGATAGTCAGCCTGCCCTGAATTTATGTTTCTTGGAAGGCTGCACTTAAAATACTTATGAGGAACTAATCTTCCGTCTTCTCTCTTGAGCAAAGCTTTATCAATATCATCAAACTCAAAAACAAAAGTTCCTCGATAACTCTCTTTTTTACTTTTAATTATTGGAGGAACCAACAAAAACAATCTTCCTTCTTCCTCAGCAAGTGCAGCTCCCCAAAAGTTAAAATAATCTTTATCTAAAGATTTTGCATCATTCCCATCTAATAAAACTCCCAGATAATCCCAAGTTTTTCCATAATCAGAAGAAGAAATTAAAATTAACCTATGAGACTCTCTTGAACCTTCAAAATACGATAAAACAATATAAAGCTTATTATTCCAATACAAAGAACCAGGTTCTGTATAAGCTGTTATTACAGCAGATGGATTTATTCTTCCAGACTCACTTTCAAAATTGTGTTTTGCTCCAGGACTAAAACTCGTTCCAAACAACTTTATTTCTTCTGCTTCATCCAGTTCTTCAGGAGCAGAAGCTTCTTTCATCATAATCCAGCTATGACTTACAATCCTTGGTCTTTCCTCTCCTGCAGGCATATCTTTTGAAAAATATTTATGCCAGAATAACTTCCATTCTTTTCCTACATCGTCAGGAACATAAACAAGAGTCGGAACCTCATTATGCCATTCTCCTTCTATTGTATTAGAATCTAAATTAAGAGCTTTAGCAAAAAATGGAGCCTCAACCGTACCTGAAACAGATTCTGTTAATCTTTTAACAAATGTCCAGGTTTTTCCATTATCAGTTGACTTAGCTAAATGAGTGTGAATAAACTCTATATTATGATATTGAATATTTTCAGGCCTGTGCTCTAATCCTGAATAAACTAAATAGCCTAAAGAAGGATCTTTATATTCTACAGTAGGATCAAAAACCCCTTTGTTTGATGTTTCACCAATAATACTAATTCTTTCATAAGGATGGTCGATTATTGTGTAGTCAACCTCTTTTTTCTTCCTAACCAAATTAAGAAAGACAATTCCAACTATAACAACCAAAACCACTATTATAATTATTTTAATTGTTTTGTTCATATTATTCTCTTTTTTTAATTATATATTTATGCGGCGGGAGTAGGATTCGAAGAGTTACCCGAAGGCATTGCCTCCTCGCTTCGCTCGTCGCAATTCAGAGAGTAGGTTCTCACCACACTCCTATAAAACAAACTTAAAACCCAGAAGGGTTTTCCGTTTGTTTGCGGCGGGAGTAGGATTCGAACCTACGGTACCTTTCGGCACAATTGTTTTCGAAACAATCCTGTTAAACCGCTCCAGCACCCCGCCTTATCTCATAACCTGCAATTCCAAAGGCAACTGCTACATTTAAAGATTCTTTTTTGCCAAACATTGGCAAAAAAATTATCTTATCTGCTCTTTTCAAAACAGAAGATGAAATTCCTTTTACTTCATTCCCTATTATTAAAACCAGAGGGAATTTTGGCTTGAATTTAGTATAAAGTAAAGCGTTTTTTTCCTGTTCTAAAGCTACAATAAGGACATTTTCTTTTTTTAATCTATCCACAACTTGCCATGTCTTTCCGCAATGCTCCCAATCAATCCATTTTTCCGCGCCTAATGCAGTTTTGGAAATTTTATGATGGGGCGGTTTTCCACAAATTCCGCAAAGAAAAATCTTATCAACACTTAAAGCATCGGCAGTTCTAAAGATAGAACCAATATTTTCTAAACTGCGTATATTATCACAAATCACATAGAAAGGTGATTTTTTCATCTTTGTTTAATTATATCAAAAAACTGACTTTTTAGCCAGTTCTTGGAATAAATCTTATTTTATATTTTAAATAATCTCTACTATCTTCTTTCTGACCTTAAATCCTTTACAATGTTTAAGTATGCCAAAATATGAATTGATTGACTGCTCAAAAGAATCAGAATCTGTAACGCGATTATCAAGCTGTATTTTTCTTGTCTTTATCTTTCTAAACATTCTTCTCTTTGTTTTTGTTCGTAGAACTTTATGATGAGAAAATGTTACATATCCAAGAAAATCAATCCCCTGGCATATCTTTCTTATTTCAATCTTAGCCGGATGTAAATTAAGCTTAAGATTATTTCTTAAAAAATTATCTATTTCTTTAATGAGTTGCTCTAAATAATTTCTATCTTTTCCTAAAATAATAAAATCATCGCAATAGCGCAAATAATATTTAGTTTTCAATTTATGCTTCATAAATTGGTCAAGTTCGTTTAGATAAATATTGGCGAAAAGCTGACTGGTCACATTACCAAGCGGAATCCCTTTATTTAGTTGTTTTTCAAAACTTTTAATAATAAAGCTTATAAGCCATAATGTATTTTTATCTAAAAACTTATTTTGAATAAGTTTGGAAAGAATATCATGAGATATACTATCAAAAAAATTTTCAATATCACACTTTAAAATAAAAACAGGCAAACAATAATTACTACTTGCCTTCCGAATAAAAATATCTAATCGTAATACTCCTTTATGTATTCCTTTGCCAATTCTTGAAGAATACGAATCAAAGATAAAACTTTTATCAAAAATTTGATATAATATACGAAATACTGCTTGATTTAAAACTCTATCTCGAACCGATGTCTTATGAATATGACGAAGTTTTGGATCACGGACGTAAAAAGAAACATAACCATCAGACCTCCAAGTTTTGTCTTTCAATGATTGATGAAGTGCAAATATATTATTTTCTAAATTAAATTCAAATAATTGAATATCAAACTTTTTAGTTTTACCTCGTTTAAATTCTTTCCAAGCCAAAAATAGATTCTCAAGAGAAATAATTTTCTCAAAAATATTATGAAAAACTTTACATCTAATGCCCCCCCCCAGTCACCTTCAGATACCTATTGTTCATAAAATTACTCAACTATACAAAGAAGTTTATATTCTTGGCAAAAAGATAGCAAAAAGAGATAGATTTGGCGTGCATAACAAAATTGAAAATTTATGCCTTGATATATTAAATATTGGAATTGAAGCTGCCTTAACAACAAAAGAGGAAAAGAAGCCTTTATTGCGGCAACTTCGGATTAAAATAGAAACTGCTAAACATCTTATTCGTATTTCCCACGACCTAAATATTATAAATTATAATAAATACATCGTTCTTCAAGAAAAATTGCAGGAAATATCTAAAATGGCAAATGGTTGGTTAAAATACCTAACATAAAAGGAGTTTGAAAACTCCTTTTAATGCTGAAACTACTGCACGAGCGCGGAGATTCGAACCGGCATCCTGCGGACTGTACCAGTCGACCGCGAACTCGCTGTCGCGCCAGTCGGCGTGCGGCACACCGCCATCGGAAAAGCGAGAACCCGCGCAAAGAGTAACATTCTTTTCATCCAGATGCCTGCCTGTTTCATCCCAGAATTTTAATTCAAAGATGAGACGCTCCAAAAGCGTAATACCTTTAATGTTTTTCTCTTTCAGAGTGTCGGCAGAAAGATTCTTAAGTTCTTCGTCTGCTTCCTGTGTGTCGCGAACCCAGATAGCATAATCTTGTGTTGTTTCTCGATCATTCCGACCCTTAATTGCCTCATCCAAGTCTTCAGTATAACGCCAGCAAGAGAAGTTCTTCTGGCAGACCTCAAAAATCTGATTTGCCATAATTCCTTTTGGAACTAGTATCAAACGACCAAATCCAGACTGCTTTTCAGGAATTCTAACATTAACTCTCATGTTGAAAAACTTCTTGTAGAATCTCTGCCAGCCAATGATGATCGTCTCTGGTGTAAATGGGTTTTTGCCTTTCAAAAACATTTCAAACTGTTCTGGTGTTCTTGCGCCATGTTGCAACTTATGGCACAAATCTGCCATCATGCCAAGGACACTCCCCGACATATCACCGATCGTTTCGCGTTTCATGATCAGTCTCCTTAAAATAAGTTAACAAAGAACTTTTGAATGAAACACAATGTCTCATTTTCTATATAACTGTATTATAGCATAAATAGTTAATTTTTGTCAAGCCCGAAAAATTCTCGTTAGACCAGAACAAGGAATAATTTCTATGCCTTGTTTTTCTAACTCGTCTAAAAATAGATTGATTCCCAAAGAATCAGAAGATATATGGCCGGCAATTACAACGTTTAGATTAGACTCTTCGGCCTGCTTCTTATGCTCCTCTGAAATATGCATGCCAACTACTGTGCCAATGCCAGCATTAGCCATTTTTGAATAAAGTTTTGGGGATCCTTCAGCACCTCCTGTAATTTCAGTTAAGGCAATCTTTCCGCATCTATTTTCTGGAGCTCCAACAAAAATCTTAGGACCAGCTCCTATCTTCATCGCCTCTTTATATTCTGGAATCTCTTTTAACAAATCAATTAATTCTCCTATTCTTTCTGGTTTTCTTTGCTCAATTAGATCTTTTAAAAACTTAGCTGCAAGATTATCGCAACAAGTATGAACATTTATTAAATTCATTTTTAAAAGTTTGGCAGCATCAACTGTTCTTTGGTGATTTTTACCATTAACTCCCCTGGCAACTTCTTCAATCTTTTCTCGCATCAAACCCTCAGCAATATTGATTGGTACATTATAGAAATTTAAAACATCACTTTGTAAATCCATTACATCTGCTAAATGAGCCAATCCTTTGCCAATAGGATGATGCCCAATAATCAAGTCTATATCTCCGATTTCTTTTGCCATCAAAATTTCAGCTGGTTCAATATCAACACCGACTAAAACCTTTTTAATATCTTTATCTTCGGCAATGTGATAAATCCTTGAGTCTAAATATGGATTTTTCAATGCTTCTTTGTCAAACTCTTGTTTTTCCCTTTCATTCATCTTTTCGTATTGCTTTGTCTTATTCTCTAAAAACTTCCTAACGCCTTGCTCTCCACGAAAATCTGCCTTAATTCCCATTTGAATTGCCAAATTGTGAATCTCTTGAATTCTCATGTTATTTTTTCTCTTTAGAAAACTTTTTATACATTTTTGCGATTAATTCCTCTTGTTTCTTTATATCTAAAACCTCCCTGCGAATGCGAGCTTTTTCTTTTCTAATAAATTTGCGAGACGATTTAGGCATACGTTTCTTCACCATAAAATACTTTAACCCAAAACAAAATAAAAATCAACCCCGCCAAGGCGAGATTGATTTTTAAAACTAGAAATTCCTTAAAACTTAAATTTACTAGCGAATTTTCCAATTACTGGAAGCGGGTTTTGTTTGCCTCCAAGAACATTTACAATGCCAATAATAGCCAGGACAAACCAAATAATATACAGTATAGGCCCTGCAATCCAACCAAGAATTGGAATCCAGGTAATCAATGTTGTTGCAATCTCAGCAATAAATAAAACTAAACCTTGCTTGGCATGGAATTGGGCAAAAGGACTATCTTTGGCAGCAAGCATAGGAATCAGAAAAAGAATACCAAAATAACTAAGAATCGCTATTAAATTTTTATCTCCCTGTTTTGTTGGTGTCTGAGGAGTTTCTCCATTCATCCCGTTAGAAATCATGAACCCTTGTAAAAATTACTAAAAGATTAGTAATTTCTAACGGGATTCATAATTTTAGAAAATTAATTATTAAAACGAACGACCTTTAACTATATATGTTTATATATTATATTATATTATATCATACTATTCTCCTTTTATCACTGCTAAAGGAAGAAGCTTCACTACTTTTTTTGACAAACCAGCATTATGAACAATCTCTACTATATTATCAATATCTTTATACGCGCCAGGCGCTTCCTCAGCAATTCCTCTTGTTGAGTGACATTTTAAAATTATCCCTTTTTGTTTTAATTTATCCATTACTTCTCTTCCTGAAATAGTTCTCATTGCCTCCCGCCTGGACATTCTCCTGCCAGCTCCATGAGAAGTTGAAAAGAATGCTTCTTCTCCTTTCTCTGTTCCAATTAAAATATATGAAGCAGTTCCCATGCTTCCGGGAATTAAAATCGGCTGTTGAGGAAAAGCTCTTGTTGCTCCTTTTCGATGAACAATAACTTCAGTGTCTTTTTCGTTAATCTTGTATTTTTCTTTCTTTATAATATTATGAGCCACGTCATATAACAATTCAAGTTTCTCTTTTTGTCCCATTACTTCTTTCCATACTTCTCTTATATAATGAGCAATCATATAACGATTAGCCCAGGCATAGTTAGCAGCTGAAGCCATGGCTGAAAAATATCTCTGGCCCTCTGGAGAATTAAATGGAACACAGGCAAATTCTTTATCCAAAACTTTTATATCATACTTTCTCATAGCTGGAATCATTGTTTTTAGATAATCAGTACAAACTTGATGACCAAGCCCTCTTGAACCAGTATGAATCATTACTACAATTTGATCTTTAAACAACCCAAAAGTTTCAGCTATTTTCTTATCAAAGATTTCAGCTACTTTTTGAATCTCTAAAAAATGATTTCCGCTCCCGAGAGTTCCAACTTGGCCTCTTCCTCTATTTTTAGCGTGATCTGAAACAACAGAAGAATCTGCCCAGTCTAATCTCCCAGATGCCTCGCAATTTTCAACATCCTTTTTTTCTCCATATCCTTGTTTCAGCAAAACATGGGCTCCTTGCTCTAAAATCTTATCAATTTGCTCAATGCTCAGTTTTATTTCCCTTCCTCTTCCTAAACCAGAAGGAACTGCTCTTTGAATTTCTGATGCCAATTTTTCTATATACGGCTCAATTTCTTTAATATTATGCTCTGACTTTAATAATCTCATCCCGCAATTTATGTCAAAACCACAGGCTCCTGGAGAAATAACTCCATCAGAGGTTCTAATTGCGCCAACAAATCCTATGGGAACACTATATCCCTCATGACAATCAGGCATTGCTATGCCGTATCTAACCATCCCAGGCAAAGTAGTTCCATTAATTAATTGAGCAATTGATCTATCTTCAAGAATATCATCAAGCATCTCTTCTGAAGCATAAATTCTTGCAGGAACACGCATATCTTTCCTAAAACTCTTTGGAATTTCCCATAACCAATCATTTATTCTAGTAAAATCTTCTTTTCGCATTATATTCATTGTACTTGTTTCTTCTAAAAAGAAAAAGCCCTGCTAAGATGCAGGGCATTCCATTAAATAATCCATAATTTTTTTTAAGCTTGCTGTAGCGAGACAAACCGTTGAATCAGCTGCTCCATAGTAAATTGAAAGTTTATCCTTGACAAGGATACAACCGCAGGGAAAAACAACATTAGATTTATTCCCTACTCTTTCATATTGCTCTTTAGGGGCAAAAACACACCCCTTGCTCCGACGAATTACTTTCAAATCTTCAAAACTCAATAAAGCCAAGCCAATTCGATAAATACCGCCTCTTGTCCCGTGATAAATAATCAGCCAACCTATTGCGGTTTTAATAGGCGGACATGATAATCCCACTCTATCAGCATCCCAGCATCTGTTCCTGGTAAGAATCAATCTTCTATTTCCTCCCCAACTTTTCAAATCTTTTGAAAAAGAAACCCAAACATGTTCCTTGCCCTCAACAACAGGTCTATGTATGAGAGCGAAACGATTATCAAAGGTTTCAGGGAACAAGCAAGCATCTTTATTAGAAGGCAATAAAGCTTGACCTATACGTTCAAATCTTAAAAAATCTTTAGTACCTATAAAAGAAATACCAGGCGGGTCTCCAGTGTCTCCATCGTCCTTACTGCCAGAAAAAGAAACGCAAGTAATTACATATTTCTGTAATTTTTCTATCCAGGTAATTCTTGGATCTTCTAAGCCATATTCAGCCTCATTGTAATTTTCATCTGCCATCAGTGTTGGCGTAGAATCAATTATCCAGTTCGTTTCTCCATCTTTGCTTCTGGCAATAGTCAAATGAGAATATCCTATTGTGTTTTCAACCCGCAATAAAAGCAATATTTCATTCTCAAGTTTTGCTGCTCCTGGATTAAGCACTGATAGCGATGGATATGGCACATCGTCTGATATTATAATGGGATTTCCTTCATATCTTGTAAAAAGTTCTCGCTCCATTTTCGTATCCTTTCTAAAAAGTCTTTGGTTGTCAAAGTTCAATAACTATAGATCTATATTATTCTATTTCTTGAGAAAGTCAAGCACTATTTTCCGGTCATCCCAGGGGATTTTTTTACCTCCCTTGACGCACATCCAAGGCTCTGATCCTTTGCCAGTAATTATTATAACATCTTCTGGCCGAGCTAATTGAATAGCTTTTTTGATAGCCTTTTTCCTATCCAAAATTTCATAAAAATTAGAAATTAGAAATTTGGAATTAGAAATTCCAGATTTTATCATTGATAAAATCTGTTTCGGGTCTTCATCATAAGGATCTTCATTGGTTACAATTACTTCTTGGCAATATTCAGAAGCTATCTTTCCCAAAACAGGTCTCTTCCATTTATCTCTTCCTCCTCCGCATGATCCAATCACACAAATCATGCGCCTATCTGACAAGGTTTTATAAACTTGTTCAAGAGCTTCTGGCGTATGAGCATAATCCACCACAACAGTAAACGGTTCTCTAATAATAATTTCCATCCTGCCGGGAATTCCTTTTATTTTTTCTAAAGCTCTTTTGCAGATTTCTAAAGGAACCCCTTGAGACATTGCAATCTTGGTTGCTGCTATAGCATTATATAAATTAAACTTGCCCAAAAGCTTTAGATCCTTTGGTAAAATTCCGGAGTCATTTATTCCATACTTTATCTTTTTCTCAGCAGGATACTTTAAGAAATACTCTGCATTTTTATCATCTATATTAATAATATGAATCTTTTTTACTTGCTGAAAAAGTTTTGCTTTTGCTGCTTGATACTTTTCGAAACTACCGTGAGATTCAATGTGCTCAGGACTCAAATTAGTAAATACAGCAACATCGAAATCAATAAATTTATGCCGATATTGTTTTATTCCCTCGGAAGTCACTTCTAAAACTGCGTATTTACAATCTGCCTTTACTGTTTGTCTTAGAAATCTCTGAATTTTCATTCTTCCAGGCATTGTCATTTTCAATTCATTCTCCCATTCTTTATCTCCAATTTTAAACTTAATAGAAGACATTGAAGCTGCTTTAAATTGTTTACCCTGAGTTTGCCGAAGGGCCTCCTGAAAAATATTAGCACATAATTCTACTACTGTTGATTTTCCACTGGTTCCAGTCACTCCAATAACAGTCAATTTCTTAGAAGGAAATCCATACAAAAAAGCCCCTATCCATGATAGAAGATAATGATAAGAGCCTAATAAAAAATCAGGTATAATTTTCTTAATTAAACTTTTCACCCCGTTAGAAATTTTCATAAATTTAAGCCCCGTTAGAGAAGTATCTTAACAAAATTTCTAACGGGGTTCAATCTCATTTTCCTAAAACTTTTAGAGCGGCTTTTATTCTTTGTTCAGTATCTTTTATATCCTTAGAAGCTATTGACAAAGCATCTTTTGCCTGCTGCCGGGTAAAACCCAAGCCAACAAGACCGTCTTCTGCTTCGTCAGTCTTCTTTATTTTTCTCTCCTTAGAAATATCCTTAACTTTTCCTGTCAACTCCAAAATAATCGTCATTGCTTTTTTTCTTCCTATCCCTGAAATCTCAGAAAACAATGTTTCATCTTTAGATAAAATTCTTTCTTTGATACTCTCTAGAGACCCTAAGGAAGAAATTTCAAGAGCTGCTTTTGGACCAACCCCGCGAATATTATCTAAAATCTCAAAGAACTCAAGTTCTTTATGATTTAAAAAGCCATAAAGATCTAATATATTTTCTTTAACGTTTAAAAAACAAAATAGCTTTAAGGTTTTTATCTCCGGCAGTTTGGCTAAAGTTTTTTTAGATAAGAAAACCTTATAACCAACTCCATTAACATCTAATATAATAAACTTGTCTTTTTTTATAATAATTTTGCCGTTTAAATAAGATATCATGCTAGTTTCAGTATATTGAATTTTACGCTAAAAATCAATAAAAATGTGCCGAGAGCTATTCTCGACACGTTGTTTGATAATTTTCCAATTCTTCAATGAATTGATTAACTTGCTGTTTTCTTTTCCATCTCCTCATAAGAAGATATCCTCCAGACTTTACCGCATCTTTATACCAACTGCGATGCCCGGGTTTCCATCTTCTAATAAGACAATCGATTGGGAAAATAATGATCCTCGAAATCCTGACAAAACTCCAAAAATCATAAAACCTACCCATAATTTTAAATGGTATCCCCTGAAGTTCTCGCACGCTCATATTCTTATCAGGCTTAAAGCAGACAAATCTTCCGTTATACTTATTCCAAGGCACTATGCTTAGAGGGAAAAGCCTTCCGTTTTTTTCCAATCTTTTGCGCAAATCAGTCCCTACCGCTGGCCCTGCAAGCATTACATGAACACTATCAGGATGAGCATTACGGATAAATTCTCTAAAGCGCTCAATTATTTCTTTAGCGCTAAGAAAAACATCTCTTTCTTTTAATGGATAACCAGCAATAAGCATTATGTGCACTTTGAGATAACGTCGTAGAACTTTAATCCATTCAAGCATTTTAGAAGATGTATATCCCTTACGCATAACTTTAAGATCTTCATTAATAGGCGATTCACAACCTATACAAGCAATCTTAACTCCTGCTTTTTTTATGACTTGCAAAAATTCAGTGTTTTCCGCAATCTTTAGCCATAATTGAATCGAGAAATCAAGCCGGTTTCCATACTTGTCAGCAATCATATTAAAAAACTCTGTTGTGCCCTTAAGATCTTCTTTTAAGCTGTCGTCAACAAGAAAGAATTCTTTAGCATTTCTTGTTTCTACTAACCACTTAATCGTTTCAAATAAATGTTTTGGGCTAGCCCAATGAGGTTTTTCATTTACACTACAAAACTCACAATTTCCACTACATCCCCTAATGCGATTAATAGGATATATCTTTATTTTGGCATATCTTAAAAGCCCAAAATCCGGAAAAGGCAATCTGTTTAAATTTGGACCTAAACCCGAGATCTGAGCAATTTCTGAAGTATTAGTTTTAAACTGTCCATTTTCTAAAAAGGAAATTTCAGAGATATTTTCCAAAAATTTCTCTTTTTCCAGATTGCTAAGAATTTGTTGAATAACTTTTTCTGCATCACGATGAACAACTACATCAATGTTATGATTTAATGTTTCTTCAGGACAATAAAGAGCATGCCATGCGCCAGCAATAGTAAATACTCCTTGCCGATGATAAAATTCAGCCGTTTTCCAAACCCGTGGCATTGTGCTTGTCAGACCGCAATAAAATCCAACTGCTGTGGCTGGACGCTCTTTTTGCAAAACTGTGTGATCAGGCAATCCATTGCTATCTCGTGGACCTTTCCTATAATTATTTTCATCAATTACCTCTACGCGCCATCCCCACAATTTATTTGCTGCTGTGGCAACCATAAGAGGACCTAAAGCAGTTGTTTTTCTAGCTTGCCTAGTAAAAACATTGACATCTGAAACTGGGATAATCATCCTAAATAAAGGCCAATCATTCTTATCTATCGTTTTTATCATTTTCTGTTCCTTTCAGTTTTGTTTCTTATGTTAAAGTGCTATTTATGATGATATTAACTTATTTATTATAAGAATACAACAAAGAGTTGAAAAACTTTTAAATTCTGCTATTATATAATTACTATGCCGATAACTAAATCAACTAAAAAAGCTCTTCGCCAGAATCAAAAACGAAGAGCAAGAAATCTTGTCTATAAAAAGAAAATGAGAGACCTTATTAAACAGGTTAGAATTTTAGTTGAAGAGAAAAAAACAGAAGAGGCAAAAAAGCTTTTGCCCCAGGTATATAAGATATTGGATAAGACAGCCAAAGTTGGTGTAATAAAAAAGAATACTGCAGGACGAAAGAAATCAAGGATAACAAAACTTGTCAATAAGAAGGTTTAGATTTCTGCAATTAGCAAATCAAGAGCTATTTCAGGTTGTATCTTTCCGGTTTTAATATCAAGATCTGCCTTAAAGATTTTCTGAAAGATTTTTTTTAATTCTTGAAAAGTAAACTTCTGGGATTGATAATAACTTTTTTTAACAACAAAAGGATGAAGACCGCTTCTTTTCAAGATAATATTGTATGGTTTGTTTTTTTCAATAAGGTCTTTAACCACTAAAAGATTCCTGAATTGATAATTTATCATTGATAAAAGATACAAAGGAGAATCTCCTTTTTCCAAATGTTTATGAAGCAGGTTCAATGCCTGTTTTTTATTTTTCTCAGCAATAGCATCAATGGTTTTGAAAATATCTGTTTCAATTTTTGATCTTACTAAAAGTTCAATATCCTCTGTTCTAACTGTTTTATTATTCTTAAAACTCGCCAGTTTTTTTATTTCATTGCTCATTTGCCAAAGGTCATTACCAATATATCCAATAAGTTTTTCTAAGACCTCTGAATCTATCTTTACTTCATATTTATTAAATTCTTTTTTAATCCAAGTTTTTAATCTTTGACCCGTAAGGAATTTAAATTCTTGGGACTTGGCATTTTTTTTAAGAAATTTAAATAAAGAGTTGTTTTTATTAAAGTCTTTTTCTTCATAAATTAAAATTATATCTTCTGAAATTAAAAAGTCTTTTTTACTTTGATAAAACTTTTCTTTAAAATCAGAACTTGTAAAAACATCAGTCACAACTGCCAACTTTTTTTCTTTAAACATTGAAGTTTGCCTAATTTCGTCTTTAAAATTAGTAAAGTCATTGAAATACTTCAAATTCAACCCACTCTTGTGAATTTTCTTATACCTTTCAATTATCTCTTTCAGTTTCTCTCTCATTCTATATGTATCTTCGCCATAAAGAAAAATAATCATAGCAATCTTATATTACCCAAATTAAAAAACAATTTCAAATAAAAAAAGCATATGCTTAATAAACTTATATGCCTTTTTAGTTTTCCTGTCTCTACTCAAATATTGCTTTAATCTTATCAATTATTTCCATCGGAGTGAAATGGGCTTTGATTAAATAATCTGCTGCTCCCATTTTTAATCCCTTCTCAATATCATCCTTCTGTCCAAGATTTGACAGAATAATCACTGGAATTTGAGCTATTTTCGAATCTCCTTTTATATTCGTTAAAACCTCAAAACCATCCATTCCTGGCAAGATAAGGTCAAGCAGAACCAAATCAGGTTTTTCTTCCTTAGTGGCTTTTATTCCTTTTTCTCCATCTACTGCCTCAATAATATCATAACCTTCTCTTAGAAGTTTTTGACCAATAAGCTCCCTAAGAAACTTATCGTCTTCAATTATTAGAATTTTTTTAGCCATATTTTTAATCAATTCAAGATTATATATTTAATTTAAGATTATATGTCTATACAATAGCGAATCAAGGTTTTCACGCCAAGGCGGAAGGTTCTTATTTACCAATTTGTTTTATTACTTTATCAAGTACTTCTTGAGGATCAAATTCGGTCTTAATCAACCAATCTTTAGCTCCAAGTTTTTTAGCTCGCCCAAGATCTACTGGCTGGCCTGAATTGGAAATAATAATTATTGGAATCTTCTTTAACTCTTTATCTTTTGCTATTTTTTCCATTACTCCAAAACCATCCACTTTAGGCATGACAATATCAAGCAAAATAAGGTCAGGCCTTATTTCTTTTATTTTTTCAAACCCTTCTTCTCCATCCCATGCTACTGAAATATCATAACCTTCTCTGATTAATTTCTTTTTAAGAAGATTAACCATAGTTTTCTCATCTTCAATCAAGAGAATTTTCTTTGCCATACATTTATTGTATTCTATTAAAAAAGGAAAACAAGTCCGGGGCTGTTAATAAACGGTTAAGATCTTTTCGCTTTTTTCTTGATTGGAATGGTGAAATAAAATGTCGTGCCTTTTCCAAGCTCAGATTCAAACCAAATTTTGCCCCCGTGGGCTTCAATAATATTCCTGGTTATAAACATGCCTAGCCCTGCCCCCTGGGTCTCCATTCTCATTACGTTAGCCGCTCTGAAAAATTTACTAAATATTCTTCCCTGTTGGTCTTTGGGGATTCCTATTCCAGTATCTTTAACAAAAAACTCTATTTTTTCTTTATCACATTTTAAAGAAACCGTCACCTTGCCGTTTCTAAGAGTATATCTTATAGCATTCCTAACAAAATTATCAATTGCTATTTGCATTTTCTCAAGATCTAGCATAACTTGAGGCAGTTTCTTTTCTGGCTTTTTAAACTCAACCTTAAGTCCTCTTGCTTTAGCCTCTTCTTTGTAAGAATCTACAACATCTTTAACTATCTTTTTCATGTCGGCTAAGGTCGATTTATAAATATATCTTCCTTCTTCGATTCTAGCTATATTTAAGAGGTTATTAACTAAAGCAATCATTCTTTCATTTGAATCATAACTATCTTCAAGAAATTCTCTTTGTTCCTTGTTTATTTTCCCCAACTCCTCATCTAAAACCATTCTTGTAGTCCACTTAATCGCCGACAAAGGAGTTCTTAATTGATGGGCAGCTAGGGAAACAAATTCAGTTTTCATCTTCTCAATCAATTTTTCTCTGGTAATATCGTGCAAAATCACTAAAGTGGCCGATCTCTCCTTTTCTATTACCACTGGAACTATGGTTATTTGTAAAATTAAACCTTCTCTAATCTCAAGTTCTCTTCTAGAAATTCCTTTAGTTCCTTTCTTATAAAGCTCTACTAAAGATCTAAGAATAGCGGCCTTTGAAAGTTCTGAAACAGATTTGCCCATTACAGCTTTTCTTTCAATCTTGAAAAAATCTTCAGCTTGAGAATTGATTAATAAAAGCTTATTTTGTTTATCAAAAACTAATATCCCATCAGTAAAATTAGTAATAATTGCTAAGGTTTTATTCTTTTCTTCTTCACTCTTTCGCCGGGCCTCCTCCACATCCTCTAACATGTTCATTAAGGCTTCCCTTGCCTCTCTTTCTGTTTTTTTAATCTTGGTTAAATCAAAAAGGGCTAAAAAATAACCTACCTTTTCTCCTTTTTCGTCCTTTCTTGTCCTTGTAAAAACATGGGCAGGGATCTCTGCTTTCCCTTTGGGGGAAAATTTCATTTCTCTTCCTTCAACAAATCCTTGCTTTCTGGTATCCTCAATTAATTTCTCGATTTCTTTTCCCCTAAAAAGCTTCTCAACTGCCTTGCCAATAATTTCATCAAAACTAAAATTTGAAATTTTTACAAATGCAGGATTTGATTCTAAAATCACTCCTAAAGGACTAACGAAACAAAGAGGTAATGGAGAAAAGATAAAAATATCATTAACATAAGTTTCAAGAGAATTAAGATCTTTCAATAAAATAAAAATCTTTCTATCCTTTTCATTTTGTGATGTGTTTTTTATTACCATCTTAGTAAAAACTCGTGATATTTATCTCCTTTAAACGTACATTTGGTTTCTTTGCAGGTTACTGCAGCCTTCACTACCATTTCTGCAACCTTAACAAAATAACCTCTGTGAATATTACAGTAAATAGGGTCAACCTCGAAGT
>JAUWYA010000020.1 GCA_030616085.1 Candidatus Nealsoniibacteriota bacterium | reverse complement strand
TTAAAGTGAGTTCAATAAATTAACGCAAAACTAATCCGGTGGTATAGTAAAGGATATGCAAAAAAGATACCACCGCTTAACCTTGACTGAGCGGGAAGAAATCAGCCGAGGAATATGGGCCAGAGAAACCTTTAGTCAAATAGCTGATCGAATAGACAGAGATGTTGGCACAATAAGTAGAGAGGTTAGAAGCAAGTTTCAAAGAAAAGGCTGCTATTCTGCAGTAAAGGCTCAAGAAAAAGCTGATTCAGCTAAAAAGAACAAGGGAAGAAAGAAGAAACTAGAAAAGAAAGAAGCTCTTAAAAACTATGTTTATGATAAATTAAGAATAGAATGGTCTCCAGAAGAGATTGCCAATCGTCTAAAGTTAGATTATCCTAGAAACAAGGATATGCGTATTTCTCACGAAGCCATATATCAACATCTTTACTGTCTTCCAAGAGGAGAATTGAAGAAAGAGTTAATTAAGGGATTAAGACAAGAAAGGAAAAGAAGACTCTCCAGAAAGAATCTTCATTACAGGAAGCAAAGAATACAGGATTTAATCAGTATCTCAGAAAGACCAAAGGAAGTTAAAGATAGAGTAGTTCCAGGACATTGGGAAGGAGATTTAGTAATGGGCAAGAATAGAGCCAGTGCCATAGGCTCGTTAGTAGAAAGAACTACAAAACTCACTCTGCTTGCTCCATTAAAAGAAAAAGATGCTTTTGCAGTAAGAACTGCTTTTGCTAAATCCTTTAAACGTATTCCAAAACAACTTAAAAAGAGCTTAACTTATGATAGAGGCTCAGAAATGGCAGAGCATAGACTATTTACCAAAGAAACTAAGATAAAAGTATTCTTTGCTGATCCTAGTTCTCCTTGGCAGAGAGGAACCAATGAGAATACCAATGGCTTAATCAGACAATATTTCCCCAAAGGAAAGAAGGCAATAGATTTTAGAGAAGTACCTATTAAAAAACTTAGAGAGGTTGAGTCAAGATTAAATAATCGTCCTAGGAAAGCTCTTAAATACTTAACTCCATTAGAGTGTTTTTACAAATTAATTACTAATCGGAAGTTTGCGTTAGAAAGTTGAATTCAGCTAAAAATAAAAAAATAATTTGGATAGTTTTAGTGGTTTTGGTTGTGGTGAATGTTGTCGCTTGGGTTGTTGTTAAGTCCGCCTTGACGGATTCTGACTTGGAAGTGGTGTTTTTTGTTTTTTGACGTGGGGCAAGGAGATGCGATTTTTATTGAAACTTCAGATGGGTTTCAGGTTTTGATTGATGGGGGATCGGGTTTAGCCGTCTTGGAGAAATTAGGAGAGGAAATGGCTTTCTACGATAGAACAATTGATTTAATAGTCTTAACTCATCCTGAGCACGATCATTTATTTGGCTTGTTAGAAGTTTTGAAAAGATATGAAATTAGGAATATTTTATGGACAGGAATTGTGAGGGATACTGCCGAGTGGGAAGAGTGGAAAAGATTAATTGAAGAAGAAGGAGCTGGAATAATAATATCTGAAGCTGGCCAGAAAATAGATTTATCTGAAAATATATATCTTTCTATTCTTTATCCTTTTGAGAGCTTAGAAGGACAAGAAACTAAATATACTAATGATACTTCTATTGTTGCTGAATTGGTTTTTAATGATATTTCATTTCTATTCACTGGAGATATCTCAAAGAAAATAGAAAAACAATTATCTGTTGATTCAAACATTCTAAAAGTAGCTCATCACGGAAGCAAGACATCAACTTGTTTAGAATTTTTACAAACTGTTTCTCCAGACATCGCTGTTATAAGTGTTGGAGAGAATCGCTGGGGTCATCCACATCCAGAGGTATTGGCAAACCTTGAAAAATTTGGTATACAAGTATTAACTACTAGAAATTACGGGGACATTAAAATTGTTTCTAATGGAAACAGTTTTAATATTAAATAAATTTATGAAAGATTTAGAATTTCCATTATTTAAAACTAAGATTGAGAATTCTCCAAAGTTTGATTTAACTAATGTTAAGGATCGCCAGAAGTATTTTGATTTGAAAGCAGGAGAAGAGATTAAAAAACTTAAAGAGTATTTGAAAAAAAATACTTTTATTGTTTATTTGCTAGGCAAGAAAAACTCTGGCAAAGGCACTTATGCTAAGATGTTTGAGGAGATAGTTGATAAAGATAGAATAGAGCATTTCTCAATTGGAGACATGATTAGAGGCGTTGATATAGAATTACAAGATGAGAAGAAGAAAAAAGAATTAATCACTTTCTTGGAAAAGAATTATAGGGGTTTTATTTCTCTTAAAGATATAATTGATTCTTTGGAAAACAGAAGTACTTCAAAACTTTTGCCTTCTGAGCTAATTTTGGTTTTAGCGAAAAGAGAAATAGCTAAAAAAGAGAGAAAAGCTATTTTCATTGATGGTTTTCCAAGGGAATTAGACCAAGTTTCTTATTCTTTGTTTTTTAGAGATCTTATTGATTATAGGCAGGATCCAGATGTTTTAGCATTAATTGATGTTCCTGAAGCAGTTATTGATGAGAGGATAAAACATAGAGTTATTTGTCCTCTTTGCCAGACATCAAGAAGCTTAAAACTTTTTCCGACAACGAAGACAGA
The DNA here is from genome assembly GCA_030616085.1 of Candidatus Nealsoniibacteriota bacterium. Classification (GTDB taxonomy): domain Bacteria; phylum Patescibacteriota; class Minisyncoccia; order Minisyncoccales; family GWA2-38-27; genus JAUWYA01. Next base: position 11,920 of record JAUWYA010000020.1, on the reverse strand, counting down.
ATATGATCAAAAAGAAAAAAAGTTTTATCTTGTCTGTGATAATTCTGAGTGCAAGGCAGCAAGAATGGTTGTTAAAGAAGGAGATCAATTAGGTATAGAGCCAATTAAAGAAAGATTGAAAACAGACGAGAATCTTATAAAACAAGCTTTCTCGCTTTATGGAATTCCAAAAGTTCTTTTGAGAAATTCAGTGCCAAAAGATAAAGCCAAAGAACTTGTTGATGATTATGAGATTACTCCGGAATACAGTTATGAATGGGATGAGAAAAATAAGGAAGTAAAAATGATTGAAAAACCCTGGCAGCTTTTGGATGATAATGGAGCTCCTTGTTATAGCTTAATGCCTCCGCCAGTAGTAGTTTCTTTAATTAAGCAAATAGTAGAAGCCCTTAATTTGACATAAGGGCTTAGAAAACGCTATACTAAAAATAGCCCTGTGATTATCTAGTTAGATTCTGGACTATACTTATTTAAAAGGGAGCTTACCTCTGTACTTACCTTGGTAAATACAGGCAGCACCCACTTGGAATATTCTCCGAAGAATCTCTCCAGATGCCATAGGGCTTTAAATTACTTCCTTTTTGCCATTGCTTTGATGCATTTGGCGCATGCTAAGACGCGTTCACCAGAAGGTAAACCTGCCTTGCCGGCAGGCAGGCGTACCCATTGTAGATTTGGGTATTTTCTTTTTTTAACGGTTGGATTGTATTTTCCCCTGAGCTTTCTTCGTTTCCAAACCATTATTGAGCCTTTTTTACATATTGCGCATTTTTTCGCCATAGTGCTGTACCCTCTCTTCAAATACAATGCAGTGTTGTATTTGAAGAGCGGGTACTATTATCTTATCAGAATATTTTAATTTTAGCAAGATTTATGTTATTATTGTTAATAATATGGAATATATATTTCTAATCATTGTTTTAATACTTTCTATTATTATCCATGAGATTGCTCATGGTTCAGTTGCTTATTATTTAGGCGATCCTACTGCAAAATACGCAGGTCGTCTTACTTTAAATCCTTTGAAACACTTAGACCCAATCGGTTCTATTATTTTACCCCTTCTTTTAATCGTATTTAAAAGTCCGATACTTTTTGGCTATGCTAAACCAGTGCCTATTAATCCACGTAATTTCCGAGATCAAAAATATGGATCTATGAAGGTTGCTTTAGCCGGTCCAGCTTCAAACTTAACAATAGCGCTATTCTTTGGATTGATTTTAAGATTTTTCCCTGGCTTATTTGTTCTTCCAGGTCTTATTGTAATGTTTTCGTATGTTGTCTATATTAATATATTATTAGCAATATTTAATTTACTGCCTGTTCCTCCTTTAGATGGTTCTCATATTCTTTTTGCATTGCTGCCTTCCTCTGCAAGGAATATAAAGATATTTCTAAGTCAGTTTGGTCTTTTCATCCTTTTATTTATTATTTTCTTTGCTTTTCGATATGTAATTTTTATTATTAGTTTTATTTTTACCTTAATCACTGGTGTTTCTTTTTATTGACAGTTTTAAATTTATTTGCTAATTTATGAGATTATGCCGACGATTCATCAATTAATAAAAAAGAAAAGAAAGAAAGAAAAAAAGCGTTCTAAAACGCCTGCTTTAGCATTTGGTTTTAATGTTCTTAAAAATAGACCAAGAAGCTATTCTTCTCCATACAAAAAAGGAGTTTGCCTAAAGGTTTTTACTGTTACTCCTAAAAAGCCAAATTCAGCTTTAAGAAAGGTGGCCAGAGTTCGTTTGACTAACGGAATGGAAGTTACTGCATATATTCCTGGTGAAGGGCATAATTTGCAAGAGCATTCTGTTATTTTACTTCGTGGCGGGAGAGTTAAAGACCTGCCTGGAGTTAGATATCACGTAGTTAGAGGAGTTTTGGATACAGGGGGCGTAGAAGGAAGAAAACAGGGAAGAAGCAAATACGGAACTAAGAAGGAGAAGAAGTAAGATGAAAAAGAAAATAAAAAAACATCCAATAATACCTGACCCTGTTTATAACAATATCACTGTTGCCAGGTTTATTAATCAGATTATGAGAAAAGGCAAGAAGACAATAGCCAGAAAAATTGTTTATAGCGCTTTTGATATTATAAAGGAAAAGACAAAAAAAGAACCATTAGAAGTTTTTGAACTTGCTTTGGCAAACGCTTCTCCTTTGCTTGAGGTAAAGTCAAAAAGAGTTGGTGGAGCAACCTATCAGGTTCCGGTAGAAGTGAAAGGGGAGAGAAAAATGGCTTTGGCTATGCGCTGGATAATTTCAGGAGCTAAGTCAAAAAAGGGCAAGCCAATGAGAGAGAAATTAGCCGCTGAATTAATGGATGCAGCAAATAACACTGGCTGGGCGATTAAGAAAAAAAGTGATACCTATCGTATGGCAGAAGCCAACCGTGCCTTTGCCCACTTTGCCTGGTAAAATTCTTTAAAAAATAAAAGAGCACCACTTCATGGCGCTCTAAAGAATTTAGGAAATTAGGAAGTTTGGTTATAGGCAGTTTGATCAGACCAGGTATAAATAATTTTTGCTGTGTGTTCTATATTTTCGATCCAGTGACATACCCATTTTTCTTCTACCGAGTCATAACACATTTTATTAGAGTTAGAAAGATAGATGATAAAACAAGTAACGTTCTTAGATCTACCTAAAACCATTACTTCTTCGATTGTCTCAATAGAATTTCCTGATTCTTTCGGGGGCATGACGATCTTTATTTGGATTATTTGACCTATCTTTGGTACTAATTCAGGAAATTTAGTCATTTCGCTCATTTTTAGATCCTTTCAAAAAGATTAATAAAGAACAAGTTTTAAATAACATATTTTAAATTAGCAAATTAAACTATAAATGTCAAGGATTTTTAATAAATTTCTGTGATTATACAAATTAATCAATCCAATAAAATAGAAAAAACTAATAAAGATAGTATTATTGGATTAGCGAACGATGTAAGGTTTACCGTATTACTAAAAAGAAAAATAAAAAGAAAATTACAAGAGGATTTTAGAAAAGAAGGAAAGCCAAGATTATTTGTTTATAGAACTTTTATTGCCAGCGTTGTATTATTAATAAAGTATGCCAAATTAAAGAACATTTCTAAAATAATAATTGATTTAGAATATTTTGGTAAAGATAAACTGTTAAAAAGTATATTTTTAGAGATGTGGAGTAGGTTTTTTTCAGAAATTCCAGAAATATCTTTTGAAAGGGTTGGCAAAAAATCAAAAGTTCATTATATTTGTTATTTTACAATGAAAGGGAAGTATAAACCGAATAAAGTTCTTGAATACAAAGAGATAAAACGATTAGTTTTAAAATAAGAACTTGGCTTCGCCAGAACCTTGTTTCCGGTAAGGTATAAAGATATATTCCGAAAATAAAACCCGGATGCTTAAGCGCCGAATGAATACGGCGGTGCGGCACCCGAGGGTTTATACTTTAATGATAGCAAACCATACCCCCCCTGTCAAGTGGAATTTATACCTAGTAAGAAAAAAAGTGATACCCATCGTATGGCAGAAGCCAACCGCGCCTTTGCCCACTTCGCCTGGTAAATAAAAATAGAAGAAAGAAAAAGCACCTGGAGGTGCTTTGATGGGTATAATAAAATGAATACTATTTTTGTTAGAACCAGACTACAAGTCTGGAGAGAGCCATTAATATATAAGCCGTTGTCCAGCTAATTGTTGCGACCGTTTGAGTTCTGCAATCGGCGTTATTCTTTTTAGCTTTAATTTGATAGACAAGGCCCCAAATAGCAGGCACCAACGACAATATTATCAAAATTACACTTACAGCTTTCATTTTTTAAACCTTTCATAAAAAGAACAATAAAGAACAGTTTATTTAACAATATATCTTATTAGCAAATTAAATTATGGATGTCAAGGGTTTGAAAATTAATTATTATGCCAAGAGAATATCCAATTGAAAAAGTAAGAGATATAGGAATTATTGCTCATATTGATGCTGGGAAAACAACCGTTACTGAACGGGTGCTTTTCTATACTGGAATTTCCCATAAGATTGGGGAGGTTCATGACGGTCAGGCAATTATGGATTGGATGGAGCAGGAAAGAGAAAGAGGAATTACTATTACTTCGGCTGCTACCACTTGCTTTTGGGTGCCAGGAGGCCAAGAGAGAAAGAAGGAAAATGAATACAGAATAAATATTATTGATACTCCGGGCCATATTGATTTTACTGCTGAAGTTCAAAGATCGTTAAGGGTTTTAGATGGAGCAGTAGTGGTTTTTGACGGAGTGGCTGGAGTGGAACCCCAATCAGAAACGGTTTGGCGTCAGGCAGATAAATTTGAAGTGCCTAGAATCTGTTTTATTAATAAATTAGATAGAACTGGCGCTGATTTTAAAAAGAGTTTAGATTCAATTTTAGAGAAACTAACCCCAAATGCAGTAGCTTTGCAGATTCCAATTGGAGAAGAAGACAAGCATGAAGGAGTGATTGACCTTTTAAAAATGAAGGCTTTAAGATTTGAAGGTGATTTTGGCCAGATAGCCAAAGAAGAAGAAATTCCAAAGAGTTTATTAGCAGAAGCAAAGAAGTGGCGAGAGAAAATGGTTGAGAAGATTGCTGCTGAAGACGAAAAACTCTTGGAAGAATATTTGGCTGGCAAAGAAGTTTCAATAAAAGATCTTCAGAAGATTTTACGTAAAGCTGTTTTGGAATATAAGCTGGTTCCTGTTTTTTGCGGGAGCGCTTTAAAGAACAAAGGGGTTCAGTCTTTACTTGATGCTGTTTGTCTCTATTTCCCTAGCCCCAAAGATATGCCGTCTATTAAGGGGACTCATCCTAAAACAGGTGAAGAACTTGAGAGAAAGCCAGATGACTCAGAAAAGTTTAGCGCTTTGGCTTTCAAGGTTGCAGCTGATCCTTATGTCGGCACTCTTACTTATTTCCGCGTCTATTCTGGTTCTTTGGCAGCCGGTTCTTATTTATTCAACTCAACAACTGGTGAAAAAGAAAGAATTGGCCGAATTTTAAGAATGCATGCTGCTGAAAGGGAAGAAGTTAAAGAAGTTTTTACTGGAGATATTGCAGCTACGATTGGTCTTAAAAAAACTGGAACTGGCCATACTCTTTGCGATGAGACAGCGCCGATTGTTTTGGAGGAAATTACTTTTCCTGACCCGGTTATTTCTATTCGGATTGAACCAAAGACAAAAGCAGACCAGGAGAAAATGAGTTTAGCTTTGAAAAGATTAAGCGAAGAAGACCCAACCTTCAAAATGAAAGGTGATTTGGAAACCGGGGAGACCATTATTTCTGGAATGGGCGAACTTCACTTGGAGATTATTGTTGAGCGAATGAAGCGGGAATTTAAAGTAGAAGGCTCAATTGGCAGGCCGCAGGTTGCTTACAAAGAGACAATTAAGCAAGAAGCAGAGGCAGAAGGCAAGTATATCAGACAATCAGGAGGCAGGGGCCAGTATGGGCATGTTTGGCTTCGGGTTAAACCGAAAGAACGCGGCGAGGATTTTGAATTTATAAATAAGATTAAAGGCGGTGTTATTCCTCAAGAGTTTATTCCAGCTGTAGAGAAAGGAGTTAAGGAGGCAATGGATAAAGGCATTTTGGCTGGTTACCCAGTAGTAGATTTAGAAGTCACTTTATATGACGGTTCTTTCCATGACGTGGATTCTTCAGAAAATGCTTTTAAGATTGCCGCATCTACTGCTCTTAAGGAAGCAGCAAGAAGAGCACAGCCAATTTTACTGGAACCGATTATGAAATTAGAAGTTATTGTACCTTCAGAATTCTTTGGAGATTCAATAGGAGATTTGTCAGCAAGGCGTGGAAGAATTGAGGAGACTAAGGATAGATTAAATCTAAAAGTTGTTGATGCTAAAATACCCTTGGCTGAAATGTTCGGTTACGCTACTGCTTTAAGGTCTTTAACCGAAGGCAGAGGAACTTTTACCATGGAATTTGATCATTATGAAGAAGTTCCAGCCAACATTGCTCAAGAAATCATTGAAGGGAAGAGAAGATAAAAAAAAGCACCTTGCGGTGCTCTGGAAAATTCAGAAAGAGATTATTATTTTTCTTCCCGTTCAAGCAACATTTGTCCCCTTTTTGTGAAAAAGAAAGAAGGAACTAATCTCCATCCTTTCTCTCCTTCTTTATTAAGACGATTGACCATTGTTTTTGCGTCATTTTCATCATCTGGCACATCATCCGACACAAATTTGTATTCATATTTTTTCATCTTTCAAACCTTTCATAAAAAAGTTAATAAAGAACAGTTTATTTAACAATATATTTTATTAGCAAATTAAATTAGAGATGTCAAGGGTTTTAAAGATATATAACCAAAAAGCCCCTTGAAATTAAGAGACTTTCTGGCGTGGACCCGGCGGGACTCGCACCCGCTTAATTGCGTGCTAACGGCAATATGTTACTATATACATCACGGGCCCAGATCCACAATATTATTATAAAACAAAAAGAGCTCCTTTGAAAGAACCCTTTATGTAGCACGCAATTTTAGTCCGTAATGTACGGAACTATATCGCCATCTATTATCATTATAGCAAGTTAAGAGACCTTGTCAAGGACAAATGTATTGACAAATTTTCATAAATGTAATAAGATTATAATATAATTAACAGCGATACTAATATACGAATGAGATACCAATTATACTAATATTCGTATCATTGGTATGCTAATTAGTATTATTGGTATCGCATTAAATTTATGGCGGAAAAAGAAAAATTCGAAAGGGCAAAGCCCCACATTAACGTTGGAACCATTGGCCACGTTGACCATGGTAAAACCACTTTAGCTGCTGCAATTCTAAAGGTTTTAGGCTTGAAAGGCTTAAAAGCTCAAGAAAAAACAGTCGAGCAAATTGACGCAGCTCCAGAAGAAAAAGCCAGAGGTTTGACAATCTCTGTTTCTCACCTTGAGTATGAAACAGATAAAAGGCATTATGCTCATATTGATTGTCCTGGCCATGCTGACTACATTAAAAATATGATTACTGGAGCAGCCCAGATGGACGGAGCAATTTTAGTTGTTTCAGCTCCTGATGGACCAATGCCTCAGACTAGAGAGCATATTTTGCTTGCTCGTCAGGTTGGCATACCTTCAATAGTTGTATTTTTAAACAAGACAGACCAAGTAGATGATCCAGAGATTATTGATTTGGTTGAGTCAGAAATTAGAGAACTTTTGAAGAAATATGAATATCCAGGAGATGAAACTCCAATAATTCGGGGTTCTGCTGTAAAGGCTTTAGAAGCTGGATCAGCAGATGATGAAGCGGCTAAACCAATTTTAGAACTGGTTAAGGCTTTGGATGAGTATATCCCTGAACCAGTAAGAGATACTGATAAGCCATTTTTAATGGCTATTGAGGATGTTTTCTCTATTGAGGGACGAGGTACTGTTGCTACTGGAAGAGTTGAGAGGGGAATAGTTAAAGCAAACGAAGAGGTAGAATTAGTTGGAATGAGACCAACTACAAAAACAACAGCAGTAAGCATTGAAATGTTTAATAAGATTCTTGAGGATGGAAGAGCTGGAGATAATGTTGGTGTTTTGCTTAGAGGTCTTAAGAAAGAAGAGGTTGAAAGAGGACAAGTGCTGGCAAAACCAGGATCAGTTACTCCTCATACTGAATTTGAAGGAGAGATTTATATCCTAACCAAAGAGGAAGGCGGTCGTCACACTCCTTTCTTTAAGGGATACAAGCCACAGTTCTATATTAGAACCACTGATGTTACTGGAGACGTAGAATTGCCAGAAGGGACAGAGATGGTTATGCCTGGTGATACTGTTACTTTGAAGGTTAAATTGATTGTTCCGGTTGCTCTTGAGGAAAAACAAAGATTTGCTATTAGAGAAGGAGGTAAGACAGTTGGTGCAGGGGTTGTGACAAAAATAATAAAGTAGGCGTTCTTTTAAGATGCCATCAAAGAAAAAAAAGAAAGAAAATGAACCAGAGCTGAAGCAAAGGCTTAGGATAAAGCTAAAGGCCTATGATTATAAAGTGATTGATAATAGCACTCGGCAAATTGTGGAGACAGCTTTAAGACATGGAGCCGAGGTTTCAGGGCCTGTTCCTTTACCAACAGAAATTCATAAGTATACTGTGAATCGGTCTTCTTTTGTTCATAAAGACAGCCGTGAACAGTTTGAAATGAGAATACACAAGCGCTTGATTGATATTTTGAGTCCTAATCCTGCTGTCATTGATGCTTTGATGAACCTGACATTGCCGGCTGGTGTGGATATTGAGATAAAAATGTAATTATCAACGAATTTACGAATCAGTTTCGAATTTACGAATTCGTATTCGTAGATTCGTAATTAGGTTTATTATTCGTTGATTTTTTATGAACCCCGTTAGAAATTTATAGGATAATGGGGTTTAAGTTAAATAATTATTATGGAGATTAAGAATACGAAAATTTCTAACGGGGTGAAATTTATTCTTGGAAAAAAAATAGAAATGTCCCAGATTTTTGACGAAAAAGGGAATGTGATTCCAGTGACTTTGGTTAAAGCCGGCCCTTGTTATATCACTCAGATTAAGACGAAAGAAAAAGATAAATATGAATCAGTTCAGATTGGATTTGAGAAGATAGAAGATAAAAAAGTCAAAAAACCCCAAAAAGATAGACCGTATAGATATTTGAGAGAGTTCAAAACTCACCCGATCATTCGATCGGGTGCCCGGTCGAATGACCGGGCAAAATATAAAGTCAAAGACAAGATTGATGTTTCAGTTTTCCAGGAAGGGGATATAGTAAAAGTTTCAGGTATTTCTAAAGGAAAAGGATTTGCTGGTGGAGTTAAGAAATGGGGATTTCATGGAAAATCAGCTACTCATGGCACTAAGCATGAAGAAAGAACAATAGGTTCAATTGGTTCAGCTTTTCCTCAAAGAGTTATCAAGGGAAAGAAAATGCCAGGTAGAATGGGTACAGAAAGAATAACAGTTAAGAATTTGAAGATCGTAAAAGTGGACATTGAAAATAATATAATAATGATAAAAGGAGCAATTCCAGGCCGTCGAGGCACATTACTGGAGATCAGAGCATAAGTATGAAAGTTAAAGTTTACAATCAAAAAAAGGAAAAGATTGAAGAGATAGAATTACCGAAAGAGATTTTTGAGATTAAACTTAATACTGATTTAGTTCATCAGGTGGTTTTAGTGCAGGCAGCAAATCAGAGACAGGGGTCAGCCAAGGTAAAAGCCCGTGGAGAAGTGCGTGGAGGCGGAAGAAAGCCCTGGAGGCAGAAAGGAACAGGAAGAGCAAGAGTAGGTTCAATTCGTTCCCCGATATGGAGAGGTGGAGGAGTAACTTTTGGTCCATCAACTGAGAAAGTTTTTAAGAAAAGAATTCCCAAAAAGATGAGGAGAAAAGCTTTGTTTATGGTTTTGTCAGTAAAGGCAAAAGAGAATTTACTTTTGGTTTTAGATAAATTAGAAATTGAAAAACCAAAGACAAAGACAATGGTAAAAGTTTTAAATAAATTGTTTTTGAAAAAAGGTTCTGGCTTGGTTGTTCTTTCTAAAATAGATAAAAGTGTAATTTTGTCTATTAATAATATTCCAAAAACAGACACGATTCAGGCAAAAGATTTAAATGTTTTAGATTTGCTTTCATATAAATATTTGGTAATTACAAAAGAGACGATAAAAATAATAAAAGAAACATTCTTAAAATGACAAATGACAAATTTCTAATTTCTAATAAAATTCCAAATAACAAATGTCAAATACCAAAATTGAACATTGAATATTTGAGCTTTGACATTTTGTTTGTTATTAGTTATTAGGATTTTGACATTTCAAGATTATGGGTTTATTAGATTTTTTTAAAAAAAAGAAAAAACCAGAAAAGAAGAAAGAAGAGAAAAAAATTGAGAAGAGGATTGAGAAAAAGGTTGAGGATCGTCCTCTGCCTAAAGTTAAGCCTAAGAGAAAAGTTTCTAAAATGGCTTATAGGGTTTTATCTTCTGTTCATGTTACAGAAAAGGCAACTGGACTTGAAGCAGAGAACAAATATGTTTTTAATGTTTTGCCAAAAGCTAATAAAAATGAAATTAAGAAAGCAATTGAGGATTTATACGGAGTAAACGTAGTGAATGTCAGAATTATTAATATCCCTAGAAAGCAAAGAAGATTAGGAAGGCAGAAAGGATGGAGAAAAGGATATAAAAAAGCAATTGTAAGAATAAAGAAAGGACAAAGAATAGAAATTATGCCTAGATAAAATATAGAAATGTTTTTATATAATTACGGCATTCGGTCAGAAAAGAAAAATAAATTTTTCTTTTCTTTCCTCATTTGTAATTATGAAAAAGAAGAAATTATCACCAAAGAAAATATTAAGCAAGAAGAAGCCGGAGAAACGGTTACTTTTAACTTTGAAAGAAAGGGCAGGAAGAGGAAGATCAGGCAGGATAACTGTTCGTCATCGCGGAGGAGGAGTGAAAAGAAGATACAGAATTGTTGATTTTGGGCAGGAGAAAATTGATATTCCTGCTAAAGTTATTGCCTTGGAATACGATCCTTATAGAACTGCTTTTCTGATCCTTTTGGAGTATAATGATAAAGAGAAACGTTACAGAATAGCTCCTAGCGGGATAAAAGATGGAGATGAGATAATTTGTGCAGAGAAAACTGGAATTAAAACTGGGAATAGAATGAAAATTAAGAATATACCAGTAGGAACTATGGTATATAATGTTGAACTTGTTCCTGGCAGAGGAGGAAAGATAGTCAGGGCGGCAGGGGCTTTTGCTAAGGTTTTAGCCCATGAAGGAAAGTATACCAATTTAGAAATGCCTTCTGCAGAAATTAGAAGAGTATTTCAAGAATGTTATGCCACAGTTGGGACGATTTCTCATTCAGAAAAGCGATACAGGGTTATAGGCAAAGCAGGAATAAACCGTTTAAAAGGAAAAAGGCCGGCTGTCCGTGGAACAGCTATGAATCCGGTTGACCATCCTCATGGCGGTGGTGAAGGAAGATCTGGGATTGGGATGAAGCATCCAAAAACACCTTGGGGAAAGCCAGCTTTGGGAGTAAAAACAAGAAAAAAGAAAAAGTGGACAAATAAATATATTATTAAAAGACGTAAGAAAAAGAAGTAAATATGTCACGAAGTTTAAAAAAAGGTCCATATATAGACGAAAAGTTATTAAAGAAAGTAAAGAAGCTGAAATCAGGCGATAATGTAATAATTAAAACTTGGTCAAGGGCTTGCATTATTGTTCCTGAAATGGTTGGTTTTACTTTTGGGGTCCATAATGGCAAAGAACATATTCCGGTTCGGGTTACTGAAGATATGGTTGGCCATAAATTAGGAGAATTCTCCCCAACTACAAAGTTTGCGAGACATGGAGGTAGGATGCAAAGAGAACAGGAATCAAGAGCAGAAATAAAGCAAACAGATCAAGTAAAATAATAATTTATCATGCCCCGTAGAGAAATTTCGACTGAATTTTCTAAAAGAAAATCAAAAATAATACGGGTGTTAGCAATAAAATTCATTTAATCATTTTAATCTATGAAGAATCTTGACTGATGATATTATTGTCGAAATTCTTCTACGGGGTATGCCTGTTATATCTAAATTAAAATATTTAAGAATAGCGCCAAGGAAAGTTAGATTAGTGGCTGATTTGATTAGAAGAAAAAAAGTTAAACAAGCTCAGACAATTTTAGATTTTACTATCAAAGGGGCAGCAAAGCCATTGGCTAAGCTTTTAAACACAGCTATTGCTGATGCTCATCATAATTTTCAATTAGATCCGTCTAATTTATACATTTCAAAGATTACTGTTGATGAAGGGCCAAAATACAAAAGATGGAAAGCAAGGTCAAGAGGTATTGCTGCGCCGATTCAGAAAAAAACCTCGCATATTACTTTGGT
>JAUWYA010000019.1 GCA_030616085.1 Candidatus Nealsoniibacteriota bacterium | reverse complement strand
CTTTTAATTTAACCTCTTTATTGTAGATAGGCAATACCCATCTTAATCTTTCTTCTTTTACATTTTTAGGCATAGGTATACACATATACCAGGATTATACTAATCCTGATAAAAACCGCCATATGTGTGTGAACATTACCTTAGCTCCTTGATTTATTATTGGGGATGATTTAAAATAAAATTGAGTCGGGAGGCTGCCACCCACTAAAGACTTAGTATTGGGGTTAACGCTCCCGGCTCTTTAAAAAAATGGATATAAAGGAAAATATTTCATTAGCTAAACATACCACATTTAAAATTGGCGGTTCTGCCAGATATTTTTGTATTGCTAAAAGCAAAAAGAATTTAATTGAAGCAATAAAATTGGCAAAACAAAAGAAACTACCTTTTTTTGTTCTTGGTGGCGGAAGCAATGTTTTAGCTTTAGATAAGGGCTATAATGGATTGGTTATAAAGATTCAAAATTCAAAATTCAAAATTCAAATATTTATGCTGAAGCAGGAATGAAATTAGAAAACTTAATAAAATTGTCAGCAAGAGCATCGCTAACAGATTTGGAGTGGGCAGCTGGGATCCCAGGAACAGTTGGCGGAGCTGTTTATGGCAATGCTCAGGCATTTGATATAAAAATGTCTGATATTATAAAAAGCGTAGAAGTTTTGGATACCGAAACTTTAAACCCCGTTAGAGATAAATCTCTAAACGGGGTAAAGATTAAAAACTTGTTGAAAAAACAATGCCAATTTTTAGCTAAAGAAAGTATTTTCAAAAAGAATAAAAATTTAATAATCCTTTCTGTTTTATTAAAATTAAAAAAGGGAAACAAAGAAAGAATTCAAAAAGAAATTAAAGAACATTTGAATTTTCGAAAACAAAGACATCCTTTAAATTTTCCTTCAGCCGGCTCTGTTTTTGTTAATAAAACAGGGAGGCTTACTTCTTCTTATTTGATTGAGAAAGCCGGGCTGAAAGGAACGAAGGTTGGGGGAGCTAAAGTATCTGAAAAACATGCTGGTTTTATTGTTAATACAGGAAAAGCCAAAGCTAAAGATGTTTTGGACTTAATCAAAATTATCAAACAAAAAGTAAAATCCAAATTCGGAATAACTTTAAAAGAAGAAATCCAGATTATAAAGTAAAAAATATGTCAATTATTAGGAAAATTTTTGGTGATGCTAACGAAAAGTATCTCAAAAAGCTTGAACCAATTGTTGAGAAGATTAATTCTTTTGAACCAAAATTTGAGAAGTTTTCAGATACGCAATTAAAAGAAAAGACAAAAGAGTTTAAACAAAGATTGGGAAAAGGAGAGAGCTTGGATGATATTCTTCCAGAGGGGTTTGCTTTGGTCAGAGAAGCAGGTAAAAGAACTCTTAATCAAAGACATTATGATGTTCAGCTAATTGGCGGGATTGTTTTACATCAAGGCAAGATTGCTGAAATGAAAACAGGTGAAGGAAAAACTTTGGCTGCTACATTGCCAGTTTACCTGAATGCTTTGTCTGGAAAAGGAGTTCATGTTGTAACAGTTAATGACTACTTGACTAGAAGAGATACTATTTGGATGGGCCAGATATATCATCTTTTAGGACTCTCTGTGGGTTGTATAACGCACGAGACAGCATACGTATATGATTCGGAATACAAACCTGAAAATTCCAAATCCCAAATTCCAAATGACAAACAAATTCAAAATTCAAAATTCAAAATTCAAAATTCTGAACGAGATGAAGAGCGGGACTTGATTGGAGGATTTAAAGTTGTGGAGAGTTATCTACGACCAGTGGAAAGAAAAGAGGCCTATCTGGCTGATATTATTTACGGCACTAATAATGAGTTTGGGTTTGATCATTTGAGAGATAATATGGTTTATGATTTAAAAGAGAAGAGCCAGCGGGATTTTCATTATGCTATTGTTGATGAAGTTGATTCAATTTTAGTTGATGAAGCCAGGACTCCTTTAATTATTTCTGCTCCCAGTGGAGAATCAACTGAAAAATATTATCAATTTTCTAAAATAGCTGAACAATTGAAAAAAGACGAAGATTATGAGATAGATGAGAAAATGAAAGCTGCTACTTTTACAGAGCCAGGTCAGAATAAAGTTATAGGGTATTTAAAAACTGATCCTTGGGCAGAGAACGACATCGCTACTACTCATCAATTAGAAGCTGCTTTAAAGGCCAAAACATTGTTTCAGAAAGACAAAGATTATGTGATTAAAGAGGGACAAGTTATTATTGTTGATGAATTTATTGGTCGTTTAATGCCGGGCAGAAGATGGTCGGGAGGGCTTCATCAGGCAGTTGAAGCAAAAGAAGGAGTAAAGGTTCAGCAAGAATCAAGAACTTTTGCTACTATCACTTTTCAGAATTATTTTAGAATGTATGAAAAACTGGCAGGAATGACAGGAACAGCCGCTACTTCAGCTGAAGAGTTTGACAAGGTCTATAAATTAGAAGTGATAATTATACCTACGAACAAACCTTTAGTAAGACAAAATTTATCTGACCGAATTTATAAAAGTTTGAATGGGAAGTTTGAAGCAGTAGTTAAAGAAATTAAAGCAAGACATGAAAAAGGACAGCCAGTTTTAGTAGGAACTGTTTCTATTGAAAAGAATGAATATTTAGGCAAGCTTTTGGAAAGACAAGGCATTCCTCATCAGATTTTAAATGCCAAGCATCATGAAAAAGAAGGAGAAATCATTGCTCAAGCAGGCAAGTACGGAGCAGTAACTATAGCAACCAACATGGCAGGCAGGGGAGTAGATATTATTTTAGGCGGAAATCCTCCTGATTCGGAAGAACAGAAAAAGGTTATTGAATCTGGAGGGCTTCATATTATTGGAACTGAAAGGCATGAAGCAAGAAGAATTGATAATCAGCTGCGCGGAAGGTCGGGCAGGCAGGGCGATCCCGGCTCTTCCCAATTTTTTGTTTCTCTGGAAGATGATTTAATGAGGATTTTTGGCGGAGATAAGATAAAGAGATTAATGGAAACTATGAAGATTCCTGAAGATCAGCCAATAGAAGCAAAAATGATTTCCAAGGCAATTGAGTCAGCTCAATCAAAAGTTGAAGGAATGAATTTTGACGCAAGAAATCATGTCTTAGAATATGATGATGTAATGAATAAACACAGAGAAGTGTTTTACAAAAAGAGAAAAGAAGTGTTGGAAAAATCCCACCCGGTCATTCGACCGGGTGCCCCGTCGGATGACGGGGCAGAACCTCGGGAACAAGAGGATCTACGTTCTTACGTTTTAAATATTATTAAAAAATCAGGCTTTTCAGAAAAGGATTATGACAAAAGAGAAAAAGAAGTAGGCCATGATAACATGCGTAAAATAGAGAAGATTGTTTGTTTGCGGGTTCTTGATACTCTTTGGATAGAGCATTTGGAGAATATGGCGCATTTAAGAGATTCTGTTCGGCTTAGAGCTTATGGCCAGCAGGATCCTTTGGTTGAATACAAGTCAGAAGGCCATAAAATGTTTCAGCGATTATTAGAAACAATTGATTTGAGCATTGCTAACGCAATCTTTAAAGCTGAATTGAAAAAACAACCCATCTCTGAACCCATTTCTGCTCCGTTGTACGTGGCTTCGGCTGGCAAGGGCCGTCAAAAAGTCGGTCGAAATCAGCCCTGTCCTTGCGGTTCAAACAAAAAGTACAAAAAATGCTGTTATCCAAAATTTGGATAAGTTTTCCACTTGACAGAGAAGAACGAAAGATACAATAATTAAATAATAATATAATGTCTATTCATAATTGGTTAAAGAATAATATTCTCTGGTACAAAAGATGGCATGAAAAATCTTATGCCAATTTTGTGCATTACTTGTTCTTGTTAATTGTAGCAGGATTTAATGTTTATCTGATTTATCGTTTAAAAGGATTCATTGATGAGATAATTACTTTTTCTTTTAATCTTTAATTATGTTGAGAAAAAGGAAAAAATTAGGATTTACCTTGATTGAACTTCTTGTGGTAATAGCAATTTTAGGAGTGCTTGCTTCTATTATTTTAATGGCAACAAAAAATGTTCGCAAGAATGCTCGTGATGCCAGAAGGATTACGGAGTTTGCTCAAATAACCAAAACCTTGGAGCTTTATTATTTAGATAATGGAGTATATCCTTCTTCTAATGACAAAATCTTTTTAGATAATAATTGGTTTGATATGCTTTCTATGCTAGAAGATGGTGGTTATTTTTCTCAGGCAGATTCAGTTGAACAAAAAAGTTCTATTTGGTCAAAATTAATTCTTGAAGTTAAAGCAATGATGGCTCCTTCTTATTCAAGGACAACTCCCCAAGACTCTTTATATCCTAATCGTACTTATGCTTATATTCCTTCTGTTGACCAACAGAAATATAGAATCAGATGCGAATTTGAGAATTTAAGTAACCCAGCATTAAATACGAGTTTACAAGGAGATTTTTTATTTGACGGTCAACCTACAGGTAGTAGCGCTTGTGATATTTCTTTAGGGTATTACTGCACAGGTATAAGTGGAGATTTTGATCCTGGCAGTTAATTAACAGTTATTTTCAAAAAGATAAAGAGGCCTAGATGGGTCTTTTTTATTTTAAAAATTTGCTATAATAGCAATATATCTAAATTGAAAATTAAAAATTATTAAAATTATGTTTTTCTTTCCAATAGGTTGTTTAATTTTTCTTCTTTTTATTTTATTTTTGCCAATATTGTTTTTATTGGTGTTTTTTCATGTAGTTACTCTTGGGTTTGAGAAACTGGGTTTATCTCCAGAAATAACTATTTTAATACTTCTTTTAATGCTCATTTGTTCTAGTATTAATATCCCTTTGACTAAAAGAAAATTGGTTTATGTTTCAAAGCGATCTTTTTTTGGTTTGTTTAAAGCGCCAAAATTAATATCTTCTGGCATTGCTATTAATTTAGGCGGAGCTGTTATTCCAATTATTCTTTGTTTCTATTTTCTAAACAAAGTTCCTTTAGAACCAGTTTTAATAGCTACTCTTTTAATGATTTTGATTTCAAAAGTTCTTTCCAGACCTATTCCTGGCAGAGGTATTGCAATTTCAGCTTTTATCCCTCCATTATTTGCTGTTCTTTTTGCAATAATACTGGCTCCTGAATTTGCAGCTCCTTGCGCTTTTATTTCTGGTGTTTTAGGAACTTTAATTGGAGCTGATATTCTAAATTTGCATAAAGCTAGGAAATTAGGTCCTGGATTGCTTTCAATTGGCGGGGCAGGCGTGTTTGACGGCATATTCTTAGTCGGCATCATCTCCGCTCTTCTCACATAATCCTCTAAAATTTATGATCGTGAGGATTAGGCTGTGCAGAGACTAGACAGGAATAAAATAATAAATTAAGATATATAAAAAGAGTTCTTTCAAAATTCTATATAGGGAGATAAGATAATGAAAAAGAGAAAACCCGATGTTTTAAGTAGTGGCGTTGAATTCGCAAACTTTGGTGGTCCTTTTGGTGGTCTTTTTACTAGGACTAGTCAATTTTTGAGAGCGGCAACTATTAAGCCAACAAAAAAAAGAATAGGCAGGAATCAACAATGTCCCTGTGCTTCAGGCAAAAAGTACAAAAAGTGTTGCGGAGGTAAAAAGAAATGAAAGCCTTTTTCGGAAAAATATGGTATTGGATTCGTTATCCTTTTATGCTCATTATGCTCGTTTATTTTTTAGCAAAGAAAGACTAAAGACCCAATACTGGGTCTTTTTTATTTTGGGAAAGTGTGTTATAAAGGTAATATTGAATAAAATGAGAAAGAATATTTATTTAATTTTTATCGGGATTATTCTATTGGCATTTTTGGCTGGGAATCTGAGCTATCCAAAATATATTAATCAGGGAATTGATTCTATTAATACAAGATTCAATATAAGAATCCCTCATTTCTGGGATATTCCTTTTAAATTGGGTTTGGATTTGCAAGGAGGAACCCATCTTTTATACGAGGCTGATTTGTCCAGTATTGAGGCAGGAGATTATTCTTCTGCTATGCAGGGCTTAAGAGATATTATTGAAAGAAGAGTCAATTTTTTTGGAGTAACAGAACCAATAGTTCAGACTCAAGAATCATCTGGCAAGCACAGATTAGTTGTTGAGTTGGCTGGAATAAAAGAACCGGCTGAAGCAATCAAAATGATTGGACAGACCCCGTTTTTAGAATTTAGAGAACAAAGAGCAGAACAAGAAACTCAGATAATTCTTGATAAGCAGAAAGAACTTGAAGGAATGACTTATGAAGAGGCTCAAAATATAGAGAACTGGCAATTAGCTTTAGAAGATCCTTATTTTAAATCAACCTCTTTGACTGGGAAATATTTGGAAAGAGCTGATTTGATATTTAATCAACAAACAGGCGCGCCTTTAATTTCTCTTCAGTTTAATGATGAAGGCGCAGATCTTTTTGAACAATTGACTTCCCAGAACGTTGGAAAGATATTGGCTATTTTTATTGATGGAATTCCAATTTCTACTCCTGTTGTTCAGGAAGCAATCTCCGGAGGCAAGGCCCAGATTAGCGGAGATTTTACTGTGAATGAAGCCAAAGAGTTAGTTAGGAATCTTAATGCTGGCGCTCTTCCAGTGCCGATAAAACTAATCTCTCAGCAAACAGTTGGACCAACCTTGGGAGCTGTGTCTTTGCAAAAGAGTTTAATGGCAGGTCTTTTCGGATTTTTAGCTGTTATTATATTCTTGATAATCTTTTATAGATTCCCAGGATTTTTAGCTTCTTTGGTTTTGATAATTTATGTTGCTTTGATTTTGAGCTTGTTTAAATTAGTTCCTGTTACATTAACTTTAGCTGGGATTGGCGGATTTATCTTATCAATTGGAATGGCTGTTGACGCTAATATTTTAATTTTCTCTAGAATGAGAGAAGAATTAAAGGGACAGAAAAGCTTTGCTATTGCTTTAGAAGAGGGTTTTAGGAGAAGCTGGCCTTCAATTCGGGATGGAAATTTAACTACTTTAATTGTGGCTTTGATTCTTTTTGGCCTGGGAACAAGCTTTATTAAAGGGTTTGCTTTAACTTTAAGCATTGGAATTTTAGTCAGCATGTTTTCTGCAATATTTATAACACGTAATTTATTAAGATTATTCGTTGGGACTCGATTAGAAAATTTGAGATGGTTATGGAGATAATAGGATAGGCCAGGTCTATCCTAAATATATGATTCAGTTTATTAAGTATCGCAAAATATATTTCGGTTTTTCTGGAGCTTTAATCATAACAAGCATTATTGCTTTGCTTGTTTTCGGGTTAAAGCCAGGAATTGATTTTACTGGAGGAAGTATTTTAGAAATAGAATATGCAGAAGAAAGGATTTCTAATGAAGAAGTTTTAGAGAAATTGGAAGAGTTTGATTTAGGCAATATTTATATACAACAAACTGGAGAAAAGGGGATTATTATTAGAATGAAAGATATTGACGAAGAAATGCACCAGCAAGTTTTATCTGTGCTTACGCAAGAAACAGTGTTTGATGAAGAAACAGGAGCTTTAAATATAAATATGGGATTGGCTGAAGAAATAAGGTTTGAATCAATAGGCCCTGTGATTGGTCAGGAACTTAAAGATAAGACAAAGATTGTCGTAGTGGTTGCTTTGCTTTCAATGATTATATATATTGCTTTAGCTTTTAGAAGGGTTCAAAGGCCTTTGCGGTCCTGGCAATACGGTATAGCCAGCGTTCTTGCTCTTTTCCATGATATTTTAATTCCTTTAGGGATTTTCGCGATTTTAGGAAAGTTCTATGGAATAGAAATTTCTATTCCAGTTATTACTGCTCTTCTTGCTGTTTTAGGATATTCAATTAATAATACTGTAGTTGTTTTTGACAGAATAAGAGAAAACCTTTTAACAAGGGGGGAGACGTTTCAGGAAACAGTTGATATAAGTTTGAATCAGACCCTGGCTCGACAAATTAATACTTCTTTAACCACGTTATTTGTGGCTGGAGCTATTTTCTTTTTAGGCGGGGAAACTTTGAAATATTTTGCCTTGGCATTAATTTTAGGAATTTGCGCTGGCACATATTCTTCAATCTTTTTAGCAGGCCCAATCTTAGTAACCTGGCTCAAATGGCGCCATAAAGATTAATCCCTAAACAAGGGGTTGACAAGGGTTTTCAAAAATGTTTAAATAGAAGAATATAAATAAATTAAATAAGAACCTACAAGCTTCGCTTGTAGAACCTTGATTCGTTAAGGTATAAATATATAATCTTAAAATAAAAATATGAAATACGATTATCAAAAAATTTGCGCAGATTGTATTAAGGGTTTGCCTCAAAGAACAGTTGATGTTGTTGAGAGGCGTTTTGGTTTAAGAGCAGGTCAAAGAGAAACTCTGGAAACCATTGGTCAGAGTTATAATATTACCAGAGAAAGGGTTCGTCAGATTGAATCAGAAGGTTTTTCAAAAATTAAGCCAAGAATTAAAGAAAATCAAAAGCTTTTTAAATATTTTGAAGAAGTTCTTGATTCTTTTGGTGGCTTGAAAAAAGAAGATGATTTGCTCCAAGCTTTAGCAGAAAACAAGTTTCAAAACCATGTTTCCTTTTTATTAACTAATGGAGATGGTTTTAATAAAATTCCAGAAGATAGTGATTTTTATTCTTTTTGGACAATTAAAAAAGAGCCAATAAAACAGGCTAAGAACTTAATTAAGTCAACTATTAAAAGATTTAAAAAAGAAAAGAAAGTTTTTTCTTTGGATGAGCTTTTAAAAGATCAGAAGCTGAATAAGGATGTTTTTCTTTCATATATTGGTATTTCAAAAGAAATTCAAAAAAACCCTGAAGAAAAGTTTGGCTTAAGGAATTGGTTAGAAATTAATCCTCGCGGAGTAAAAGACAGGGCTTATTTGGTTTTTAAAAAAGAAGAAAAGCCCTTGCATTTTGCTAATGTAGCTAGCCTTATAGAGAAATTACCTTTTCCTTCTCAAAGCAAAATTCATACAGCTACTGTTCATAATGAACTAATCAAAGATGAAAGGTTTGTTTTAGTTGGAAGAGGCCTTTATGCTTTAAAAGAATGGGGATATGAACCAGGAGTAGTAAAAGATATAATTGTTAAAACCTTAAAAAGTTCAAGCAGGCCCTTATCAAAAAAGGAGATTTTAAACAAAGTTTCAGAGCAGCGTTTTGTAAAAGAAAATACAATTGCTTTGAATTTGCAAGATAGAGATTATTTTGCAAGGGATTCTAAGGGTAGATATATAATAAAAGAAGCGTAAATTTAATGCTTTCAGATTCGTTAAAAATCTTAATGCCAATACTTTCGCAAGTTTGGCAAATTCTTAGGACTTGGTGGTGGTTGCCATTACCTTTTATTTTATGGTGGCCTTTTTCTTTTCTCTGGCTTTGGTGGAGAACAGACAAATTTTTGAAAAAGGCCAACTTTATTCTGCTTGAAATTAAAATTCCAAAAGAGGTTTTAAAGCCAATAAGGGCTATGGAAGTAGTTGCTGAGCATTTATGGCAGATTATGTATGACCCTGCTGATTGGTGGGAAAAATGGGTTGAAGGAAAGATATTGCTTTCTTATTCTTTTGAAGTTGCCTCAATTGGCGGAGAGCCCCATTTTTTTGTCAGAATTCCTGAAAAAGTTTGGGACTCGGTTGAATCAGCTATTTATTCTCAGTATTCTGAAGCAGAAATATCAAAAGTTGATGATTATACAAAGCATGTTCCTCAGGATATTCCAAATAAGGACTGGGAGTTTTTTGCTTCAGATTATGTACTATTGAAGCCAAATACATATCCAATTAGAACACATCTTGAATTTGAAACAGAAAGAGAACCCTTAGAGGAGAAAAGAATTGATCCTTTAGCCGCGCTTTTAGAAGCAATGGCAAAGATAAAGCCAGGAGAACAGCTCTGGATTCAAATTATGGCAGGCCCAGTTAGTAATCTAGAGCTTCCCTGGGTAACTGAAGGAGAAAAGATAAGGGATGAGCTTGCTAAGAGAACAGATAAAAAGTCTATACAAAAACCAATGATTATGGAAGCAGCTGATGTCTTAGTTACAGGAGAGCCGCCAGGAGGTATAAAAGAAGAGAAAAGAGAACTTATTCCTCCTGAAATGAAACTTACTCCTGGGGAAAGAAATGTAGTTGCAGCAGTAGAGCAGAAGATGGCAAAACGCGGCTTTAAAACCAGTATTAGATTTATTTATCTTGGCAAAAAAGAGGTTTTCTTTAAACCAAAGCTTAGACTTCCTCTCGCATTTTTTTCTGCCTTTTTTACCCAGAATCTCAATGCTTTGGTGCCTTGGGGAAAGACCTTGACTAAGATTCACAAAAGCTGGTTCTTGCCTCTAAACTTTATTCTTAAGCGAAGATTATATTTAAGGAAAAGATCTATATTTAGGAAATATGTGTTAAGATTCCCTCCTTTGTTTCCACGAAGAGGCTATTGGCCTTCAACCTTTATTTTAAATACTGAAGAATTGGCTAGCATATATCACTTTCCTGGCCGCAGAGTTGCTCCAGCTCCTTTTGTTAAACGAATTGAAGCTAAAAAGGGCGAGGCCCCTCCAGGTCTTCCCTCAGAGTAGTTTATGCCCCGTAGAGAAATTTCGAAAAGGTATTTTCAAAGAAAATACCTAAAAATTAAACTACAGGGCAGTAAAAGTAAATTAGTTATAATTTAGGGAATTTCACGAATATATTGTTAGCATTCATTCGAAATTCTTCTACGGGGTATGAACAGCGAAATTAATTTCTTTGCTGAGACAACTTATCGGAATATCCGAAAAAAGTTTGGTATTAAGCTTGATGATAGACGCAGGCATCTTTATGTTATTGGAAAAACAGGAATGGGAAAAACAGCTATGCTTCAAAATATGGCTGTTCAGGATATTCAGCAGGGCAGGGGTGTTGGTTTTGTTGATCCTCATGGAGAGGCAGCTGAAGAGTTGCTGGATTTTGTTCCTTCAAACCGAATTAACGACGTTATATATGTTAATCCAGCTGATTTGGATTTTCCAATTGCTTTTAATGTAATGGAGAAAGTAGGATTGGAGCATAGGCACTTAGTTGCAGGGGGCTTAATGGGCGTGTTTAAGAAAATCTGGCCTGATGTTTGGTCAGCCAGAATGGAATACATCTTAAATAATTCTATCTTAGCTCTTTTAGAATATCCCGGCTCTACTTTGCTTGGAGTTAATAGAATGATGTCTGACGCAGATTTTAGGAAAAAAGTAGTAGAGAAAATCACCGATCCAGTAATTAAGTCATTCTGGATTAATGAATTTGCCCGGTATACTCAAAGATATGAAGTTGAAGCAACAGCAGCTATTCAAAACAAGGTTGGCCAATTCATTTCTGCTCCTTTAATCCGTAATATTATCGGTCAGACCGCTTCTACTATTGATATGCGGGAAGTGATGGACAAAAAGAAGATTTTAATTCTGAATTTATCAAAAGGCAGAATAGGAGAAGATAATTCAATGCTTCTGGGAGCTCTTTTAATTACTAAAATACAGCTGGCTGCTATGTCCCGCGTGGATACGCCGGAAGAAAAAAGAAATGATTTCTTTCTATACGTAGATGAATTTCAAAACTTTGCTACTGAGTCGTTTGTTAATATTCTTTCAGAGGCAAGAAAGTATAGGCTGGCTTTAATTTTAGCTCATCAATATATTGCTCAAATGGATGAGACGGTTAGAGACGCTGTTTTTGGCAACATCGGCACTTTAATTTCTTTCCGGGTTGGAGCAGAAGATGCTGAATACATAGAAAAAGAGTTTGTTCCGGAATTTACTGCTCAAGACATTGTTAATTTAGCAAAGTATAATATTTATTTGAAGCTGATGATTGATGGAGTAGCTGGCAGGCCTTTTTCAGCTGAAACTTTGATTCCTTTTCCTAAGTTCAAGGTTTCTAATAAAGAAAAGATTATCAATGTTTCTCGGGAAAGATACGGAACTCCTCGCAAAGAAGTTGAAGAAAGGATTGTTAAATGGTTAGGGCTTTCAGATGCGCCAGATGTTCTTATAAAAACTTCAGAAGCCCCTGTTCTTTATGATGCTGTTTGTTCTATGTGCAACAAGCCGACTAAAGTTGTTTTTTCTCCGGACGGCAAAAGACCGGTTTATTGCAAGACCTGTTTGAAAAAAAATAGGGCTGGGGAAGAAAAAACAGTTAAAGAAGAGCCTGTTTCTTTGGAAAAAGCAGTTAAAGAAGAGCCCGTTCCCTTTTCCAGGAAAAGAAAAAGAAAAGAAGTTAATTTATCAGAGCTGAGGAAAACCTTAAATGAAACTTTAGAAAAAAAGGATAATGAACCCCGTTAGAAGTTCTTAGTTGTGATAATGGGGTATAGCTAAAAATAATGGTCTGTTTGAAATTAACTATGAGTTATATAATAACAGACTTCTAACGGGGTGAAAACTCTTAAAGATTTTGATGTTAAAAATAAGAGAGTGCTGGTAAGATGCGACTTTAATATCCCATTAGATGAGAAAGAGAATATTACAGATGATTTTAGAATTAGGCAAACCATTCCTACTATTGAGTATCTGCTTAAGAATGAAGCCAAAGTGATTTTAATGAGTCATTTAGCAGGCAACAGGCATTTGAATGTAATTTGGGAGAGAGTTAAAAAATACTTAAAAACGGATACAAAAGAAGTTGTATTTTTAGATAATCTAAGATTAGACGAAAGAGAGAAAGAAAATAGCGATGAATTTGCTAAAGAACTTGCAAGTTTGGGCGACATTTATATTAATGATGCTTTTGGAGTTTGTCATAGAAAGCATACCTCAGTTATTGGAATCCCTAAATATCTGCCTTCTGGAGCGGGTTTTTTATTAGAAAAAGAGATTAAGGTTCTTTCCAAACTTTTAAAAGATTTTGAGCATCCTTTGGTAGCAATAATTGGAGGAATTAAAATTGAAAGCAAGGCAAAAGTAATTGAGCGATTTCTAGAAAAAGCTGATTATGTGCTTATCGGAGGCAGAATATCTGAGCAAATAAGAAATAAATCTAATAAACTTTATATTCCTGTTGATAGCAAAGATGGATTTGATATTGGGCCAAAGACAGTTAGAATATTTTCAGAAATAATTAAAAAAGCCAGAACAATTCTTTGGGCGGGTCCTGTTGGAAAGTTTGAAATTCCTTTATATGAAAAAGGAACAAAACAGATTGCTGAAGAGATTAGTAAAAACGATAAAGCATTTAAAATTGCTGGAGGCGGAGACACTATTTTTGCTTTAACTAAGTTCAGGTTGCGGGATAAATTTGACCATATTTCTACAGGCGGCGGCGCAATGCTGCAGTTTCTTTCTGGCGAAGAGCTCCCTGGTTTAAAGGCATTAGGTTACTATGACAACTGAGATTAAAAATCTAAAAAAGGCAGCTAACCGTATTTTAAAGGCGATAAAGAATAAAGAGAAAATAATTGTTTACGGTGATGCTGATCTAGATGGGGTAAGTTCAGTAATTATTTTAGAAGAATCTATTAAGAATTTAGAAGGCCAAATTGCTGCAATTTATTTTCCTGACAGGGAAAAGGAAGGTTATGGAATAACTAAACAGGGTTTAGATTATTTAAAAAAACATGCC
The DNA here is from genome assembly GCA_030616085.1 of Candidatus Nealsoniibacteriota bacterium. Classification (GTDB taxonomy): domain Bacteria; phylum Patescibacteriota; class Minisyncoccia; order Minisyncoccales; family GWA2-38-27; genus JAUWYA01. The sequence continues at coordinate 1,077 of JAUWYA010000019.1, read as the reverse complement.
CCTGCTTTATTAGTAGTTTTAGATTGCGGTATTGGAAATTTTAAAGAAATTAAAATAGCTAAAAAGCTGGGATTTGAAGTGATACTTATTGAACATCATGAAGTATTGGATAAGCTTCCTGAAGCTGATATTATTGTTGATCCAAAGCAGGAAGGAGATAAATATCCGTTTAAGCAGTTTGCCACAGTTGGAATTGTCTTTAGATTAGCCAAGCTTGTTTTAAAAGAACAGATGTCAGAAAGCTTGAGAAAGAGCTTTTTGGAGCTGGTAGCAATGGCTACTATTGCTGATATGATGCCGAGAATTGATGAAAATGAAGAAATGATTGCTCAAGGCCTAAGTTCTATAAGAACAAGCTGGAGACCAGGAATTCAAGCATTGTTTGAATTAGAGCCGTTTAAATCCTTGACTTTGATTCAGCAGGTTTATAAAACTAATTCTCTTTTGAATATTAGGAATGTTGAGAATAGATTGCCAGCTGCTTTTCGTCTTTTAACTGTTTCTGATAGAAAAGAGGCAGCAGAGTTAGTTGAAAAACTATTAGAAAAGAGCATTCAGAAGAAAAAAAAGATAAAAGAGATAATAGAAGAAATTGAAAATAGGATTTCCAGAAAAAAAGATAATATTATTTTTGAAGGAAATTCCGGCTGGGAATTAATTCTGTTGGGCGTTGCAGCATCTATCCTTTCACAGAAACATCAAAAACCAGTATTTTTATACAGAAAGGACAAAGATGACAGCCAGGGAAGCATTAGAGCGCCAGCTGGGCTTAATGTGGTTGAGTCAATGAAAGCTTGTTCTAAATGCCTTATGACTTATGGAGGTCATCCTCAGGCAGCTGGATTTGGCGTAAAAAATAAGAAGTTAGAAGAATTCAAAGAGTGCCTTATAGACTACTTTGATTAAAATATATGAACCCCGTTAGAGATAACTATGTTTTTTACATATATACTAAAGAGCAAAAAAGATAAAAAGATGTATACTGGATATACTAATGATTTACGGAAACGTTTTAATCAGCATAATTCTAACGAGGTTTATTCTACAAAAAATAGAGGACCATTTAATTTAATATAT
>JAUWYA010000034.1 GCA_030616085.1 Candidatus Nealsoniibacteriota bacterium | reverse complement strand
GAACACTTAAGATACCGTGTAAGATTATGGAATATGTACTACAACAATTTAAAACATTGCGGGTTGAATGGAAAATCACCCAACGAATTTACAAAAGATTATCAATTAACTAAACCGACAAAAGTGTGTACCTAAAACATTCTATGCCAAAAATTGTCCGATCGGACGATTTTCGGCGTACTGATAATTACTAATAATTTCAGTTCAAATAAAAAAGGTTTCCTTAATTTTCATCTTAAGAAAACCTTTTGGTCAACGGATTAGGATAAGTTTGATATTAACTATAGCTTAATCCGCATTCTACGCCAGAAACATCAAGGCGTATTAGTTCCTCTACCGCAAATCGGAGATCTTCAAAAGAGCAACTTAATTCTTTCGGTAGTTTCCTGAGTAATGCTTCTTCTGTTGTGGGAATTCTGGAGTTATCATCAAGATAGTATATATCATATACTACTTGAGCAAAATTCTTATCGCTTCTTCCCGCCCATTCTCTAAGCCAGAGAATTATATTTATGTGTTTTGAGCAAGAAAAACATTCTTTGGGCCCTTCTATTTCCCACATTAAACGCTCATCCTCACGTTCATCCAAGCTACGTTTAATTTCCTTATCTGCCATCGCATCAAAAACACTCATCCGTATCTCGTGTGTCCCATGTGTCCGCGTCTCCCGTCTTTTTTCAATTGCTGAACGGATAATAATCCGTAGGATATCTACTGCTAGAACTATCATCCCTACCATTAATAGAATGTGTACTAATGTTTTCATGATTCTTTCCTTTCGGTAAAAAGTTAGACTTTCCATATTTACTTTTTCGTGAACAATTTATGTTTTTCTTTCTACTTACACAGTATAGCATATTACTGCAGATTTGTCAATACATCGCAACCGGCTTGAGTTACAACGAGAGTGTGCTCAAAATGAGTACAAAGAGAATTATCTCTTGTTTGAAAACCATAGCCGTCTTTGGCTTTTTTCAAACGCCAATCCCCTTTTGCCACCATGGGCTCAATGCAAAATGTCATTCCCTGTTTTATCTCGGGGCCTGCTCTTCTTTTTCCATAATTTTGCACCTGCGGTTCTTCATGAACTTCTTTTCCAATCCCATGGCCGCAAAGGTCTCTAATTACATTAAATCTCTGATCTTCAATATATCTCTGGATAGTATTGCCAATATCGCCGAATGTCTTGCCTGGACGAACTTTTTTTATCCCTCTTTTTAATGCCTTTTTAGTTACTCTAATTATTCTTAATGCGTCTGGAGAAACTTTCCCAACTGGAACAGTAACTGCCATATCAGAATGGAATCCTTTAAAAAGGACTCCCAAGTCAAGAGAAATTATATCGCCTTGCTGTAATTTTCTGTTAGAAGGAATGCAATGAACAAGTTCTTCATTTACTGAAGTGCAAAGAGTGTCTGGAAAACCCTGATAGTTTTTAAAAGACGGCTTTGCTCCGTATTTTAAAACAAGGTCGGTTGCGACCTTGTCTAAATACTTAGTGGTAATACCTGGCTCAACCTTGGTTTCCAACTCTGCCATAATCTCTGCCAAAATCTTCCCACCTTCTCTCATTATTTTAATCTCTTTTTCTGTCTTTATTGAAATCATCTTTAAAGTGCTGGCGGTATCGGACACCGCCAGACTCTGGCGGTGTCCGATACCGACACACAATTGCTTGACAAGTTAACTATATTATAATAATATTATATATTCTTTAACAATTTTAAAAACTATTGAATGAAAGGAAACAAAAATGACACAAATTATGGTACTGATACTTTTAGTTGGGAATCCGATCTTTGCAACAGTAGTAACAACTAAATCATTCATTGGAAAAAATCATCTTTCTAATAAAACAGAAGGCAATCTAATTGCATTTTCTTTTTTGATCTTGTCTTTAGTTGTCTCCATACAAGCTGTCACAACGATAGACATTTTTCTAAAACACGCTTAAACATTAAAGCTAACTTCATAAATTGAAGTTAGCTTCTTTATTTTATTAAAGATAATACTTCTCTAACTTTTTGCTTTAACTGCTCAATTGTTCCAGTATTATCAATTGTGAAATCAGCCATTGCAATCGGACCGCCTTTTTCTAAATTTTCGATTTCTGCATAGTCACGCGCCTTTGCTTCCTTTTTCGTAAAAGACCTAAAGCGCTGTTTTTCATCCTTTTCAACTGCTCTGTTTTCCAATCTTTGATATCTTAGTTTCGGTGGAGCATATACTGCTATAACATACATTGAATTTCTATATTTCTCTTTAAGAATCTTATACTCTGACCAAGACATAAGATTATCACCTACTACGTTAGATTTTTTAAGCAACTCATCAAATTTAGGAATATTAAGAATAGCATATGCGCCCATTCCATGCTCTTTTCTAAAAGCTTCTCTTGTCTTTTTTTCATTAGCTTCGTTGACTTCCAAGCCATCTTGTTTAATCTTATCAAGAGTAATTTGACCGAATCTTAAAAAAGCAAAACCTTTTTTAACTAATTCATCAGAAACTATGCTCTTGCCTGATCCAGCCATCCCTACGATAAAAACAATTTTATTAGCCATAAACTATTTAACAGCTTTCAAAATATCCTTAAAAACATCTTCTATTGACTGCTCGCCATTTATTTTAATCAATCTCCCGGTCTTGCGATAATAATTAATTATTGGCTGAACTTCTGTTTTAAACCATTTTAATCTACTTTTCACTGCTTTAATTGTATCATCGCTTCTTCCAACCAATTGACCGTTACACTTTGGACACTTTTTAATTTTTCTAAACTGACCAACAAAAGGAATAATCTTTTTGCATTTTTTGCAAATCCTTCGTTTAGTTAATCGCCAAATTGCTTCTTTGTTAGAAATATGAATTAATAGGATTTTCACATTTTTATCCCATTCGTAGAACTCCAAAGCTTGGTCTATTAAATAGGCCTCCATGATCCTTCTGGGATTGCCATCCATAATAAATCCCTTTAATTTCTTTTTATTCTTTAACTCCTCTATTTTGTCGATCCAAAGTTTAAAAATTGCTGGCATAGGTATTAATTCTCCTTTAGCCAATATCTTAGTAATTTTCTTGCCAGTGAAATCTTTTTTCTTTGTTCTAGCTCTTAACAAATCACCACTTCCAATATAATCAAAACCCAGCTTCTTTTGTAAAAGTTTGGCTTGAGTTCCTTTCCCAGAACCAGATTTGCCAAGAAAAATAACTATTTGTTTTTTCATAATTTTAGAATGTATCGTATTCGCGCATTTGAAGCTGAGAATTAATCTGCTTCATTGTTTCCAAAACAACTGATACTACAATTAACAGAGCTGTTCCTCCAATAAAGAACTGAAAAACATTTTCTACTCTGGT
>JAUWYA010000001.1 GCA_030616085.1 Candidatus Nealsoniibacteriota bacterium | reverse complement strand
CTAATTTGGCAGCTATCTGTCCATAAATTTCTGGTTTTGGAGTATGTGTATGGATTATATCAAACTTCTCTTTTCTAAAATAGAAATAAAGTTTCAGAAAAGCAATAATATCAGAAAAGGGAGCCATCTTTCTTTTAATATTTATAGTCTTAATTTTAATTCCTTCGTTTTCAACGTCTTTTAGCCACTTTCCAGGTGAACAAACAGCAGAAACATTATAACCTTGCCGAATAAGGAACTTCATATGGTTTAATAATATAAACCTCAATGTTATATCAACGCTGGTTACATAACAAATTTTTATTTCTTTATTTTCCATTTTCTTTAAACCATTGTTTTGTTTTTTCTACGCCTTGCCGAAAATCTATTTTTGGCTCCCAATCAATAAGTTTTTTAGCTAAGCTAATATCTGCTTGTGTATGACGAATATCACCTAATCTAGTGGGTAAAAACTCAACCTTGCCTCCAATTATTTCTGCTAAATAATTTATAGAATAGGATTTATTATTGCCAATATTAATTACTTCTTTGCCTTTTAAATTATTGCTCTGCATAGCTTTAATATTAGCTTGTATTACATCATCAATATAGCAAAAGCCTCTGGTTTGTTCTCCATCACCAAAAATTGTTAAAGGTTTATTTTGAGTTCTCAACTTCAAAAATTTGCCAAGAACTAAACTATAATCAGAATCAAAATCAATTCTTGGCCCATAAACATTGAAATATCTTAAACAAATTATTGGAACTTTGTAAAGCTGAACAAATAATTTAGCAAACCTTTCACTGGTTAATTTTTGCAAAGCATAAGGACTAAGAGGACTTGGCCTCATATCCTCTTGCAAAGGCAGTTTTTCTTGATTTCCATAAACAGAAGACGACGAAGCAAAAACAATTCTTTTTACTTTATTATCAATCCCCGCTTTAAAAACATTAATTGTTCCCAAAATATTTGCTTTTGAAGTAGAAACAGGGTCTTCAATTGAAATAGGTACCCTAGGAATAGCAGCTAGATGAAAAACATAATCAATATTTTGAAAAAGAGATTTAATTTCCCCAAAATCGCAGATATTAAGATTGTGAAAATCTGCTTTTGAGTTTAAATTTTCTTTCTTGCCAGTAGAAAGATTATCAATAACAATCACTTTATGTCCCTGCCCTATTAATTTATCTACTAAATGGGAACCAATAAAGCCGGCTCCACCAGTGATTAAATATTTTTTCATAGTTTAGTTTTTATCTATAAATTGACGATGCCAAAGTTCAAAGTTTAGAATTAGCCAAAGTTGAGAATCAAAGGGCTGATTTTTTTCTTGGTAACATCTATAAAGTTTTTCAATATAATCAAAATTAAAATATCCTCTTGATTTAGTTTTTTTGTCAAAAATTACTTCAAATAAATAATCTTTTAATTTTCCTCTAAACCAAAGATTGATTGGAACGCTAAAGCCGTGTTTTCTTTTTCTTAAAATTTGCTCTGGCAAAAAATCTTTCATAGCTTGTTTAAAAATATATTTAGTCTTAAGTCCTTTTATCTTATATTTTGAAGGAATGGAATTAGCAAATTCAACCAAATGATGATCTAAAAATGGAGCCCTGGTTTCCAATCCATTTGCCATACTCGGCTTGTCAACTTTTTCTAAATAACGATCAGGCAATAAAATCTTTTGGTCAAGATACATAAAAGTTTTAAGTAAATCTCGGGAATTATTTTGAGGAAAATACTCTTTATAAACTTTTAAAGGATTATCTTCATTTTTCAACAAATCGCTTCGGAAAAGTTGGTTCCTCATCTCTTCTGAAAAAAAAGTGAGCCAATTAGTATACCTTAACAAATCATCTTTAATTGGCAAAGTTTTAACAAGTCTTTTTACTCTCCTAAATTTTGGCAACGAATTGGCAAATTCTTTAACTAAACTATTTCTTAAAAGCCAATTTAGAACCAAAAATTTGGAATGGTTTCTTTCAATTATATATCTCCGGTATCCTCCGAAAATCTCATCCCCCCCATCTCCAGTTAAAGCAACCGTTACATAGTTTTTAGCGAATTGACTGATATAAAAAACAGGGAAATTAGCAGCATCTCCAAACGGCTCATCAAAATGATAGACCAGTTTATTTAAAGTGTTTACTAAATCTAATTCTTCCAAAACTACCTGATGGTGCTCGGTTTTAAAGTAATTAGCTACGATTTCAGCATCAGAAAGTTCGTTAAATTCTTTACCCTTAATATTAAACCCAACTGAAAAAGTTTTTATATGAGAAACATTACATTTTGCCATCATTGCCACTATTGAACTGGAATCAATGCCTCCACTCAAAAAAACACCTAAAGGAACATCGGAAATCAATCTTTGTTTAACTGACTTTTCAAAAAGTTCTCTTATGCCTTGCTGATAATATTCTCTTCCTTTATCTTCCTGTTCTGTTGTTGCTGAATATGCTTCCCAATATTGTTTAATTTCAATTTTTCCATTTTTTAGAATTAAATAATGACCAGGTAAAAGTTTTTTTATTCCTTTATAAATAGTACCTGGAGCAATAGAATGACCAAAAGTAAAATAATTGACTATCCCTTGAGAATCTAATTCTCTTTGAATGCTTTTATCTTGTAAAATAGCTTTTATTTCTGAAGCAAAAACAAATTTTTCTTGGTCAAAATAATAATATAAGGGCTTTTGTCCTAATCTGTCTCGGGCTAAAAATATTTGTTGTTTCCTCTTGTCCCAAATTGCAAAAGCAAACATTCCATTGAATTTCTCAAGACAGTTCACGCCCCACTCCTGATAACTATGTAAAATTACCTCTGTATCAGTTCTTGATTTAAATTTGTGAGCTAAGCCAGTTAAAGTTTTTCTTAATTCCTGGAAATTATATATTTCACCGTTATGAATAATCCAAACACTGGCCTCTTCGTTTGACATGGGCTGATGACCAGCTTTTGACAAATCAATAATTGAAAGCCGGCGATGACCAAGACCAATCTGATTATGGCAAAAAATCCCTTTGTCATCCGGACCCCGATGTTTTAAAACATCAGTCATTCTTTGAATTAAAAAAGAATCAACAGGTTTTCCTTTTAAATTATAAATTCCAACTATACCGCACATAATTTTATTTTAATATATCTTTTTAAAAACAAAGGACATATTAAAGAAAGATAAGTTCTCAAAAGATAAACATATGAAAACTTTGAATAATCTCCTCTTTTTATAGCTTCTTTTTGAAGAAAAAGCATATATTTTATTTGCTCCCTGCCTCTATTAAAAGAAATCATCTCTGTTCGATATCTTTTTTTTACTAAAAATAAAGGTAAGTTCTCTCCCTTGGCAATTCTTAGAATTCTAAACCATAATTCATAATCTTGAGAAACTTTAAAATTTTCGTTATAGGAGCTTAATTCCCTGGTCATAATTACTGAAGTATGAATAAAAGGGTTTCTCTTGATAAGGGTTTTTTTAACTTCTGAAAAAGAAACCGGCACAATCTCTCTTTTCAAAATCTTTCCATGTTTGTCTATTCTATAACCAAAAGTGCCTAAAATTTTAATTTCAGGGTTCTTTTCTAAAAATTCAATCTGTTTTTCTAATCTTTGAGGCAAAGAGATATCATCGGCATCCTGACGAGCAATATATTTACCTTGCGCTATTTTTATAGCTTTATTAAGAGATTTGGTCAAACCAATATTTTTTTCATTAGTGATTATCTTAACTCGAGAGTCTTTCTCTGTATAATCTTTTAAAATCTCCAGAGTTCTGTCACTAGAACCATCATCAACAATAATAAATTCAAAGTCCCTAAAGCTTTGATTCAAAATACTTTGAATTGATTCTTCTAAATATTTCTCTCCATTATAAACCGACATTATTACTGATATTTTTGGCATTCTAATATTGCTAATTATAGATAATCTTCATTTTCTAAAATCCTTAGTTAAGACTGTCCAGGGTTTCTTCTATGCTTGTTTGAACAGACGGCCAGGCCTGATTTTTTTTACTTTGATAATTATTTATGTAATCCAGTAAAATCGAAGGGTTAAAATCTTTTTTTATTAAAAATCCTAAGTTGTCTTCTATCAACCGGTGTCCCTGGTCAAACGATGTTTCAAAAATAAATAATGGTTTTTCATAAAAAATCATTTCGTTTAAAAAAGTGCTGTAAGTGCCTCCAACGACGTCTATTTCTAATAAAATATCTGCGTTAATTTTTTCAGCAAATTCAATGCCTTTTCCTTCTTGAAAATCATATTCCGCGAGCTGTTGATTATATGGAATATCAGGCCTGGGCTTGAAAAAGATTTTAACACCTAAGCTCGAAAGCCTATTTAAATAATCTTTAACTTCTGCTTTTGGGGCGAAGGTTTCATAGGGCACTAAGATCTTTAACTCAGACATTCTTCCAATTTTAAATTCCTTTTTTTTATATTCTATCGGTTTTAGCTCTCGTAATAATCCGCTAATTTCTATATTTTCTTCATTATACTGAGTACTATAAGAAAACAATACTTTTTTCCAATATTTATTCCAAACAAATAATTTATCAAAAGTAATTGACACCTCTTTTGGAATATTATAATTCATCCAACCTACATGATATTTAGTAAACTGGCCGTGCTGAAATCCATAAGTTTTTATCTTATTTAACTTACAGGCAACAATAAGCTCGTTGGTATATCTAACATCATCTATAGCTAGGAGTTTTTTTATTTTAGTAAATTTTAGAAGCCAGGATATCGCATCTATCTGTCTAATGCTCTTTTGAGACTTTAGGTCTATTATTCTCAGAAGATACTGAAAATATCTTTGATTATGTGGTTCAAAAAGAGATAAATTATATTCCCTGCTCTTCCACTTTTTACTCGAAAAAACAGGGAAAACTTCTAAATAGATAGCTAAACGTTTTCGGCTTATAATGTTTTTAAAAAATTCACGATTTAAGAGAGTGTGAAATATTTCAATGTAAGGAATTTTTCTTTCTTTCAGATATTGATAAACAGGGTAAAATCTGAAATCACAGTTGTGCTTTTTTGAAAATTTATCCGGGGTATAAATTAAGAGGGGGGTTTTATGAAGCAAAATTTTTAAAAATGCCAAAAAAGTAATTATCAAGGCAGTCATTTTCATAAAAGAAGAAATTAAAAAAAAGCGCACTTTCCGAGCTCTACCAGAATCGTTATTCACTTCAATCTTATTTATCTTTAAATATTCTTTGAGATTTTCGTTGTTACCATCAACAATTACCTTTTCAACTTTATTTTCAATCAAAAATTTTATAATTTCTTCGTATTTGACATAACCTCGCAAGAAATTCAAAAATAAGACGTGCTGATGAAATGACCAAACCGATATCCCCTTAAACATTTTTGTCTTGTAGATAGGAACGCCGTCAGTGGTTTTAACAGAGTTGAGTTGTTTTAAAAATTCGAGAGCCCTCTGAAGATTTTCTTTTATTTCAAAACTTTTCAACAAATTATCTTCTTCGTCATATATAAATATCTGGTTTTCTCTTTTTTGACTTATTTTAACTATCATAAATAAGATTTTATTAAATCATCCTTTGCCATCTTTTTTTCAACAAATCCTAAATCTTCTTTAGTATCAACGCTGAAGAGAGGATAATCTGAAAAGATCATTTTTACTTTGAAGCCATTCTCAAGCAACCTCAACATATCTACCGATTCAATGAGTTCCAAGGGAGTTGGTGGCATATTATTGAACTTAATCAAGAAATCTCTCCTAAAGGCGATAATACCGGTCTGTTTTAGCATCGGCACTTCTCTTGCCCCCTTTTTAAAAGAAGGAATGGGCTCTCTGGAAAAATAGAGAGCGAAGTTATTTTTGTCCACCACCACTTTTACTACATTTGAGTCGTTGTGTTCTTGGCGGTTAGTAATTGGGGCCCCGAGGTTAGAAATCTGAATGGATTTATCCTCTATCATCGGTTTTACTGTCTCATCAATCATCTCGGGCCTGACCATTGGCTCATCTCCCTGAACCATTACTACAATATCTATTTTTTTCTTGAATCTTTTTTCTATTTTTGCCATTGCTTCTGCTGTTCGGTCAGGGGCAGACCGATGGGTAAATTTGGTCATAATTGAATTTCCCCCAATTGATTTAATATAATCTGAAATTTCTTTATCAGGCGTGGCCACATAAACCCCGTTTAACAACTCAGCCATCTTGCTCCTAAAATAAACATGGCCAACCATGGAGAGACCCTGAATTTTTGCTAACGATTTTCCAGGGAAGCGAGTAGAAGCCATTCGAGCTGGAATAATACTAATAATATTCATAAACTGGTTAATTATTAATTATTATTTTTTTAATTACGACCATTAAATGAGAGCTTAAGTCATGTTTTTGACAAAACTGTTGTAAATTTTCAAAAAGATTCTCGTCCTCTCGTGAAAAAAGGTAATCAAAGAACTTGCCCAAATTTTCAATGACTCCTTCTCTTTTGGCATTTCGGATAATATCTACATCCAGCGCTCCAGGGGTAGAGATATCCAAAAGTTCTAAACCATTTACTCTCCCTATAAGCTCTTTCACTCCCTCAACCGATAGTAAATTAATGTGATGAGGCGGATAAACTGTTTTTGATTTTTCCCAAAGCAGCTGGACATCTATTCCGCTAACACTAGGGGCAGTTAAAATTAATAATCCCCCTGGTTTTAAAATCTTGCTTAAAACAGTTAAAAATTTTAAAGGGTCAACTATATGTTCTAATACCTCAAAACAAGTGATCACCGAAGCTTTTTTTGAAATATCAGAAAGAGACAGGTCTCGGCCTAGTTTTTTAATAACGTCTAATCCCTTACTTTCACAAACTTTAGCCAAAGATAAAGTTGGTTCAGTAGCGATTAGTTTCTTGAAATCAGATACTTTTCTTAATTCCTCAAGAAAAATACCAAAACCGGAACCAATATCTATTAATACCTCTTTATCCGGAACCTTATATTGGTTAATTAGATCAACAACCTTTTTGGCTCTGGGAACATATATTTTTTCTCTTCTTGGTTCAGCAGTTTCTTTATAAAAGTGGGCCTCCCAATATTGAACAGATTTCATTTTCGGGTAAATTTGATTTAAAAAAGATTCTTTTGGTCTGGGAGACAAATATAGAGAATAACAATCCTGGCATAAAACATAATCCAGGCCAAATTTTTTGAACTGAAAAGTTGAATTTTTGCTACCACATCCCGGACAAGCTATCTCTTCTAACTTGTTCTTCTCAGGCAAAATAAGTCTTTCTACATCTTGACGAGAAAGCTCAATAATAGTATCGTGAAGATTTTTAGGCCGAATTTCTTCTTCTTTCATAAAATTATTTGCTTAATCCATTCAATTTCGAGATTATTTCTCGACAGCTGGTATTAAGTAATATAGCGTCGGTGCTAAAAGCAATAAATCTAAAACCCTCTTCAATTCTTGCTTTAACTTCTTCTAAAGAAGGATGAACCACATGTATTCCAGCAGCTACCCCTAAATTTTTAGCTACCACTAATACTTTTTTTTGAGCCTCTTTTACTAAGGGATGGTCTAATTGACCGGGCACTCCAAAAGAGCCCGACATATCATAGGGGCCAATTAGCAACCCATCAACACCTTCTACTGAAAGGATATCCCGAATATTTTCCACTGCCTTTTTGTGCTCAATCATAACAATCACTAAACTTTCTCTATTTACAGTTTTTTTATATTCTTCAAAATCAGTCCCGAAACCCTGGGCTCGATAAAGACCCACTCCCCTTTTACCCTCAGGTGGATATTTCACTGACTTTACTGCTCTTTCTGCCTCCTGAGCTGTATTTATCATCGGTACAATTACTCCGTAAGCTCCAGCATCCATTACTTTTTTTGCTAAAACCGGGTCATTACTCCAAAGCCGAACTAAAGGAACGGAGCCCGCTCCTTCAATAGCCCGAACCAAATTCTCAATATCCTGAATACCAATAGTTGAGTGTTCCATATCTATAACCAGCCATTCAAAACCGCTTTTTGCCATAATTTCAGCAATAGTTGGAGAAGGTAATTGAAGCCAGCTGCCAATTGAAGCTTTTCCTTCTTTTAATTTCTTTTTTATTGGGTTTTGCATTTTTTTTAATTCTTCAGTCTAATATTTTATATTTTGGTATATATTATATATAAAAGGGACCTTTCTGGCCGCTCTTCTTAGCCCCTTATATCCTTCTCCAAGAATCAATCTTTTGGGATGTAGGAACATAGTATTTGGGTTTCGATAAATTAATCTATACCAATTTTTTCTAAACCAATCTAGCTCCCCGTCAGGAATTTCTAAATTCAATACCGACCCTCTTTTCCTTTCTACAAAATTAGGGTCATTAAGTTTTTCCTCATTTATTAAGTTTTTCTCTCGGCATAATTTTTCCAACTCTGTTCCAGGATAAGGATAGAAAATTCCAACGATGCTACTATGAGGCAATATCTCTCGATTCAGTTTAATTGTTTCAAAAATCATCTCTTTTGTTTCAAAAGGCAAGCCGATAATATTGGAGGCTACTGTTTTTAATCCTAATCTATGACAAAGTCTAAAAGCAGAAATTATCTGCTCTCTTGTCATTTGTCGATTCATAATTTTATTGCGAATAAAATCACTACCAGATTCAACTCCAAAAGCAACCGAGAAACAACCAGCGTCTTTCAATCTTATTAATTTCTCCTCATCAACAAAATTAGCCCGCTGGAAACACTCAAAAGGTAACTTAATATATTTTTTATACAAAGCACAAAATTCTAATAACCATTCTCTATTTAATCCAAATATTTCATCAATGATAAAAATGTTTTTAACTTTATATTTTTTTAAAACACGCATTATTTCTTTAACCGACAATTCGGGACTTCTGAAGCGGGGCTTCATAATCTTTAACCCGTAAACTTTAGCCAAAGCATGATTACAGCAATAGGTACAGGAATAAGGACAGCCACGGTTGAAGATAAATCGAGTTCTACCTTTAGTTGATTTTAAAATTTCCTCATAATTAAATGCTTCCCTGTCGGAAAAAGGTAGCATATCAAGATTCTCAATAAGAGGACGAAGAGGGTTTAAAACCAATTCTTCGGCATCGTTTAAATAGGCGAAATTAGAAATATCATGAAAGGGTTTTCCTTCTTTAACTCTGATGGCAAGCTCTAAAAAAGCAAACTCTGATTCTCCGCGGAAAATACCATCTAATCCTGGTGCTTCTTTTAAACAATCAGGAAAGATAGTTGGATGAACGCCGCCACAAACAACAATTAGATGAGGGAATTTTTTTTTAATCTCCAACGATAAACTTTTAATAAACTTGAATTGAGAAGCAACAGAGCTAAAGCCAATAATTTTTGGCTGGAAAGATTCTATTTTTGAAAAAACCTTGAGATGTTCTTTTTCAGAAAATAAGGTTGTTACTTCTACCTTGAATCCATTATCTTTGAGAATAGCAACAAGACAACCCAAACCGTGATGCCACCATGTATTTTTAGCAATATTAACACTTGAATTTAAAAATAGAATGTTCATCAAAATGAAAGATATTGATTTAAATTTTTCTTATTCATTTGCATTTTGCCTGAGAGCAGAGAGTAGATTACTGACTGCTTCCATCTCCATTCTCTTCCGGCACTCTCTGGTATAAGAACCAACATGAGGGGTAAGTAAAACTTGAGGATAATCAACCAAGGGACCAGCATAAGGTTCTTCAGCAAAAACATCTAACCATACTCCGGCCACTTTTTCTTCTTTTATTGCTTCCTCTAAACCTTCTTCATCAATAACCCCACCCCTCGCTGCATTTAGAATTAAAACCCCTTTTTTTACCTTTGAGAATTCCTCTTTCCCTAAAACTTGAGTAGCACCACTAAGATGGAGGCAGATTATATCTGCTTGGGGAAGAGCTCTCTTAATTGAAACTATTGGAACACCATCAACTATCCCCGATAAGGCAGGGTCTACTGCTAATAATTTTACATTAAATGGTCTTAATAATTTGACTAGATAACGACCGATCCTACCAAAACCAATTATTAAAACATTCTTTCCTGAAAGTTGAGTCCCAATTTTTTTATTCCACCCTTCTTGATGTAAATCTTGGCTCATTTGGGGTATCATCCTTAACAACCCAAGTAAAGCTCCAAGAGTTAACTCAGCTACAGCAATGGTCGGAGCATCGGGCGTATTTTTAACAATAATTCCCAATTCTTTAGCTGCTTTCAAATCAATATTGCTCATCCCTACCCCGCAGCGGGAAATAACTTTGAGTGTAGAATTTCTTAAGGTCTCTCTATCTATTGTTTCCAAACCGGCAATTAAACCAACAGTTCCCAATAAAAGCTCTTTTAATTCCTGGGTAGTGATTTTTCTTCCAAAAGGATTTTTAACTACCTCAAAACCATTTTTAACTAATTCATCTATTGGTTCTAAATCTAATTCCCCAAAAGACGAAGGAGTAATTAATATTTTATTTTTCCCATTCATATTGGTTTTTCTAGCCCATTATTTTTAATAGTTTCTTTATACCAAAAACAAGCTTCCCCAGGACAATGATCAGAAAAATATTTATGTTTTGGTCGATTAGGGATCCAATTTTCCCACCTTTCGAATCCATTTCCATCTACTAATTCTGCCCCCATCTTAAGTAAAATGTCAACTTCTGGTTGATAATTATAGATACTAGTTAATTGATCTTTTTTCGGCCACAATGAGCTACCACGCCCAGCCTCAAATAACACCAACAATCCGTTTTCAGATAATAATTGGTTTTTTAGAACATATTGAATACAAGCTTTTCTGGCTCTTCCGTCAATTATAATCACATCAAATTTTCCTGAAGGAGCAGTAACGTATTCTTTAAACTCTTTAAAAGTGCCACAGCCTGTTCTTCCTTGGGCCGGACGATATAAATATTGAAATATTAAATTATTTTTATTTTCAGAAAAGGAAAAAGGTATAGAAAATGACCAATTAATCTTTTTTTGATTTATATCTGTCTTTGTAGTTTCTTGAAAATCAGGAATTTCTGAAGAATAAATTGCTTGAAAAGAATTTTTCAACTTATAGTACCAGTCCAAGCTGTGTTCCACGCTTACTAACTCTCCCCCATTTTTTTTTCTAAGACTTTCGAAATGATAGAAAGTGGAAATTCCAGAACCATATTCAAGAATCCTCGGTGGTTTTGAAAGTGACAAGTAAAATCCTGATAATTTCCTCCAAATATTTTCACTGGTTGAAGGACGACTTAAAAGAAATTGATTCCTAGTAAGTCCCCGACGATTATTGCTTAAATTCAATAATAAATTTTTCTCTTTTTTTAGAAAAAATTTTCTAATTATTTTTTTAAAAAAGATTACTGGTTTCATTTTTTATTCACATATTACCTTCTTATTTTTATCTATACATTCCTGCATTTTAGCTGAAATTTGCTCAGTAAGAGTGGCCACATTTACTATCTCTTCCCAAGGAACAGGATTTGGACCTTTTTCTAAAATATAATCAATAAATTTTTCATATAAAACATTATGGGCTCCCCGAGAAACTACTTTTCGCTTTTTTTCAGGAATAATCTTGACTAATCCAGGAATAATCTTGACTAATTGACTTTTAAAAAGACTCATTCCTGACTTCGTCCCTCTTAAAAAATCTCTGAGATTAGAATGTTTCCAAATAATCTCGGCATCGTGATGATTGGTAGCTGCACTAAGCTTTGTCCCATAAATAAAGGTATGGTAGATGTAGCCTTTATAGGGCCAGGATTCTTGATTGGTTGATTGACGAATATTGACATAAGCTTTAGGGGTGCGAAGAACAATATTTGACTCATCGCAAAAGGACCAGGGCCGGTCTTTGGCTAACTTTCTGACAGTAACAGCTACAAGCTCCATAGGTCCTACAAACATATAAGGAAGATAAAGCATGTGGGGCAAAGCGTCAGCTAATCTACCTCCAACACTGCGATGCCACCATCCTTTAGAATTACGTTCCATTCTATCTTCTTGAGGAGGAGTCATCCATATTCTGTCTATATGGATAATTTCCCCTAATAGACCATTCTGATACATTTGGAAAGCTTTTTGAGGACCTTGATAAAATTTATAATTGTGAACAGCAGTCAGCTTCATGCCGGTTTCATCCCTCGCCTGCCGAAGTTTTTCTAATTCCTCTAGACGAGCAACAACCGGTTTCTCAATAATCACACTGCATCCTTTCCGCATAGCTTCAATTGCTAAATCGGTATGAGTCTGGACGGGAGTATTAATAATTACTACTTGAAGATCTTCTTTATCCAACATTTCTGATAGACCAGAATAAGCTGAAATTTTAAGAGGTTTGACAAGCCCCTTGGCTGTTTCTAAATCTACATCACAAATAGCAATAAGCTCTGCATCTGACAGACAATTAAATGCTGGTATGGTCAGCTCTCTGGTTGCTCTACCAGCCCCAACAACGCCAACTTTAAGTTTTTTTACCTTATTAGGAGTTTTCATAGATTTTTAAAAACAAGATTCACTTTTTTTTGCTTAAACTTAAACCTAAATAAGAAGTAATTATATGGCCCAAAAAAATATGGACATCTTCTACCGGACCATATTGATCTTTTTCTGTTTGAACCTGAATAACATAATCGCAAATTTTGGCTAATTTCCCTCCGTCAAACCCTACCAAGCCAATGGTTATACCACCCATTTTTTTAACAAGGTTTACGGCTTCAACCAGATTAGGAGAGCTGCCGCTGGCGGAAATTGCCATTAATATGTCCTCCTTCCGAAATAAATTTCTAATTTGGTCAGTAAAAACTTTCTCATATCCTTTATCGTTGCTGATAGCGGTTAATAAAGGAATGTTATCAACTAAACTCACCGCTTTAATTAAAGGTTTATTTTTAAACAAAATACCATGAGAAAGATCAGTGACAAAATGGGAAGCGGTGGCAGCGCTTCCGCCGTTACCAATTAAAAATATTGTTTTCCCTTGCTTAGATTTTTCTAAAATAACATTGGTTATTTTTTCAATGGTGTTATAGTCCAGATTTGCCAGCAAATGAAAAAAATATTTAGAATATTCTCTAAAATATTCTGTGGGACAGGAAGATTTTTTATACATTTTTTTTATATTTCTTTTGGCCATATTAATAATTATTAATTGTTAATTGTTAATTGTTTTTTTACTTCTTTATAGCGGCAACTCTCAAAAAAGAACTTAGACGGCTTAACTGAAGAAAATCTTGAAGAGATTCCCATGTATCTCCATCTCGACATTTAAACATGTATCTCAAAAACTCAGGCATTTCAATGTTTGGGTTTTCTTTAAAGGTGTTAACTACCAGCTCCACATCCAACTTACCAGGCGTACTCAAATCAAGTATTTCAAACCCTTCTTTGACTAAAAATTTATGAATGACTTCTGTAGAGAGAAGATTTAAACGGTCTGGCGGGACAAGTCGGGGTGAATTTCTGCCCAGTATTTGATATTCAAAACCGCTAATTGTATTGGTAGTTAGAAAAAATAATCCCCCCTTACGGCAAATTCTACTTACTTGTTTAATAAAATAAGCCGGGTCAAACTCTCTCTCTAAAACCTCAAAAGCAGTAAAAACATCAGCTTTATTTTCTAACTCTTTTAAATCGCTGGTTATTTTAATATTCTTAGCCGAAAAATTTTGCTCTAAAGCTAAAGGTTCTACAAAAATAATCTTCTCAAGTTGCCTATAGAAATCTTTATCATAAAGAAATAAACTAAAATATTTTGGTTTATAATCAATAGCGAATTTAGCTCTGGGCTGATAATCTTTTACTAAATCCAAAAACCAGGTGTATAGCGGGGACACTTGATAACGGCGGCGGGCATCCATAGAGGCCTTCAATATCTTATCTCTCCAGAACTTCGTTGCCTGAGAATCTTGATAAAATCTCTTTAGGGCCAGAGCTGTTGGCCTAGGAGAAACAAATAAACTATCGCAAACATTGCATCTTTGATATTCAAATCCGAATTTCATAAATGCTGGGTTAAATTCCTTACTACCACATCCTGGACAATTTATATCCACAAAATCATTCTTATCAGCAAAACGTAGAGAAAGTTCTCCTCTGAGAATTTCTTTCCAGTGCTTAAACAAAGTTCGCGGCCTCATTTCTGATTCATGAAAATAATTTGAGAAAATAATTTTTTTCATATAATTTTCAATAAAATTTTAAAATATTATAATTTCTTTATTTAAAGATATCTTGAGGCAAGACCCCTGATTTATATAAACCAATCTTAATTTTTCCTAAATAGGCCTTTTCCAAAACATTTAAAATAAACAACTGAGCTCTTAAAGCTGTTTCTCTAACATTAAAGCTAAAAGGACTATGCCCTTCTAATACTTCCAAGCCTGCCCTTATAACAGGATAATACTTAGAAGATGGCTTTTGGGGAATTTCTATTATTTTTATCTCAGGTCTATTGTTAGTTGAAAGGAATAAGGAACAAGAAGAAAGATCAAGAAAAGCTTTACCCTTACTACCTATTATAACCATTTTTCTTTGATTTTTGTTATTTAAAACATACTTTCCTACCGACACCTTTATTGGCACACTTTTTGAGGTAGAAAATTCAATCTCAGCATAGGTTTCTCCAATATAGTTATTAGGCAAGCCAAACTTTCTTTTAACCATCTGAATATATTCTTTACATTTAGCTATTCTTACTTTTCCTTTCTTAAACGACTCATCAATATTGCCTAAATAATCCTCCAAGGCAAAAAGAGGAGATACTGCATGAATGCCCAAATCCTGAATCATTCCCCCGCCTTTTCTAAGATCGCAGAGAGATGCTCCTCTATGGTTTAATCTTCCTGTCTGACCCTCTCCTTCAAAAAGATCCACCAATACAAATTTTGGCTTGCCAATAAATTCTTCTATTCTCCCAGACAACTTAGTTATATTATCAACAAAAGAGCGCAACCCCTTACACTTCTTTAACAATCCTTCTTTTTTGAAATAAAAACTATCTTTCTTAATTTCTCCTGCCAGAATAAGCAGAGGGATTGATTTCATTGTTAAATAGTACTCTAATAAGCCAATTTTATCGGGTTGACTACTTATCAAATTTTGCAAAGTCCCTAATTGAGATTTGTTTATACAATAGGGTTTTTCAACTATTACCTTAAAATTATTCCTCACCAAATCTTCTGCATCTGGTGTATGAAATTTATTAGCATGACTTAAGAGAACAATGGTTTCTTCATT
Organism: Candidatus Nealsoniibacteriota bacterium; assembly: GCA_030616085.1. Classification (GTDB taxonomy): domain Bacteria; phylum Patescibacteriota; class Minisyncoccia; order Minisyncoccales; family GWA2-38-27; genus JAUWYA01. Next base: position 119,153 of record JAUWYA010000001.1, on the reverse strand, counting down.
CCTAAAATCAGAAAGTAAAACACTAAGTTTCTCTGGCCCGCTCCTTCCTATATGCTCAATTCTACTAAAAACATCTGGCTTATTTAAATCTTTTAAATCCCTACTGCAGGTAGCAAACAATTCAAGTAATCCCTCTTTTTTCATAATGTTTAGAGAGGAAGAAACAATATTTTTATAATAATCTCCTGTGCCAACTAAAATGATTTTTCGCATATATTTTTATATACCATAATTTATGTTTTATGTAAAAGGTATTCTAAGTCATAAAAATCGCTATTTTTTCATCAAAGGCTTTGTTCATAGATTTTTATTATTTCCTTAACAATATTCTCCCAGGAGAGATCCTGAGCTCTCTTTCTTCCATTCTCACCCATTTTTCTAGCAACCTCTGGATTATTTAATAGATACTTAATAGCTTTGGCAGTTTTTTCGGGATCATTTTGAGGCACTAAAAATCCATTATATCCATTGATAATTGCCTCCTCGGCCCCGCAATTATATGTTCCAATCACTGGTTTTCCGCAAGCGTTTGCCTCAAGATAAACCAATCCAAATCCCTCAACTTTACAATTAACATTTTTAGGCGTAAGTAAAAATATATTGCATTTATTATATAAATTAAGAAGTTCTTCATTAGAAACTCTGCCTAAGAATTTTACTTTTTCTTCTAAATTCTCTTTTTTAATTAGCTCTTTTAATTGTTTGTAAAAAAAGTCATTAGGAATAATATCTCCGATAATATAATATTTTAAATTTTCTTTTTTTAATCTGGAAATAGCCTTTATAGAGGCGTCATATCCTTTTCTGGACTTAATGGGCCCTACCGAAAGGATTATAGTTCTGTTTGGTCTTGCTTTGTTTGGTTCATAATTCGAGAAAGCACTGTAATCAACACCATTAGGAATAACTTCTAAATTATTTAAGTTACATTTTTTTAATATCTCATTTTTTGTAAAATTGCTAACGCAGATTATTTTATTGGCTTTTTTATAAGCAAATTTCATTAAGAAAGAATTTATTCCTTTTTTATTAATAGGTTGAATTGCATATGTTCCGTGAGCAGTGATTACAAAAGGTTTTTTTAGACTAAGATTGGCAAGGGCTATTATTGGAGCATAAGGTTCGATTAAACAATGAAAAATATCACAACCTTTAAGATACTTTATAATTTTTAGCAGAGCCCATATCTTTTTTAAGGAATTGCCTAAAGGAGGAGGCAATATAGGATATGTTTCAATTTCTTTTAACTCCTCTATTTGGTGAGAAATCACTTTCACTTCACCAAAATTTTTTAATTCTTTTACTATTTCCAAGGAATACCTACCCCAACCATTTGTTTCTGATAATGAAGAGGTGATTATTCCTATTTTCATTGGACTTTTCTTTAGTTCCACAAATATTTTTTGCCTAATGTGCCAACCATAGCGATATATTCTTCTTTTTACTTTTGAAAATCTAAATTTCTTTACCATTTCTTTTATTTCTTCCACTGAGTATCTTTTTTTGTGTTCTGGGTCTTTTTTTAAAAGTTTCCTTTCTGACCAATCTCTATCAATTTTAATTTTAGCTACTCCCCCTTTTTTCAAAACTCGGTAAATTTCATTGAAAAATTTTGGGACTTCATTTGGATACAAATGCTCAACTAAATGAGAAGAATTAACCTCGCTTACTGTCGAGTCTTCAAAAGGAAGATTTAAAGCAGAAGCTACTATATCAACATCACTATTTTTATCAATATCCACGCCAATAAATCCCGTCTTTTTATTTTTACCGCAGCCGATATCCAGTTTCAGTTCAGAACCAAATTTTTGAATTATTTTTTTATTCATGTTAAAATTTTTTGTTTTATTTATATTTTTCATTTTTTTCTACAAACTAAATAATAACCACTAGTCAAAATATTATTTTCTAATACCATATTTTTCTTATCGCCATACTCTTTGGTAATTAAAAAATCACAAAATTTTAATATTTTAGCCAGAACAAAAAACGTATATTTAAAAGGACGAAATCTTAAAATCTCGCATTGGTAGCCAATACGTTGAAATAATACTGCAAGTGTAGCAATTGTTTTCACTTCTTCTTTTAATTCTATAATCTCCCAATCTCTAAAAAGGTATTTCAAGCCATACCTGGTATAACGATAATAATCTTCCGGCACATCGTGAAGAGGAAAAATAAAACGGGTAGTTAAAATTAATTTCCCTCCTTTTTTTAAAACTCGTTTCATTTCAAAAATAGCAATGTGAGGAGAATGCAAGTGTTCTAAAACTTCAGTGCACAGAATATTATCAAATTTTTCGTCTTCAAAAGATAAATGGTGAGCATCACCAACAATATCTACTCCTGGTCTTGTTTCAATATCAAAACCAATTCGGTTTGGAAAATAATTACGATAAACAGACCTTCCACAACCAAGGTCAAGAGTTAAACCATTATCTTGATGCCTCTCTAAAAATTTTTTCAATTCTTTACGAGTAATTTTTGAAGTAAGCCCTAATCCCATTTATTTTTTTAATAATTTTAATATTCTTTCTGCTCTTTTTTGATAAGTATATCTTTTTGAATCTTCAAAAGCTTTCTTGCTGATTCTATCTGCTAATTTTTTGTTTTTTGCCAGATAATTAATTTTTTCAGCTAAATTTTTACTATTATTTTCTTCAAAAAACAAAGCATTTTCACGATTCAGAATCTCTTTAAAGCTTTGGGTATTGCTCGCAATAATAGGTATTCCCATTGCCATATAATCAAATAACTTTAAAGGAGAAGTAAAATTGGCAAACCCTGATAAAAGAGTAGGAAGAATAGCAATATCTGCATTTATGAGTTTTTCTTTAACTTCAGAATAAGAAATAGGTTCTTCCAAAATTAACTTTTGCTGTTTAATAAAAAAAGAATATTTTTTTCTTAAATTCTCTCTTTCATGTTTTCTTCCGCCTACTAATCTAAGATAAAAATTATCTGGCAAAAATTCTAATGCTTTAATAATAATCTTTACTCCTCTATTACGAAAAGTTAAACCAGTATAAATAATTTCTATTTTCTCTTTGTAAAAATTAATATCTTTAGGCTTATCTTTTATAAAATTATGCGCGTCAGGAATAATCTCAATATTTTCTTTATAATCAAATTTATCTCTTATAATATCTGCTAAACTTTTAGTCAAAGTAACCAATTTTGCCCTTGGAGAATTATTCTTTAATAAGCTAAAAAATTGAACATGTTTTTTATAACAATATTTCTTTTCAAAATTCCAATAATAAAAATTAGGAAGCTTAAAAGTTAAATTATGAAATTCAAATGTAACCATATTTATATTTAATTCGTTTAACCTTTTTAAATAAAAAATCCCTTCTTCTGCGCTAGCTAACCTTGTATAAATATTTTTTATATTTCTATCTTTTTTTAATATCCTACTGGTCTTCCAAGCAAATATATGTGGGAACAAATTTTTTCCTAATATTCCTATTTTAAGATATTTTTCGATAATTCCTGTTTTATAACCAACCATATCTATAAAATACTTATCTCCTTCCTGTCTTATATTCCAAAATAAACGTTTTTGATTTCCCAGAAATATCCCCTTGAAAGAAGGGTTTATTTTTTTTAGATTCTCAAAAGTATTTTTACTCTGAATCTGATTTGCTGAATTCTCTTCCTCTATAAAGCTATAAGCAATATAGTAATAGGAAAACCGGTTTATATTCTGCATACCTTTTTTATTTTATTAAAAACCCTCCACTTTAAAATCATATATTTCATTTTGCAAAAATTGATTTCTGTTGAAAAACTAACTTGTTTTGATTTATATTGTTTATTTTGAACATCGTCATAAATCCTTTCAGCAAATTTATAGTAAAATTGGGCAATTTTTTTAATTGAAAATTCTGGAATTTGTGATTGATAATAAGAATAATTTTTTGCTACTTTTTCAATTTTTTCAATTATATCCTGTTTTCCCTCAAACAATTCTCCCCCATTCTTGACCAATTCTGGATGCCCTCCATTGTTTCTCGCTACTGCAGGTAATCCACAAGACAATGCTTCAATCAAAGAATTAGAACAAGGATCATTCTGACTGGCAGTAATATAAACATCATGTTCTTTTAAGAACTTAGCTAATTCTTCTGAACAAACCGGCTTTATATATTTTATGTTTTTAAATTCAACTGGAGAATTACCAATAAAGCACATTTCATATTTTGAAAAATCTAAATTTTCATCTAAAAATTTATAGATATCAAACCCTTTTCGCAAATTAGAAGACCAGGAATTAACAATAAGCTTAATTTTATCCGGATTAAATGTTTTTTTATTATCTTTATTAAAAATCTTTTTATCTGAAGCATTATGAATAATTGTCTGATATTTACATAAAATTTTAAAAGATTTGTTGTTTTGAGTTTTTGACCAATTTGATTGAAAAACTATACCATCAGCAATTAACTCATTAAATTTATAAATTATTTTATCCAAGTCCTTATTTGTTCCTCTTATTAAATAAACTGGGCCGTCTATTCTATGGATAAATATCTTATTTTTAAATCTTTTTTTAAAATTAAAAACCTTATTAAAATTATGATGGCTGTTAAATAAAATTACATCTGCTTTTTCTGAATTTTGTTCATAAACATCTTGCTTCTCAAATTCTTTTCTTAGGGCTTCCAAAAACTGATTTCCACCTCCCCAGGGACTTTTTTGAAAGTTATATAGGATATGAATTTTCATACTAATTAACTTGTTTCTAAAATAGCTACTTTATATCTTTGCTTAACAACTTGCTCATTCATTTCTTTTTTTACTCTTTGATAATTCTTTTGTATAAACTCATCAAAAAAATCAGGATCACTAATATATCTCTTAATTTTATCACAAACCTGTTTTCTATTAACAAAAATTAAATAAGGATCTAAAAAATCTGGCGCTAATCCAACCTTTGTTGAAAAAATTAAAGTTCTTGTTAAAGAGCTTTCTGAAATCTGCAAAGGATTTCCTTCACTTTTTGAAGTTATAACGTAAATATCAGTTAAATTATATAAATAGTTTATTGTTTCTAAAGAAATATTATTTATTAATATATCGTCTTGTTTTTTTTGAATACAAGAATTATCTCCATAAAACAAATAAGGTATGTTTTTTTCTAAACATTGATTAATGATATAATGTCTTCTGGGTCCTGCTAACAAAAAAACAAATTTTTCCCTTGGCAGTTCTTTTAAGATTTGGATTAACAAATCAGGATTTTTTTCCCATTTAGGTTTAGATAAGTCCATACCAAAAGAATCTCTTTGAAAAGAAGAAATAATAATTTTATCTTTTAATATTTGCCGATCTATGTTTAATTTCTCACAAATTTCTTTCTTAGAAAAATTTAAAAGTTTAAAAACTTTTGGGTTAACAAAAGAAGGAATTTTATAAACTTGTATTTTTTCTTTTGTTAAAAAACTATATAATTCTGCGGATGGAACAATAAAAGCATCTGCATATTTTCTTATTTTATTTAATTTCCCAGAATAAACAATAATGTTATCGGTAATTATCGCAACAATCTTAAATGAGAAAATTTTTCTTAATAACTGAATCCAAAGATTCCGATGAAGTAACAATAAACTATGCCATACACAAAAAACATAGTCAGCTTTAAAAATGTTTCTTGTAATTTCAAATTTATTTTCTCTTAAAAAATAGATTGAATTATCTCTTAATTTATCTATTGCCCATCCAACATTATCTTTTCCAAATACAAAAATTTTTATCTTACTTTTGCCCATATTTCGCCAAATTGAATTGAATAATTACTTAAATTTAAACTTGCTTGATTTAATTCATGTTTAAAGCTTTCTAAAGTATATTCTGTATAATGTGTTTTATCTGATCGCCACTCAACTCCCAGTTCCTTTTTGTATAAAACCATCCAGTCCCTATTGAACATTGGAACCCTAATTAAAATCTTAGGAGCTAAGCTCCTTATTTTTTTCAAGAGCTCTATTCTATTCTCAATATGTTCCAAAACATTTGAGAGAATTATTGCGTCAAATCTTTTATCTGGTAGGTTTTCTGTGACATCACCAATAATATACTCAACATTAGGGGCAGAAAATCTTTCTTTAGCAAATTCTATGTTTTTTCCATTTAAATCAATGCCAATAACTTTTGTAGCTTTTTTAGCAATGTCAAAAGTTAAAGCGCCATTTCCACATCCAATATCTAAAACTGTATCTTCTGGATTAATATTATCTATAAAGAATTTATGATAATTCATCAACCGATGTTTTGGATGCAGTCCCCTTTCAGTTTTTACGGAAAAGAAACTGATTAATCTAGAGCAAAAATTATGCAATCTTAGTATTAATTTAGTTATATAAATTATCATAAATATTCTTTTCTTTTTCCAAAATTTTTTCTAAGCTAAAGTTTTGTAAAATTGTTTTTCGGGCATTTTTAGAAAGTTTTTTCTGAAGACCTTTATTACTCAAAACTTCTATTATTGCCTTCCTTATTGAAAGAACGTCTGTTCCGCATAGATAGCCGTTTCCTTTATCTTTTATTATTTCATTTATGCCATAAGTATTTGTTCCAATTACTGGCATCTCACAGGCCATTGCTTCTAGTAAAACTTTTGGACAGCCTTCATACAATGAGGGCAAAATAAATAACTTACTTTTATTCAGCTCCATGGGTAAATCTTTATTAGAAATATTCCCTTTAAATTCAACATTTGAACCAGCTAATCTTCTTAATTTGGGTCCAAGAGAGCCACTTCCAAAAATAACTAACTTTTCTCCTAAACCTGAAACTGCTTTAATTAAATTAAAAAGGTTTTTTTCTTCTTCTAATCTCCCAACAAAACAAATTCTATTCTCTTTGCCAATATCTAAAGGCCTAAACAGTCCTGTATCAATATAATTTGGGATATATTTTATCTTTTTGGGTAAAATATTATATTTTTCTTCTATGTATTTTTTATCTTTTTTTGAAGCAACGATAATCGCATCGGCGTTTCTATAAACAAACCTTTCTAAAAGTTGAATTATTAATAGTTTCCATCGTTTGATACCTTTTTTTGGGACAAGAAATGATAATTGATAACCACAGCGAATTACTAATTTTTTTTGAAAAAAGAATTTTGCTATTATTGCTGTCCAAGAACCAAACATCTGATCGGTTTTTAAAACATCTACTTGTTTTAACTCTTTCCAATATAAAAATGGGAGTAAAAAACTGTAAATTAAACTTGGTACATTCCATTTATTATCTAAAACTTTTATATTTTCAAGAGCAAGCTCTTTTCTATCATAAGTTAAAAAAAGTATTTCATCAAAATATTTTGCTAACTCTTGATAGGGTTTAATTTCTCTATCTAAGGTCCCGATTTTTCCATAAACCTTTAGAGAAACTCCTTTGACAAAAAACAAAGCTAATTTCATAATTAATTTCTTTTTGAGAATTTTTCTGGGTCATCTATCCCCTGCTCTTGCATTAATTTATTATTAATTTCCTCAACTATTTTGTGAAGTTTTAAATCAATGCCCTGGTCATTAGCAAACTGAATCAAAGCTCTAATATCTTTTACTAAGCATTTTCCTCCATATCCACGATAATTTTTATGAAAAACCTCAAGATGCGTTCTCCCAATCCTTTTATCAACAGCAACTGCCTCCATCACTCTTTCATAATCAATTCCGATTTTTTTGCACAGATCGTGCATCTGATTTGCGAAAATAACTTTAGCTGCAAACCAAGTATTGCCAAAATATTTAACCATTTCAGCTTCAGTAACCGGCATTATTTTCTCAAAAGGCGCTAAAGGCAAAATCTGCAAAACATCTCCTGCTATATTATAGCTTTGTTTTGTATAGCCAATAATCTGTCTATCTGGGTACTGCATATCTTGATCAGCAGTAAGTTCAGTTAAAAACTCAGGATTAAATAGAAATTTATGCTGAGGATATTTTTGTTGAAGTTTCTCTGTGGTGCCAGGCAAAACAGTTGACTTAATCACTATAATTTTTTGTGAAGAAATATTTTCGCAGGCCTGTTCAACAAAAGATAAATCAAAACCCTTTTCTTGAGAAAATGGAGTTGGAACACAAATAAAAATAATGTCAGCCTGATTTGCTTGTTCAACAGAACCGAGATTTTTACCTTTATCGTATAAAAATGGTTTAATATCTTGCTTTTCAAAATAGCTTTTCAAAGCTCCACCCACCATTCCTACGCCAATTACGCCGAATTTTAATTTTTTTAAAGTCATATTATTTCTTTCTCCTCAAAAACATTTTCCCATTCAAGCATAGGACGAACAAGACCAGCCCAGGAGTCCTTAAAATCTCCACGCACGCTGTCTCCGCTAAAAGGATCAAATACATTAAATGAAACAGCATTGAGCGCCTTAGCATGCTTAAGCAAAACAAAAAGGTAAGTACTTACGGTAATGTTTGCAAAAATACGTCCTTCAGCAAAAAGATTACCAGGAATCTTGCAAATTGATTTTACTAAACCTGTTTTTAGAATTTTTTCGCGCCAGTCCAAATTATGCAAATCATAAGACGTAAAGAGAGGAACTGCTTTTTCGTTACAAAAATGAAGACCGGTTACTCTTTGAGGGCCTGGTTTTAAATTCCAATATTCTATCTCAATAAAAACCGGTTTTCTAATATCAATATTTTCGGAAATCTTACCTGACTCATCTTTAACCCTTACAGCCTTTAAGCGAATAATATCATCTCCAGGCGCCTGATGAATATTTTCCCAGGTTTTCTCAGCTGGAGAAATCTTGCTGGAACCTAAATAACTCCGAACTATTTCTTCGGTTGGACCAATTTTAATTATTTTTCCTTTATCCAATAATATTGTTCTTTTACATAAACCCTGGATTGCTTCCATATTATGACTGACAAAAAGAATAGTTCTATCACCTTGTTTAGTAACTTCTTCCATTTTGCCAAAAGATTTCTTTTGAAAAGCAGCATCGCCAATTGATAAAACCTCATCAACCAATAAAATATCTGGCTCAAGATGAGCAGCTACTGAAAAAGCTAATCTTACAGTCATTCCACTGGAATAACGTTTAACTGGAGTATTTAAAAATTTCCCGACTCCAGCAAATTCTACAATTTCATCAAATTTTCTCTCAATCTCTTTTTTTCTCATTCCTAAAACCGCCCCATTAAAATAAATATTTTCCTTGCCGGTTAACTCGGAATGAAAACCAGTTCCTACTTCTAATAAACTACTCACCTGACCATTAATAATCGCTTTCCCCTCAGTTGGTGGGGTAATCCGGGTTAAAATTTTCAAAAGAGTGCTTTTTCCTGCCCCATTAGACCCAATGATTCCCAGAATCTCACCATGTTCAACTTCAAAATTTATATCTTTTAAAGCCCAGACATTCTCTTTGCTTGTTTTTTGACCAGACAACCATTGGAATGGTTTTTTTATAGTATCGGTTAATTCATCACGGATAGTAGTAGAGGCAGAATAAATTATGTTCCTTTTTCGACGAGAAATCCGATATTTTTTTGATAAATTTTCAACTTTAATTATTGACATATATTTTGGCATCGTTAAATTACGTCAGCGAAAGTTTTTTCAGTTTTAAGAAAATATAATAAACCAAAAATCAAAAATATAATACTAACAACAGCTGAAATTCCCAAAGTCAGCCAATTTATTGAAGTAGTGCCTAAAAAACCTGCTTTAAAGGTCTCTATTACTCCAGTCATTGGATTTAAAGCCAAAATCCATTGATATTTTTGGGGAACAATACTTACTGGATAAATAACCGGCGTTACAAATATTAGTAATTGAATAAAAAAAGGCAAAGCATAACGAACATCGCGATATTTAACATTAACAGCAGCAAAAAACCAACCTAAACCCAAACTGGCAAAAATAACTATCGGTAAAAGCAGAGGCAAAAGAAGTAATCCTTGAAAATGAGGCATAAAATCATAATAAATAAGAATTCCTCCAAGAATCAAAGCAGCGAACAAAAAATCAACCAAACTCACGATAATAGAAGCGGTCGGTACAATTATTTTGGGCACATAAACTTTTTGAATAATATTAATATTCCTCATCAAACTTTGACTAGAATCACTGAGAGAATTTGAAAAAATATTCCAGAGTAAAAGCCCGGCATAAACAAAAATAGGATAAGGAATATTATCTGAAGGCATATTAGCTAACTTACCAAAAACAACAGTAAACACCACCATAGTGATAAAGGGCCTCATCACTGCCCAGGCAATCCCAAAAATAGTTTGTTTATAGCGCAATTTAATGTCCCGCCAGGCAAAAAAGTAAAAAAGCTCCCTATATAACCATAGTTCCTTAAAATCTAAATTAGCTAATCCTTTTTTTGGTTTAATAATAATTTTCATATCTTTAAAAATTTTTTAAAACCCAGTGGGATTAAACATAAAAGAGCTATAAAACTAGGCATACGAATCCTGGTAATAATTCCAAAATTACTTATAAAAAGGGCGAGAACGCCTAATGATATTATACTAAAAACCAATAAAGGTAAAGCAATACGTTTTTGTTTTAAGGTTATAAAAGCTCCTTTTATTACAAAAAATAGTAAAAAATACCAAGGAATGGTTTCCAATAAAACAAACAGTTGCCGATAATTTTGTATGTGCCAAGGTAGAGGTCCTAATAATACATAAATAAAAGATTTTGAGTAATTTATTAAAAAATTAGAAGGCTTCTCAATCTCTGTTTTTACTTCTATTGATGACCTATTCACGCTTGGCGCTTTTTCAATATTAGGAAATATTTTTACAACTATTTTTTTAAAAACCCTCTCTAGGCCTGATGTCTCTGGGACTGATGTCTCTGGGACTGATGTCTCTGGATCTGATATCTCTGGAGCTTCAACAATTGAAGAAGACACAGGAGCATAAACTATCTCTCGATAATGAACAATGGTCTTTGGATTTAGAAATCCTTTGATGCTCTTGAACCCATAATAACCATGACCTAAAAATTGAGGTACAAACCCTAAAACAATGATAATTATTATTCCATAGATAAATTTTTTCTTTAAATTTAATTTAGAAACCAGGAGCCAGCAAGGAATAAAAGTGAATAAAAGCGCGTAACCGATATAAAAGCGAAAATGGGTTACAGCTCCTAAAATAATACAAAAAAATAGAAAATTTCTCCAGGAAAAATTCTTAATTAGTTTTAAGGTTAATAAAAGTCCAAATAAAGTCAAAGGGATAACTAAAGTATCTTTAAGTAATAAACTTCCATAAAAAAGATAACTTGGATAAAGACAAACAATTAAACCAATTAAAAAGGCCTGTTTTTTTGAACCGTTGATTTCAAGAACTATTAAATAAGTTAAAAGAACAGAAATAACTGCTAACCAAGCGCTAAATAACTGACCAATAAGCATTTCCGGTGTTGTAAGGACATATATATATCCTATAATCACCGGATAACGATGACCTGTCACTCCTTCTAAAGAAAAATTTCCTTGACGAACTCTCTGGGCTACTTCTTGGGCTCGCTCCTGATAAACAGTATAATCGCCGGATCCGCCGCTAAAGGGCTGAAAATTAGCATAATGGACAAATAAGACCGCTCCAATATGAATCAAAAGGGTAATTAAAATAAGTAAAACCAATGCTTTGCCTTTTATTCTGGTCTTAGAAAATACTAAAAAGGTAATTAGACACAGAAAACCAATAAATATAAAGCCTATGGCTAAGGTTTTGTCAAAAAAACCAATAATTGTCAGACCTAAAATAATGGGTATTAAGAATTTCATGGTTTGCAAAATTTAAAAAAAACATTAACTAATCCTTTTTTCCTTATTTTATCTATCTTTATTCTTTTCTTAGTATTAATAATTTCAAATGGGTAATAAGAAAATCTTTTCATATAATCAAAAAGGTCTTCTAATTTATACTCCAAAGAAGGATAAACGCTCGCAATAATTTCACATATAATCAAAGGATAAAAACCAGTATCTTGACATCTTAAAAAATATCTCTCTAATCCCAAAAGTACTGGAAACTCAAAACCTTCTACGTCAATTTTTATCATCTTTATATTATTTATTTTTCTTTCTTTAATATATTTATCAAGCCGTTGAATAGGAACTTCAGCAGTCTTATTTTTATTCTCTTTTACATTATCTGTCAACAATAACTTAGGGAAAAATGAATTGCTTCCAATATAAGGATAACCTTTAATATAGATTTTTTTAGATTCTTCTTTGTCGCCTAAGGCACATTGATTTGCCTTTATTTTGTATTCTCTATTCATTTCAGCAAAACTTTTCAGTTTTGAGAAATATTCGGGTATAGGTTCAAAACTATGAACTTCTCCATTCTTTCCAACACATCCAGCAGCAATTGCGCTAAAATAGCCGATACTTGCCCCAACATCAATAAAGCTATCCCCCTCTTTTAAAAAAGTTCTTAAAATTTCACCAATTCCCGGTTCATAGATTTTGAAATACATTCTTTTTATGTTTGGACTATAATCAAAATCAAATCTAAATAATACTCCATTCATTTTCTTTAAAATAGAAGACCTGGGAAGCGGCAAAACAAAAGCTTTTAATTCAAGAAAAATTCTTTTGAAAAAATATCTTGGATTAATTATTAATATACAAAATAATTGTTTTATAATTTGATAATACTCTTTAAGCATACATTATTTTAAAACTTTTTCAATTAAATCTATCCATTTTTCTTCAAACTCCTCCAAGGTAAATTTTTTAGCAAAAATATAACCATTTTCTCCCATTTTTTCTCTTACCCCAGGATTTTCTAATAAATATTCTACTTTTTCCTTCAGTTTTCTAAAATCCTCACAAACTATCTGTTTTCCTCCTTCTAACAATTCTCTCATTCCGCCTGTGCCCGAACCTATTGCCGGTGTTTTTAACAACATTGCTTCATGAGTAGTTCTACACCAACCCTCTTTAAATTTAGACATAGTTATTACTACTGATGATGCTTTCAATAATTTTAAATAATCTTTATATCCCAAATTTAAATTTAAAGCTGGAATTTTAACTTGCCTTGTCCCGGAGGTAACCAAATGAACATTTAAATCCTTCAGGGCTTTATAGCTTTCTACTACTCCTTTTGCTTTTTGGCAGTTGCCTAAATAAATAATTGGTTTATCTTGAAGATTATATCTCTGTTTAAAATCTAAAACCTCTTTATCTAAAATATTAAAGTTGGATAAATTAAAGCTATTATATATTTTATAAACATTTTTATATCCCCTCTTTATTAGGTAATTTTTCCAATATTCAGAAACTGTTACAATGGCATCTGCTTTTTGGAGCTTGGGATAGAAAAAAAATCTTTTAAGTAAATTCAAAAAGGGTCTTGAGATTAAGGGGAGGCCGGAAAGATCAAGATGATGAACCATAACTAAATTTTTACCTTTGGTTTTTTTTAAAGATAAAGTAATGGTAGAGAAAAAATCTCTTATCCATAAATCTTTTTTTCCTTTTAATTTAAAAAGATAAAATAAAGATTCTGGAATTTTTAGATATCTTACTTTTTTAAAATATTTTGACTCAGAATTTATTAAATCTAAGTCAAATTCTTTAGATAAAATATCTTTAGCTTTGTCGTCATAAACAACTCCGCCATATTTCTTTTTATTAATCTCAATCCAGCCAATAGTCATATTAATATCCTAAAAAATCCCAATCTTTAATAATCTTTTTCGTGTCAAAATCATTTGCTCTTTGTTTAGATTTTTCAATTAAACTATCTGACAATTCCTTATTAGTTAATATTTCAATCATTGCCTGACTTAATTTTTGTTCATTAAGGGGTGGGGTTAAAATTCCATATTCAGCGTATTCAATATCCTCTGCCTGATCATTAATATCAGTATCTGGAGCTAAAATTTCTCTTGGTCCGGCCTTGCAATCCATTGATATAATAGGAAGACTGCAAGCCATTGCTTCAACTATTACATTGCCAAATCCTTCATACAAAGAAGATAAAACAAATACTTTTGATTTAGCTAAAAATTTAAACGGATTTTCCTGCCATGTTAAAAGGTAAACATCTTTTTCCAAGTTCAAATCTTTAATTAGTTGTCTTAGCTCCTGCTCAAGACAACCCTGCCCCAAAATTACAAGTTTAACGTTTTTTATTTCGTTTTTCACGTCTTTAAAGGCCTTTATCAAACGCTTTTGACTTTTTTGTCTTGCTAATCTTCCTATATTGATTACTACTGGATTTTCAAAAATTTCCTTATACTTGTCTTCAAGCGGTTCTATCATTATTTGTTGGATTTTTTTTACATTTAAAGGATTGTAAATTACTTTAAATTTTTCTTTTTTGATTCCAAAATTTTTGACTAAATCATCGACAGCTGCTTGGGAAACGCTGATAATTTGGAATGATTTATTGAATAAAAATCTAATAAAAATTTTATATATTCTTCCCTCAAATCCTTTGCAAACCTCTGACATAAAGTTGTCAACTCTTAATATCGCTTTTTTGTCAGATTTCTTGTTAGATAAAACATTAATAATATCTGCCTGCTTTGAGAAACTAATTATATAATCAGGTTTTTCTTTTTTAACTATTTTTTTAAATCGAAAAATTCCAATAAAAAAGTAATATATTCTTAAAAGAAAATTAATAGAAATTGGGAGGTTTAAACAAATCAAATTTCCTTTATAAGGATAAAAAATTTCATTTTTAAACAAAACAAAGGTTATTTTAATATAATTTGGCAAATTTAAAGACACTTCTGAAGCCACTCTTTCGCCGCCGCCTATATTCAGTGTAGGAATTAAGAAAATAATTTTTTTATTTTGCATTTTTGTTTATCTCCTGATACAATCTCTTTATATTTTTATACATAAACTGATAATTATTTGTGTCATTTTTAAGAACGGCTTCATCAATAATGCCGGGGATTGTATTTCTGAAATAAGAAGTAATAAAACGACAATTAATGTCTTCTAAGTTTTCTGTATTTGGCTTATTAATTAAATCCATCTCTATTCTATTTTTCAGTTCTTCAAAACTTTTCACTTCTCTACATAAAGGATGATAAGAATAAAATACATTTCCTAGAACATATGCTGGTTTGCCAACAAGGGCTGCTTCTATTCCAATAGTGTTGGTTAAAGTAATAACTCCTGATGACTTTTTAATAAGATTTTCCACATTTTCATGGGCAGAAATTAAAACCACATTAGGAAGTTTTTCTAACTCTTTATAGAAACTTCTCGGTTTAGTGCCAACAGCGGAAGGATGCTCTTTTATATATAATTTATAGAGAAGAGGCAAGGCAAATGCTGTATTTTTTATAGTGTTTAACTGGTCGCAAAAATAAGTGGCTAAAACAGAAGTTGAGGCCTCTGGCTGAAGCTGTAAAGGAAACAGAAAAAATTTCTGATTGTTATCTAGGTTACTTAAACGGCTAAAAATATTCTTTTGGGACAAAATTCTAAACTTTCGTCTTTCAGCCTTAAAAGGCGCCCGAAAACCGTTTTTGAAAACATTTTCGCTCTCGTAATCAAACTTTTTAAAATGTTTCCTATTTAAAAAATATTGAAAATAAGGACGGCCGAGTTCTTTTATTCTTCTCAGATAATGTTTAATAAAACCAAACTGGGTAAAATAAATTTTCTGGCACTCCATATAAGAAGGCAGCTCTTTATGAGATATAAATTTTTCAATAAAATTCTTTGCAAACTGCTTTTCTTTGTCAGAAATATCATTATTATTTACCCCGTTAGAGATACCTCCTTTCTCTATCTTTTCTCTGTCCCTAGAATCTCTAACGGGGTTTATTTCTCTAAAAGTTTTTCTATATTCTGAACAAGTAGTTTCCAAATCATAAACATCTATCCTATTTCTAAATCTAGAGCTCGTTAAACCAAAATAAGGCACTTTATTCATTTGGCAGAAATAATAAGCAATCCCATTAAATAAACCCGAGCACGGTTCACTGATTATCACATCAGGCCTTTCTTTTCTAAAAATAAACTCAAAAAATTGATAAACCTGCGAAACCATGTCTAATGAATTATCATAACTAAAGTCCGATCGTTTAAGCCTGTCAAAGACAAAAAAGACTTTTCTCCACGATAAATTGCCAAATTCTTTTTTATTTCTCTGAAAGTTTCTAATACACCAATCAATTTTAGAAATAAATCTCATCTTATTCGGAAAATACTTCTTTTTTTTATACTCGGCAATCTTGCCGCTTATAATCCCGATGCACTCATCCCCTTCTTCCTCTATCTGACAAGCAAACTCTCCCAGAACTTCCATTAAAAACGGCGCGTTATTTATTAAAAAAACCCATTTCATAAAAAAGTGTTCAAGGAGCTAAGCTCCTTAGTTTGTTTATTCTCAATTTGGTTTAATATCTCTGCAAATCGTTGGCCCGGATTATATCTAGTTTCAATATAATAATTATTAAACTCAAATTTATTTTCTTTCAAGTGAGAATCTCTAATTACTTTTTGAAGATATTCACTTAATTGTTCAATGTTCTGAAAACTTCTAGTGCAAGCTCCTAATTTTTCAAGATTATCTCTATGCAAAGGATAATTCATTAATTGCAAACTAATCTTACCTCTCATTGCTGCTTCTATTAGAGAAGTAGAACTAAAAGAAATAAAAATATCTCCTTTAGCAATAGTATCAAATAATCTTTCATTTTTCGGAGCAAATCTTATGTCTGGAGCCTTGCTTTTTAAAAGATTTCTGTTGTCTCGAGGATGAAGACGACAAAAAAATTCAATGTTCAATTTTTCGCATATTTTATTTAATTCAGTTAAGGTTTTTAATTTCAGATTTAGTAGTTCTTTATTATCTTTTTCAAAAGGATGGCCTAAATAACAAACAGTATATTTTTTCTTCTTTTTTAATTTAGGTTTACAAATTTTATAAGGATATCCTAAAATATAAATTTCTTCTGGCTTTCTTATATTTTCTTTGACATATAAATCTTTAAAATATTGCCCCCAGACTAAAAGATAATCAACAGCCATTTTTTCGCTACCCATAGACGAAAATGTGCTTGATTGAAATGCTCCGTGTTGAATTAATAAGGTAGAAATGCCAAATTTTTTGCATACCAATACAATAGCTTTTTCAATTGGAAAGCCATTACTCCATAATACTACATAATTTGGTCTCAAAACTTCTAATTTTTCTTCCAGTTTTTCAACTAACTGATAAAGATAATCTATGTTTTTTTCTTTCATATAATAATAAACATATTGATATAAATCGCTCGTATTTAGATATCCAGTAAAATTCTTCAATGAAAACCACCTATCTTTCTTTCCCTCTATCATCAATCCTAAAGGATAATGTTTTTTACTTTCCAAAATAAGGTCGGAGTATCTCATGCTGTGAAACAAAATCTTCTTGCCTTTTTTATTATTTTTAAAACATAATTTCTGAAAAAACCTGTCATAAAAATTTAGAGCGAATTTGTATTTATTATATCCTTGCATTATTTTTTTGGCACCTTGTAATATGCTCAGCTGCAAACTTTCTACTGATTTAAACTCGCCATCAAGCAAAAAAAATCCAGGAGAATCCTTTTGTTTCCAAGAAAATGCGTCTTCAAAGCCAAGTTTGTTATAATAAGATAAATTTTTCATCTTTTTCTCTAGCCTCGTAGGCTTTAATTAATTCTTTTTATTATAATGCCGCGCTCCTCTAAAACTAACTTTACTCTTAAAATATAAGTCGTAAAAACCTTTTATTAATTTATTAGCACTATTCATATTCTTTGTGGTATGAGCAAAATGATTAATTATCAATTCTTTGTTAGCTCCAAATAGTAATTTATAAAATTCTTCTTCCGGGATGTCAGTAAAATTAACGGTTAATAAATCTGAATTTCTAAACTTGTTAAAAAAGTCCTCTGGCCCGGACAACAAGCCCCTCTCTATTGCCTCATAATACAACTCGCTCCCAGGATAAGGAGTAACTGGCCTAATGGTTCTAATTTCGTCATAACTATTATATTTTTTAATTAACTCTACATTATTCCTTAATGACTTCTCGGTATCTCCTTTATTGCCCCAAATAAAATTTAAGCCCAATCCAATTCCTATTTTTCCGGTTATTTCGGCTGCTTGAATATTCTGCTCAACCGTGGTATTTTTCTTCATTAAATTTAAGACATTCTGGTCTGAAGACTCCATTCCAAAGTTTAGAAAATTACAGCCACTTTTTTTTAAACAGACAGCAATTTCCTCATCAAAAATATCTACCCTAGCATTACAACTAAATTTTATTTTTAAATTATTTTTTCTCAATGCTTCGTAAAACTCAAAAATTCTTTTTTTAGAAAAAATAAACAGTTCATCAAGGATTTGAAAATAAGTTATTCTGTATTTCTCTTTTAAAAATTTTATTTCCTCAATGATATTTTCTATACTCCTAAAACGGATGCCTTTTTCCATCCGATAACAAAAGTTACATCGATTAACACATCCTCTGCTTGTTGATATGCCTAAGGCTTTGTCATCTTTAGACATATGATAAAGCTGTAAACAGGTTGTATATCTCTCCATTGGAAACAGAGACCATTCTGGGAAAGGAATAGAATCTAAATCCCAAATCGGTTCTCTTCTTTTATTAATCACGATATCGCCATTATTACAATAAGCAATACCTTCTATTTGAGATAAATCTCTATTTTCAAGCTTGCATTTTAATAATTCAATAATTGTTTCTTCGGCTTCTCCTATTACCGCTATATCAGCATTAGTTTCTTTTAATACATATTTTGGTATAGACGACGGACCGTGTCCACCCAAAACCAACCAAGCATTCTTCTTAAATTTATTTACTGTGGTACATAAGTCCAATATTGTTTCTCTAAATCTTGCTGCTAAAAAACCAATACTGATTAAATCATAATTCTGGTTTTTTAAAAAAAGCTTAGCCAGTTCCTCGTTTGAATAATGAAAAATATCTTGGCAACAAACCTTTACGTCATTTCCTTCTTTTTTCAAGACAGCCGCAAGATAACCTATTCCTAATGCAAAATCATTGTCATCTTGATAGACATCATGAATAATAAATAATACTTTTCCTTTTTGATTCATATTTCCTCTAAGTTAGCGTATTTTTTTGATATTCTTGACGTAACTCATTCCAAATTTTATTGCCTTCAGGAGTCATTTTTTCGGCCTTTTCTATTTCCGGCCAGCGATTTTTAGGAAAATGGACATAGAGATTAAAAGTCCTTGATTTGCCTGAAATCTGCTCTTTGGTGAATTGAGGCATATCCAAAATAGATCTTTCAGTATTGGTTGGAGCAATAATATCCGGGTTTTTGAGATAGCCCTTTTCAACAGCCAATACTCTTAAAGGAGTGCCGTAGAAAGGCGTAAAGATTGAGCAAGAATTATTGTCAGCATTTAATTTTCTATTTAATTCTACGGTATCCATGAAAAGTTCTGGAGTTTCCGTGGGAAAACCACAGATATTATTGGCACCAAGAGGAACATTATACTTGTGGAGAATTCTCACTCCCTCTAAAAGCTGTTCGTTGGAATAAAAACGATTAATAACATTCCTTCTGAATTCTTCGTTGCCATGTTCAATACCAATAGTAACCCGATGCAAACCAACCTCTTTCAATCTCTTTATTTTATGCTCTGATAATTGATTGGGGTGTGACTGGACAAAAAATGGTATTTTTATCTCTGAATAGGCTTCGCAGAATTCATCTATTTCTTTTTCAGGATAAAAGAAAAAATTGTCAGCCCAGAAAAAGAAATATTCTGGGTTAAAGTTCTCAACGTAATAACGTATCTCCTTCATAACCAAAGGAATGGATTTGGCTCTAAAATAGTGTGAATTGGTTTTTTCTTGATAAAGTTTATTTTGCAAAGGAGAATTGCAAAAACCGCAAGTATGAGGACAGCCACGGTGAGTTTCAACCGGAAACATACGATAAATCTTGCCTGCCATTGCCCGGTAAAATCTTCTGTCGTCAAAAATAGACATATCTGGCAGAGGATTTTTATTAATATCTACCGGTGGAGCAAGAGGACCTTTAACAATACTTCCATCTTTTTTCTTAACCCATAAATTCTGCATGCCTGAAGGATCTTTGCCTTTTGCAAGACATTCACAAAGGCTAACAATTATATTCTCTGCCTCTCCAATACAAAGCATATCAATCTCATCATATTTTATTACTAAATCGCTTGCGAAAGTTGCGAATACCCCGCCTAACAAAACTGGAACATTAAAATGCTTAATCTTTTTAAGCAAATCTATTGTGTATAAAAAGGTGCTTTCTGTGACAGTAGCCATTATTAAATCAGGTGAAAAAGAGCGAACCTTTTCTTGAAGGTCAGGTACTAAATTATCAATACTATTAAGCTCGCCTACTTTTTCTTCTAATTCTTTTTGATATGGCTTAACTGCCATTATCATCTTATCGTAATCATCTGCGTTAACCATGCCCTTGCTGGCATCATAAAGACTAGTGTCAAAAAGATTCATTTTAATCCCTGCATCTGATAAAATCCTATAAAGAAGAGCAACCACTGGCGGCACCAGCGACATGATTCTAGGATTGGAGTAGATAAATAGTGTTTTAAATTTTTGGGACGACATAGTAATTTTATTTTTTGAAACTTTCCATTTAAAGTTTTCATTCTCAAAAAGCTCTTTTTCTACTAAGCCACACATGATATGCCCTATTGTAATATGAGCTTCTTGAATTCTTGGGGTACTATCTGAAGAAACATTCAGTAAAATATCAACAACGTTTTTCAACCGACCGCCACTCCTTCCAGTAAAACCAATAGTTTTAGCTCCTTTTTCTTTAGCTTTTAATATTCCTTTTATTACATTTTCTGAATTCCCGCTTGTGCTAATTCCAATAACTATATCTTTGCTTTCAACCATGCTTTCAATTTGTCTTTCAAAAACTCGTTCAAAACCATAATCATTTCCAACAGCGCTCATTATTGAGGTATTTGTTGTCAAAGCTATAGCAGGTAAGCTTTTTCTCTCTAATTTATATTCTCCAACAAATTCTGCTGCTATATGCTGAGCATCAGCAGCTGAACCCCCGTTACCAAATAAAACAACTTTGCCATTATTCTTATAACAATCAACAATCATCTGAACGGCTTTTTCTATTTTGTCTGATCCTAACTCTTTTATTACTTTTAGATGTTCCTCTAATTCAAGACCTATTTGTTTCTTCATACTTATTTAACTTTTCTTAATTTCTCAAGTATTGGTTTTTCGCTTTCATAAACTCTCTTTTGGCCGTCTCCTAAACACTTGGGCAGATTTCTAATATCCCTTACTGCCCTATTCAAACCATTAGGTTCTAAACTTGCTGCCTGATCGCTTCCCCACATTGCTCTATCTAAAGTAATATGCCTTTCCACAACACAAGCTCCCAAGGTTACAGCTATCACAGATCCAACAACACCGATTCCGTGACCACTATAACCAATCGGGTAATTAAAGGTTTTTCTTAGCCAAGGAACAACATTCAAATTTAATTCCTCAAGTTTTGAAGGATAGGTTGAGGTACAATGAAGCAAAATTAAATTTTCTTCACCCAACACATTAACCACATGCTTAATTTGTTCTATAGTGCTCATACCAGTAGATAGAATAATTGGCTTGCCTTTAGATTTAATCTGTTTCACTAATTCATCATCTGTTAAACAAGCAGAGGCTATTTTATAACAAGGAACATCAAATTTTTCCAAGAAGTCAACACTTTTCATATCCCAGGGAGAAGCAAACCAGATTATACCTTTCTCTTTACAATATCTATCTATCTCTTGATATTCTTTTTCGCCAAATTCCAGTCCTTTTTTCAAGTCACCGTTAGTCGGTCCAAAAGGATTTTCTCTTGGTCTGGCTAATTCTTCAGGAGTATAGACAAGTTCAATAGTCCTTTTCTGAAATTTGACCGCATCACAACCGGCAAAAACCGCCATATCTATTAATTTCTTGGCAATATCAATATCTCCATTATGATTAATTCCAATTTCTGCGGTTATAAAAGTTGGTTGCTCATCGCCTATTAATTTATTTCCAATTTTTACTATTTTTTTACTTTTTTGTTCCACCCCGTTAGAAATTTTCATAAATTCTATTTGGATATGATACCCCGATTAAAAACCTGTTAATACAGAATTTCTAACGGGATTCCATATTTTTTATTAATTTATTTTTATATTAAAGACCTTTTGCTAACCAACCACCATCTACATATAAATCATGGCCGGTGATATAACTGGAAGCATCTGAAGCAAGAAATATAGCAGGGCCTACCAAATCATCCGGTTCTCCCCATCTTCCCAGCATAGTTTTCTTTTGTCGCTTTGTTCTTAAAACCGGATCGTTCCAGCTCTTTTGGGTCATATTTGTTTTAATGTAGCCCGGCATTAAATTATTAACTCTAATGTTATATTTTGCCCAATCATTAGCCAATGCTTTACTAAGTTGTTTCAATCCCCCTTTAAAAGCAACATAAGCAGGATTATTAGGAAATCCTTGTTCGGCACCCAGACTTGTAATATTGATAATTACTCCGGATTTTTGTCCTATCATATGTTTAGCCACCATTTGGCTTAGTTGAAAAACTGCTTTTAAATTTACTCTGTATGTTTTATCCCAACTCTCCTGGCTGTAAGATTCACTTGGCTCTGATATAGTAATGCCAGCATTATTAACTAAAATATCTATTCTGCCTTGTTCTTGATATACCTGGTTAACTACCCTTTCCAGATCTTCTTTTTTAATAACATCTGCTATAATATATTTTGCTTTTGGGTCTGAAATTTCCTGTTTTAAAATATCAATAAAATAAACTGTTGCTCCCGCGCCTAACAATCCTTTCGCAATAGCAAAACCATTACCTTGTGCAGCGCCAGTAACTATAGCAATTTTATTTAAAAGTGAAAATTTTTCTAAGTAATTCATGTTTAAATTGATTCTGGATTTTTCAAATCCCTAATAACTCGAGCCGGAACTCCAACAGCTAATGTTTGGTCAGGAATGTCTTTGGTTACTACACTGCCTGCCCCAACAACCGCGTACTTGCCTATGGTAACGCCGGGCAAAATAGTTGAACCTGCTCCAACCCATGCTCCTTTTTTTATAACGACATCTTTAGATTTTTCTGATCCTTGATCAATAATTGGCTTATCTAATCCTGTAAATCTGTGTCTGTTAGTAAAAATATGAATAGCTGGACCCAATAAAACATCATCTTCTATGGTAATTGAACCTTGTCTATTTTTGTGATCAAATGATTTAGTAAAAAAAATTGAATTTGGTCTTATTATAACTCTATCCCCAATGCTTATATTTGAACACCCGCTTACAAAAGCATGGGTTCTTAGCTCTGCGTCCGTACCAAAATGCTTAAACTTCCTTTTACACAACTTGGTCATTGAGCCATGAAAATACAAACGCAAATGATTTAAAGGATTTTCCGGGCTTATCCTATCTTCTTTGCGCCAAAATTTAATTCTTTTTATAAATTCGTACAACATGGATTATTTTTTCATAAATTCATTAAGTTCTTCAACTAATTCTATAAGATTTCCCTCCGGGTCTTGGCAAAAGGTAACTTTTGCCCTGCCGTCAGGAGAAATCTGGGGCGGACAATGAAATTTAACACCTTTTTCCTTTAATCTTTTATACTCATAATCAATATCTTCTACTGTAAAAGCAATATGGGAAACTCCTGTCGTACAAATCTCTTTTGCTCCCTTGCTTTTCCTTGGATGAGATTTATACCATAAAAGTTCTACAAGATTGCCATCATCAGCTGACATTTTAATTGTTCTGACTTTAACATCTTTAAGATCAGAAATATTATCAATAAACTCACCCTGTTCCAACATGTCTCTTTGGACCTTTAATCCTAAAACATCTCTGTAAAAATGAAGAGATTTTTCTAAATTACCTATAACAATGCCTGTATGACGTATGTTTTTCATAATTCAAGATTAATTTTTAATTTTTTATTTTAAAAGATTCCTGACCCCTTTTGACTTCTCTAACTAAAACTTTGTATTGACTTTTATTCTATTTTATTTTAGAATAATAAGATATAAAAATTAGTACTTTAACATAAACATATTGGACTATTCTGAAAGGAGAAAAAATGTCTTGGAAATATGCTCTCTGCATGGTTATAATTATGAACAGCTCTATTATAATTTTGAATAAGGTACTTTCTAATAAGCTGGCTAAAAAATCTATAGGGGTTTTTTACCAGTTTCTATTTTGTGCCTTACTGGCAGTTGTTTATTTTTTCTTTTTAGGAAAAGCTCCTCTAAATCCTATTATTATTTTAATGGGGCTTATGGGGTTTACAGCTTCCTTTGGTGTTTACTTCCAATGGCGAGCGCTTGAATGCCAAGCAGGTCTTAGTAAAACCGCGTTATTTCTTCCGCTAATAAGTATGGTGCCTATTGTCCTAGCGATAATTTTTTTAGCAGAAATCAAACTTTGGAATTTTCAATCAACTTTAGGAATAGGATTATGTTTCTTGGCAATGTGGCTTTTCCAATCACCGACGAAAAGTCAAGATAAAAGTAAGGAAATCCTCAATAAGAAATGGTTCTTATTTACCTTAGGAATGGTTACAATATTAGGGACAGTTATCTTCCTAATGAAATTGTCTTCTAAAGACATTGCTCAAGAGATATTCCTTATGGGCTGGTATTGCGGAGCTTTTTTAGGATCTATAATAATTCTTAAGCTGGAAAGACAAAAAATGATCCAAGTTTTTCAAATTCCAAGAAAAATAATTTTATTAATTATGGCTTCAAGTTTTAGCATGATTGTAAATCTCTTTGCCCTCTATTGGACCTTTCAACTGGGAGCGCCTATAAGCTTAGCTACTCCTTTACACGGATTGGGTATTACGATAATTCCAGTTTTCTTTGGTTGGTTTATTCTTAAAGAAAGGAAAGAACTTTCTAAAAAAGAGTGGATGGGTTTTCTGGTCGGGATTATTGGAGCGTTCCTTATTCTCTTTAGGTAAAAAGAAATATCGCTCAAAGGTGAGAAAAAATCTCACCTTTTTTTATATTTCATTTATTACTTCTTCAAAAGACTCCTCTATTACTTTAATTCCCTCAATCAGGGCTTCATCAGGTATGGTTAAAGGCGGTCCGATCTTGATTGCAGGCCCGTATGTGCTAACTAAAAGCAATCCCTTTTCTGCGCATTTTTCTATAATTTTTTGTGTTAGTTTTGCATCACCAGTATATAATGCCCAAATCATTCCTTGACCGTATATTTTATGATTAGGAAATGTTTCTTTCAACAACTGACCAAACCAATCAGTTCTGGCAGCGGTTTTTTCTACTAACTTTTGATTTTCTATAATTTCTAACGAGGCTAAGGCAGCAGCGCAACATATTGGATTTCCTGTATGAGTAGACCAAAGATCATCGCTTAATTCTAACAGTTTCTTTCTGCCGATAACAGCGCTGATAGGTAATCCACCACCAAGAGCTTTGCCAACAGTAATAAAATCTGGCTGCACATCATAATTTTGATAGCCAAACCATTTGCCTGTTCTGCCAAATCCAGACTGCATTTCGTCAAAACCAACTGGGATATCATTCTCTTGAGCCCATTTACACCAAGTCCTAATCCAATCATAAGGCATAAATTTTGCATCTCGTCCTCGGAAAGTTTGCAAGAAAACACCTGCAATTTCAGTAGGATTAATTTTGTCGGGGTTCATTAATTCATCAATTACATTCTTTGAAAGTAATCTACAGGCTGTAGTGCCACCATAATAAGCCCCGTCTATTGATAATATTTTCCCTTTTCTGTTTCGTTGCATCATCTGTATTGCAGCATCATTGGCTTCCGAACCAGTAACAACAAGTAATGTTTTATCCATCTGGGTAATTTTACATAATTTCTTTGCTAATTTTACACGCGAATCATTAGGGAAAACATAGGAATGTATCAATTTATTATCAACTTTTTTTACAATGGCAGCACTTACTTCCTTTGCGCAATGACCAACATTAGCCACAAATATACCAGAAGTGAAATCTATCCATTTATTTCCCCACCTATCATAAACTTGAAAATCATCTGCTCTGTCCCAAACTATAGGCAATTCATGGATACACATATCACTTACCTCATATTTCTGCATATCTTGAAGCAAAGAAACAGACTCAAGAACAGGAATTTTAGTTTTTATCTGTCTAAATCTTGTCTTAATCTCTGGAACTTCTTTTGGAATATAAGAAATTTTATATTTTGTCATTTTATTAAAATTATTTTTCAAAAACTCTTTTATTTTATACTTTTTTCTATTTAAGTCAAACTTTATATAATTTAAATCTTCAGGACGATCTAATTCTATAATCTCAGGAGTTATAAATGGCAATATTTTTGTTCCATGGAGAGTGTCAGTATTTATAATTGTCTGGCTCTTAACAACATCTACATAGCCATTTGGATGATAAGCAGATGGGAAAACCTGTCTAGGCAAATTATGGTATCCTGGCCTTTTGTCTTCTGGAAATAATCCTTTAAAGAAATTGTTTTCAATTTTGAAAAACTTATGAGGGGGTTCTCTTAGCTCATGAGCAGAACGAAGAGAAGTTGCTTCTTTATTATTAAGAATTTTTTCAATTGCTTGATCAACTATTTCCGGTTCTCTAAGAGGCGTTGTGGGACGGACATGAACAAAGTATTCGGGTTCATATCCTTCGTTCTGACGAAACCAGTCAATTGCATGTTTGAAAAATTCTATATCCGGAGACAAATCACCAGCATACTCTTTAGGACGCAAAAAAGGAACTTCTGCTCCATACTTTTTTGCAATTTCAGCAATTTCCTGGCTGTCAGTACTGACGATTACTCTGTCAATCAATTTTGATAATCGGACGACTATTATTGAATAAGCAATAAGAGGATATCCGTCTAAATCAACAATATTTTTATGAGGAATCGTCTTTGAACCGCCTCTAGCTGGAATTATGGCGATTATTTTTTTGTTTTTTATCATAATTATATTTTATCTTGGGTTTTATATAAACCAACCATATTTAAATAAACCAGTCTTTAGGTTATTTGCTCTAAAAAAATCAGCTAAACTATTGCAGTACTCAATTCTTTTTTTTATGGTCTTTTTTAATTTATCATCAATGTGGTCATTTATATCCAAATCGGTTAATTCTATATCGAATGAATTTTTAAGGTGGTTAGATATAAATCCATTGCTTGAAACTGCTTGAGAGGCTAGAAAAAAGAAAAATGATTTTGGTAACCTTATTCTTCCTTTCTCTATTTCTGTTTCGTCACCAAATACAAACTCCGGTCCCCGGGGAATTTTAAGAAACGTTCCTACTTTACCTAAATCCCCAAAAATATATCTGTTTTTGATTAAATATTCATCTATAAATTTTATAGCCTTGAGAACTTGAACTACAGACTCCACAAATAAAATGTCGAAATCTTGAATCCTATTTTTATTTGAGAACCAAGTTGACCGCAAATTATAAACTTTTTTTCCGAATTCACAAAATTGAAAATTACCTGTTAATTTTGACACTTTGTCCAAACTTATGACAACAGAGCTCATAATCAAAAGCTTTTTTATAACATCTACTTGACTGGAGTTTCTCGACCTTAACAAAGTAAACACCAACACTGGCAGCCAATCCAATATCCGACAGATTTCAAATGTTTTATCATCAAAATTTGAAAATTGAAATTTCCTTCCGTAAAGATATTTTGATTTCAGGTCGGGACGATCATCAATAATACACATATCTCTAAAATTCTCTTCATTTATTTTTAATACATGTCCCGAAGTAATATAATTAAGCTCTTGACTAAATTGTTCTTCAATATTTAAATCATTATTTAATTTATTCTTGAGACATAACATAAGATCCAAATCCGATATTCCCGGATACAAAACAGTCCCAATCTCATAGATAGAAACAACATCAGGATTGCCTTGACAAAGATTAACCAATTCTATTCTACACTTCTGATAAAACTCTTGGTTAAGTTTTTTAGGTAGATTTATATATTTCATATCTTTTAACTAATTTCTTCATCAAAATATTTGCTCTTTTAAAATAGCCATTGCCAAGAATCTCAACGACCTTATCTGGAATAGTATTATCAACAACCTCTAAATCTTTAAATAAATATCTTATTTTTTCGCATTTGTTGATTATTTCCAGATTTTTTTTATCATCGAAGTGACTTTTAATTTTTTCAAAAGAATTTTTTTTATAAATGGGTTTATCAACTAACTCAACAAATAAACCAGGAAGAAGCAAGATTAAAGAGATAAAATACTTTAATTGATAAAAATTATCTTCTTTGTTTTTAAAATTTTCTTCCAAATAAACTCCATTGCGGGCATGATGCTTTAAAATTCCGGTTTTAGAAGATTGATTAAGCAAATCAGCTATTTTATAAAAACGATTTTCTTTTTCTGGAATAGAATCACGAATAAAAAACTCTATCTTATTTTTGTTAATTAGTGATTTACCAAATCTTAAAACTTCCAAAGGTAAAAAGTATTCTGGATAAAATCTTAAATCAGCTTCGTTTATAAACTGAATTCCGTGATGTTGAAAAAAATCGAATTTATATAACTCATCTTCAATTGAAGTCAAAAAAATTCTCAGAGTTAAAAAACTATCGGTATTTTCAAAAACCTTTTCTTTGACAATAGCAAAAATATCTACATCACTCCAATTTTTGACCACTGTATTATCTGCAATACTCCCATAAATAATAACATCTACAAAATATTCTGATTTATTGCGAAAACTTTTGACAAGCCGACTAATAGGTTCGTACTTTTTGCCTTTAGGAATAATAAATTTTTTAAAACGAATACTTTGACATTGTTTTCTTCTGGAATATAAACAATATGTATTCAATAACTGGACTCTAAATAAATCCATAACATAATCGGGCTCTTTGTTTAGAGATAGTGATTTTTTTTGAAATACCCAATTCAACAAAGAATTAGCTGAAACTTGAAGATTAGATATTTTTTGAAATTCTTTTGAGAATCTTTTTTCCTGAATCATAATTTTTTTGTAAATACTAATTTAAATAATATCTACGTTTTTTTCTTTTGTTTTCCATGGTGTAAAATCATTCAATAGTTTTTATACTAATTCCCAAATTTTTTACCTTTTCTAAAATACTTTTAAACCAAAAAATACCAACCAAATGTTGAATATTTAAAAAATCGCAAGAATTTTTAATTCTTTTTACAAAATCCGACGGTAAATTTATTTTTTCTGTTTCCTCTTTTAATTCTTGTCCAAATTTAGTATCTTGAATTATTGCTTTTTGCCAATCTGACCAAGTCAAAAAAGATTCTGATTTGCTTTGATATTCCTTCTTTTTCAGTGAATACAACTTTTTATATTGTTTCTTACTGTAAAACTCTTTCAGGTAACGATATATAAATTTTTTGGGTTTCAAAACATCGCCAAGATTCATCTCTAAATGTCTAAAGAAAAAAATCATATTGGTCGCCGAATAGGGCAAAATTGCTTTAATTCCAACTTTTTCTGCCGCGGCATAAACTACCCTAGAATCCCCTGAGGTAAGATATTGAGCTTTTCTATCAAAGAATAATTTTTTAGCAGCGGAATAACTTAAAGAATTATTAGATATATTTTTATCTATTGGAGATTTATCTTTAAAGGGCAAAGGTAAACATTCTTCCGAATTTTCATAGACGCTTAAAAACTCCTTAAATGTTTTGGGTTGTCTTACGTTCCAACCCCAACCCCGCTTAGTTTTAAAAGCCAGTATACCTAATTCCCCTACTGTTTGGTATAAAAATCTCAGTGGTGTTTTGTTGTCAGAAATATCAGGAAGCGAGCAAATATATTCTTTGCTAAGATAAAATCTTTTAATAAATCCACCCCTGCTTATTGAGCTTTTTGCAGTAGGGCCAAGATTATATAAATGATCTGCATTTTGGCCACACCATACTTTTTTTATACCCATTTCAACGACCTTTTGGCTTAAGTCTAAAAGCCCCAAAGATAAATGGGCCGATAAAGGTACATTTTCCACAACATTAACAAGAGAAATAACGCTTTCTTTATTAAAATCTACATCTATTATTAAATGCTTCATTTCTAAAAAATCAGCGATTTTCTCAGCTAAAACCCAATCCATTCTATTACACTTCAAAACTTGGTTATAGCGTTCGGTAATCGCAATAGGATGTTTTGAAAATTTTAAGATACTTAAAGCAGCTATAAGGCCAGAATCAACCCCCCCACTAAAAAATATCGCATCATCGTTTTCAATTCCTATACATTCTAAAACCGATGTAAAAATTCTTTTAAAAGTTTCATAATTTATATCAATTTTATCTTTCTCTAAATTGAAATTATTTTCTTCAAAAAAATTACCATTAAATTTCAGTTTATTTCCAATTTTTGAACGGGAAATTTCTTTGAAAAAAGTTTTTCCCATAGGAAAACAGCCGTGGCGAATGAAAAAAATTATATCTTTTTTCTCTAAAGTAACAGAGGAAAATTTAGATAATATCTCAAAAAAATTATTTCCGATTATGTGTTTTCCATCAGATGTTGTGCCGTAAAAAATATCACAAATTCCTGAAAAATCAGCTGAAGCCCACTCAAAGTGATTTTCATCTCTTAAGAAAATAAAAACTGCAGCTCCATTTATCTGGGCAGGTGATAATTGCGATAATTCTGAACTACTTACATTTTTATCTATAGGACGAAGTTCAAAAATACCTGGAACTACGATTCCATCAATATCGCCAATGACATTTAAACCCTTTTTCAAAGGGATAGAACTACGCTCTATTTTATTTCCTTTTCCTATTATAATTTCCATAAAAACATAATAATAGATGATTAGTTAGCTATATCATCTGTATCTGCTGACCTTCTGGCGCCCCCAAGTTGCTGAGAGTTGTAACTAGTTATAAACTGCCATTGTTTTCGCCACTTTTTGCCGCATCTAATCATTAATAAAACTTTATACATAAATCTTAAAACCTTGCCAGGGATTAGAAAAAGAATTGAAAAAACCAAAGAAAATAACAAAGCATCTATAAATACTGCATATTGAAAAAATAATCTCAAACAATCAGAATAAGAAACATAATTAAAAGAATCAAAAGCTCTTAATACCATCATATCTATAACAAATGCTCGCCTTAATTCCTTATCTTTTTTAACAAACAAGGGAACATAATAATCATCCATATACTTGTTAGATATCATCACGTGATATAATTTCTTTGGCATTTCATAATTTGCTCTAAGTCTATCTTCAATAAAAGGTTTATGATAAGCCAACTCGGAATAAACTATTTTTTTATTAAATGTAATTCCCTTAATATGAGGATATTTTAAAAACATTAAACTATATATTAAGGCATGAATACTCACGTCTCCAATCTCTTTTTCTATTATATCTTTATCTTCTCTAAATATCTTTTTAACTGTTTTATTATTAAAAAGCAGTGTTGATATAGACATATACTCCACAAATCTAAAAAAAATATCCTTTTTATCTATTTTATATATCTCTGAATGCTTTTTATCTAAACTATTGTAATAGATTATTTTCTTCCTGGTTTGCTTATCAATAAAATACGCTTCTCCTTTTAGAGTAATTAGTCCTACATTTTCTTTAGGGATTTTTTTGATAAACTCAACAACCTCTTTTAAACCATTCTCTACAATATCATCATCATCTCCGAAAGTCCAGATAAAACTTCCGATAGACATCTCCATTACTTTAAGCAAGTTTCTATCAAAACCTAAGTTTTCTTTATTTTCATTATATTTTATCAGGCCTGGATATTTTTCTTTAAATTCCATTACAACTTCGCGGGTATTATCTGTTGAGCCATTATTAGAAATACATATTTCAACCTTTTCTTTCAATTCTTTTGCTTGAGGCAAGATATTATTTAAAAGGTTTTCTAAATAGGGAGCTCTGTTCCAGGTTAGAATAGCAATACTTAATAGGGGCTTATTATTCATGGTTTTTTAAAAATCTATTAATAGTATTAATCATATAATTCAATTTCTCTTTGGTAATTCCGGGATATACGCCAAGCCAGAAAAGATTATTCATTGCCAAATCAGTATTTTTTAGAGTCCCGCAAACACGATGTTTTATATTTTCATAAGCCGGCTGTTTTAATAAATTTCCCCCGAAAAGCATTCTGGTAGCGATATTATTATTTTCTAAATAATCAACAATTTCTTTTCTTTTAAAAGACGCGGCTGGTTTTATTAAAATTGGAAATCCGAACCAAGAAGGCTCAGAATCTTTTTCAGGTTTTGGCAAAACAAAATAATTTTCATATGGTTTTAGAAATTTATATATTTCTTTGAAATTCTCTTTTCTTTTTTTAATAAAAAGAGGTAGTTTTTCAAGCTGAGCTAAGCCAATAGCGGCCTGCATATCAGTAATTTTTAAATTATAACCAATATGAGAATAAGTATATTTATGGTCATAGCCAAAAGGCAGTTTGCCAAGCTTTTGAGAAAATCTTTTGCCGCAAGTATTATCACAGCCAGGCTCACACAAGCAGTCTCGGCCCCAGTCGCGAAAAGAGGCAATGTTTTTTTTAAGCAAGGGATTATTAGTACAAACTGCTCCCCCCTCTCCCATTGTAATATGATGAGCTGGATAAAAACTACAAGTAGAAATATGTCCAAAACTGCCAGTATATCTGCCTTTATATTTTGAACCCAAGGAATCACAATTATCTTCTATAAAATATAAATTATATTTTTTAACAATTGCTAAAATCTTATCTAGCTTGGCTGGATTACCTAAAGTATGAGCAATAAAAATGGCTTTTGTCTTTGGCGAGATGGCTTTTTCAATTTCTTCTGTTTTAATATTATAAGTTCCTAAATCAATATCAATAAAAACCGGCATTAAATTATTTTGGATAATAGGATTTAAAGTAGTAGGGAAACCAGAGGCAGTAGTTATAACTTCATCCCCTGGCTTTAATCTTAAAGCAGAAACAGCTAAAAGATTAGCAGAAGAGCCAGAATTAGTTAAAAGACAGTGTTTTAAACCTAAAAATTTGGCAAAGTCATTTTCAAACTGTTTGGCATATCTGCTAGCAGTCAGCCAGAAATCTAAAGAAGAATCAACTAAATTCATTATTTCTTTTTCATCATAAACTCTGCCAGCGTAATTAACCCGGCTTTCGCCCGGAATGAATTTCTCTTCTTTCTGAGCTTTATAGAATTTTTTAACCTTATTTAAAATTTCTTTTCTAAGTTGTTTTTCGTTTTCCATAACAGGATTTGAGAATTAAATAATATGCGGCTTGGGCGATATAAGAGCTATTTTATTTTTATAATTATATTTACTCTTAAGATCTTTGATGATTTCTTTTTGATACATAACAGCTGAAATTACTATTAAATCTAATTTCTTAAAATTAATCTCTTTTGGAGATTTAATTAAAATATGACTACCCATTGTATATTTACCTTGTTTATGGATATCCGAATCAATAACAAATAGAATATCTTTCGGAGAAATATCGCATGTAGACAAAAGAGCTATACCTTTTCCTCCAGCTCCCCAAACAGCAACTTTCTTATTTTTATATGAACTAAATAGTTTTTTAATATCTTTTTTATAATTAATATAGCCGGTTGAAAATAATTTTAATTCATCAGTATGATAATTATTGCTCTTAAAATAAGTCGTCAAATATTCATTATCTGCTGAGTGAAATGTCTTTATAACTTGAAAGTTATTCCTAGCTAGTAAATATTCTAATGTGTACTTTGTATAATAGGCAACATGGTCGCGAAAAATATCATAATATCGGTTATCTTTTATAGCGGTTAAAAAAGATGGAACCTCGATTAAACCAACTCCATTTGGCTTTAAATATAATTTTGCATCCCTTAGAACTTGATTAGGATTACTTAAATGTTCAAATACCTGTGTTGAAACAAAAGCGTCATAGTGTTTTTTCTCTAAACAGGTTTTTTTATTTAGATATTGATTGAGAACTTTAATTTTCTTTTTAGCTAAATTATAAAAAGGTTCTGACGGCTCAACTCCAATAGTCTTTAAGCCGTATTTATTCAAAAATGAGGCAAACGTACCATCGCCACAACCTATTTCAAAGGCAGATTTCCCTTTTAGGTTAAAATACTTAACAAAATCTTCAGATTGTTGTTTCTGATAATCCTGCATTTGTTTAGAACACGAAATTAGCATTTGATAATTATCATAGAAATTACGTTCTACAAAATTATCTCTTTTCAATTGGCACAATTTACATCTTGTACAACTTATTAATTCTATCAAGATTTTTTTATCTTTCTGTATCCCATTCTTATCTAATAATCTCGCCACACAAACAGGCGCATTATTAATTTTAATAATAGTTTTAAATTTTTTATTATTGCAAAGTATACATTTTTGGACCATATAAATTATATGAAATATTTCTTACGAAGCTCTTTTGCATAATCTAAGTAAATATCCTGTTTAATAGCATCTACGTCCAAAGTATCTTTTGTTTCTTTATAATATGCGAATAATTCGGCTATCGCCTTCTCGTATTCAATAAATTGGAAATCTTTGATTTCCGAAAGAAGCCTTTTGTTATCCCCGGAATAATCAACTGCGATTCCTTGATTCAGCACTTGTATTTCGCTTTTTTTGTCGCTTAGTTTATTAATAATATTTGCGATTGTCAGTAAATCAATTGATTTTGTCGGCGTGACATTAAAAATTCTATTTTTTGTCTTATTATTTATAAAGTATTCTACGATTTTGAAGAAATCAGTAATGTATAAATAATCATAAATAACGTTTTGGTTTATCACGATCGGCATATTGAGCAAGTTTTTTACTATCGCATTAGATATAAATTTATAGCGATAATCCTCATATTTCCCAAATATGCCGAATATCCTTAGACAAATCAAATTTTCACGATTTATATCTTGAATATACTTTGAAATCAAATATTTTGAATAACTATGACTATCTTGTGGAATATGCTTATTAAAATATTCTTCAGGCATTTTTTTGCGCCAATAGTTTCTTCCATATTCAGACCCGCTGCCTAAATTTATCATTTTCATCGATGGCGTCATATGCTTTTGTATATTAAAGAACATACGCAAATTATTTTCACATGTATCCGCTGGATAAGCTATGGGCTCTCTCAATGTCGTTGCGCAATGCACAATGGCTTCAATATGGTTATTTTCAAAATATTTCCCCACATCATCTGATTTAGTAAGATCCAGCTCTTTCTTTGACAAAGCCAATATTGGGTATTTGTTTTTTGAAAATAACTCCACCAAATTGCGGCCTACAAAGCCTGTTGAGCCAGTTATCAAAATACTCATATATTAAAACCAGTTAATCTTTTTCCAATCAACAGGATAAACATCTGATTGTTCTATTTGGGGCATAATATTCTTATAGAATGACATATCTCTGTTGCCGCTCAGACAACTGAATTTACAATCATAAGAAAACCACTTTATGCCCAACCCGCGCTTTATTATGGTTTCTAAATCCTCATCAAAGATATTACCTATTCTTATTGGAATCCAGGGACAGGGCAACACATCTCCATGAGCAGTAATCGACATATGTCTTTTAAAACACATGCAACCAAATTCATATCCACAATTCGGAGATAAATGGGTTGAAGTATTATATTTTCCACCTAATTGCTGATGCAGGGTCTGTATGTATTTTATATCTTTTGTATCCAATATTTCATCCTTATACTGCTCAAAAGCTCCTGTAGCTTTCGCAAAAATTATACTTGTATGTTGTCCATATTTAGCTAAAAAATCTAATTGTTTAATCAATTCACCTGATGAAATTAGACTTTTTGTGGCAACAATGTTGATAATAACGCCAAGATTATGTTTCTTACAATGTTCTAAAGCCTCAATAGATCTTTTCCATGACCCTTTCGTTCCTCTAAAATCATCGTGATTGAATTCAAGACCATCAATACTTAAATGAACCCTATCTACACCTTTTTCGACAAGCCATTTTACTTTCTCTTCCGTTAGAAGCCATCCATTTGTATCCATACTAATAACAAATCTATTTGGACCTATTGCGTCAATAACATCCTTTATATCAGGAAAAATTAGAGGTTCTCCCCCGGAAATACAAATGCTTGCCAAGCCCATTGCATCGGCTTGATCTGCAATTCGTTTAACGTCTGCAATAGCTAAAAGCCTGCCATCTTTTTGTTTGAATCTCTCAATGGCGCAATGCTTGCACATAAAATTGCAGTTATATCTATATTGCAGTTGAATTAAAGCGACGCATTCTTTATTTTTTATCTTTTCTGAGTGTTTAATTATTTTTGCATACGCTAACGGCTTTTTTTCCTGCAATTTCACCCTATTATTTTTTTCTCTATTTGTTCTTTCCATTTTTTGTGCCCGGTAGGATCCAAACTATCATCAACTTTAGAAGCGAAAGAATAGGTCAGGTTCGAGGCGCGACGAGGAAATTGACCTATTCTTTCCTTCCCTGCGGGCGGGCGAATTTTATACAGTTTCTTTGTTGCTCGTCGCTCGTGTGCCTAAAGGCACACTTCACTCCTCGCGCCTTGAATCTGAATAAAATTCGCTCCGCTAAATTGATGCTAGTTCGGATCCTACCGGACTGAATTATTAATTTTTAATAAATCCCGTTAGAAAAGGCGGGGTTTTCAACCCAACCGCCCTAAAGGGCAGAGTTTTCTAACGGGATAAACTCAATTTTGTTTTCGCAAAGCGTTGCGACTTCCACGCCGACATTCATCTGTGCCAGCGTTTTTAACACTTCGCTAGGATAAAGTCCGGGCACCATAACTATTACTAAATCAACCTTTTTTTTCTTCAAATGCTCTGGAGACACTATATTTAAATGCAAGATAGGGGCGTATTTTCCTTGCTTGAACTTCGCGGAATCAATTATATATTCAATATTATTCGCTTTGCTTAAAGCTAACAATGCCAATGTTCTGTGGCCTGCTCCCCAAACCGCCACTTTCTTATTCTTTGATTTGTAGTCAGCTACAATTTGTTGTAAATTTTTAATAAGTTCTTCAACTTCATTGAAATGTCCAGAAATATCTAGGGCCTCTTTCTTTCTTACTATTGCTGCAATATCGTTTTCTTCATTAATGGTTTGACATTCTAACACATCAAAACCATTTGCCTCAAAAGCGTATGTCAGTGTTTTTTTGGTAAAATATGAAATGTGGTCAACGACAAATTCATAGAAACATTTTGTTTTTAATAAATACTCTAAATTAGGAACTGTTACAAATCCCATTGAATTAGCAAAAGTATTTTTATATATGTTTCTGATAATACGACCTGGTTCAGGCAAATGTTCAATGTAATTTAAAGAAATAAATGCATCAAATAAACCGCCTTCTATTTCATCTATATCCCCGATATAGCCTTTAATCATTTTTCTTCCTAAAGATTTTCCTATTTCTACTGATTTTTGTGAAGCCTCAATTCCTGTCGCTATTAAACCCGCCTCCTCCAAAACATCTATCATATCACCCTTATTGCTGCCAATATCTAAAACCTTTTTGCCATGTAATCCAAACCTGTTAACAAACTCTTTTATTTGATTCAATCTGGACAACCTGGATTTCTCTGATAATGAAGCAGCGGTAATTACCTCTTTAAAATACTCCACTGGTCTCATAGTATGCTGGACCAAACCACAGCTTGAACATTGCCAGATAGTTAAAAGTATACCAATATCTTCTGCAAACTCATTTTTTTCTGGATAATATTGAGCAGCTTTTGGCATCCCCTTTAATTGTAGAACTGGATCAGGAAATAATTTATTGTTACATAAATGGCAATTATTATTCATAATATAGAATTGAAACCCCGAGGTACTTTTGTATCTCGGGGTTTTAAAATTATTGCTTAAGTCTTTTCTCAAGCATTGTTATTCTATTTTCATCCTCAACTTTGACACGCGAGTAATACCTTCGCTTGCTCTTAAGCCATAAAAGCTCAAATTCAACCGCCTTTAATATCGCGGCGTTTCCATACTTACAAGAAGCAGCCGGAAATACGACCTTGCGCGTTTCAAACTTATCAAGCAATTTGCTTTTAGTCAATTTTGTTATAATCGGTATGGCCTCTTTTGAAATACCTCCGCCCAAACCTGTCTTAAGCCCTCTTTTTTTAGCTTTTGACATAACCTTTTCGCAAATGCTGTACACTTCGCTGGATGTATTAATGGCTTCCCTTCCTAAGCCCATAGACCCAGTTAAGTCAACCCTTCCGACAGTTACTCCGGTTAACATTGGAACATCGGGTAGTTCAAACATCTTATCTATGTTTTGAAAAGCTGTTATAGTTTCCAAATTAAAAGCGAATTCAATATCTTTCCTATTATCCTCGGCAATCATATTTTTTATGAGAGCCAGGAATTTTGACAAGGCAAACGGAGTTTCAACCATGGGAGCAATAAGTCCTTTCACGCCTATTGACAGTGCGTTATATACATCTGTGACCGCCTCTACGCCACCGGTCTTTAATATAATCGGTAATCCCACAAAAGTGGTGACATCTTTAAGGCGCATCATTTCCTCCATCCGGCTCCCTTCGGCCTCAAATTCAGCTTTAATCTCAAAAACACCATACTCATTCTTTAACACTTTAAGTATATCCACCATTTTGTATTCAAGTACGTTCATTTTTTTAATCTCCTTTCTTATTGATTAATGAAATAACTTCATGCAGGCTTTTTACTTTATTGCCTGAAAATGTCGGGAAAGCGTCCTCGGAGTCAAAAAGTATGCTTTGACATTGAAAATTATCTGCCATTTTAATATCACTTTCAGGACTGTCTCCCACTATACAAATTTCTTTCGAAGAAAAATTATGCTCTTTACAAAGCAATTCAAGCATGTATGTGTTTGGTTTGCCGACAATAAAATCAGGGGTATGACATGTTGCGCCGACAATTGCGCCAACCATAGCTCCACAACCAGGTAATCTTCTATTGTTTTCTATGGGATAAGAAGGGTCTGTGTTGGCGACTATTAATTTAGCCCCATTATTTATCGCCTCCAGCGCCATTGTTATCTTGTCATAACTTAAAGATGAATCAAAAGCCACGACCACCGCAGATACGGCCAAAGAATTCTCAACTCTGATGTTATGAGATTCTAAATCGCTCCTTAAATCATCAGTGCCTATTAAGCAAACAGACGTAATTTTCTTTTCCATCAGGTAGGAACAAATAACGTATGAACAGCAATATGTATTCTGCATATTTGCTCGAAAACCAAAGCCTTTTAATTTGTCAATAATCTGCTGCTGCGTCTTCCCGGAATTATTTGTAAAGTAAAGTATCTGATAATTTAAATTTATCAAAGTATTTACCGTATCTAAGGCGCCCTCTATAACTTTATTGCCATAGTAAAGTGTGCCGTCTAAATCAAAAGCAATGCCTTTTATCATTTTTATCACCTCCTTTTTAAAGAACTTTTTTATTTTGAATAATAACATAATTTTCAAATTAAAGCAAAGGAATTATCATATTGGTTTTAAATTCATCCGGATCAAGAAACGGAGAAAGATCTTCTAATGGTTTGGATACTATGCGTCCGTCAGGCATTTTTTTTGATGACAGCTTAGGAGCAAAGATATAGCGATTATTCAAAACAACTTCGCATATCAGCGCTCCTTTATAAGATAAAGCTCTCTTAATTACTTCTCGCATCTTGATGGTTGAATTTATTCTGTAATATTTCAAATCATATAAATCCGCAAGTTTGGAAAAATCTGGGAAAGAAATACCCGATTCTTTATTGCAGCCAATAAACTCACCATTAAAAAATTTTGTCTGCGTCATCTCAATTGAGCGATAACCCTGATTATTTAAAATAAATATTTTCACAGGCAAATTATAGTGCTTAATAGTTTGCAGCTCCTGAAGATTCATCTGAATACTACCATCTCCTGTAATACAAATTACGTCCCGATTCCCTGCCAAAGCCGCGCCCATAGATGCAGGCAAAGCATACCCCATTGCCGCGCAACCTGAATTCCAAAAAATACGCTGTCCCGCTTTGACAGCACCGGCCTGAAACAAAACAACGCATGCCGTTCCATTTCCCGCAACCACAATAACATTATCATCTAATACGGCTGTCAATTCTTCAATAAAATGGTAAGGATGAACACAATGTTCATTTGGAATTTTATATTTATCTAAAACAACAGGATATTTTTTCTTGCGCGTTAAACACCATTCAAGCCATGTTTTATCAATCTTAAAACCATCAGAAATTTTTCCCAACAACTTAGTTATAAAAACTTTCGCATCAGAACGAATCAAAAAATCGCCTTTTACTGTTTTCTTATGCAATTCAGCATCATCAATATCAACAATAATTTTTTTCGCATGCCTGGCAAACGAAGGCCAATTATAGCTAACCTGCCTGATATTATTTCTGGTTCCAAGACAAATAACAAGATCCGCGTTTTGCAGCGCGAAATTTCCTGCGCGGCTGCCCAATGTTCCTATTCTGCCGACAAAATTATCTGATTTGGAAGGAATTAAGTCAAAACCATTAAAGGTTGTTACAACTGGAATGTCCAACAAGTCAACTAATTTCAGAAATTGTTCTTTAGCTTTTGAAATTCTAATACCATGACCAGCGATTAACAATGGTCTCTTGGCTTTTTGCAGCTCTTTGATAACTGCAGAAATAGTCTTATCTTCTATCTCTGGCAAAACGTTATTTATACTCTCGTTTTGAAAACTCTGCTCGTCAATCAATGCCCCCTGAACATTCAACGGTATATCCAACCATACTGGACCCGGCCTTCCTGAAGTAGCAATATGAATAGCCCTGTCTAATTCGACCTTTATCGTCTTTGGATCAGTTATCATCTTTGCGTATTTAGTCACTGGCCTGACAATATCAATTATATTAATCTCTTGATCGCCTAATTGACGTAGGTTGTTATCAGGAACAGACGCAATTGTTGTTTCATATTTTACTTGGCCAGACAAGTATAATACTGGAACAGAATCAAGCCACTGTCCAATAACTCCTGTTAAAGCATTGGTTCCTCCAGGGCCGGAAGTTACACTAACCACTGCCAATCCCTCTTGTGTCCTGGCATACCCCTCAGCTGCAACTGCAGCCGCCTGCTCATGATGGGTGCAGATATGTTTAATCCGCTTCTCTTTTCTCAATGCATCGTTCAAATGCATAGCGCCGCCGCCGACTACCAAAAAAACATGTTTAATTCCATAATCGGCTAAATATTTAAAAATATAATCGGCTACTCTTATTTTATTCATAGAAACTTCCTGTAAATCTCATGAAATTTCAACAGATTGTCAGGACAAGTAGTATGCCACTTAAGATACCCTGGATCTTTGTTTGTTAGATTTTTATTTTTAGGAATAAATTTATTCGTAAGAAAACATTTATATAATATTGATATAAAATGACCTCTCGTATTGTTTCTGCACATTATTTGATTAATAGCAATCGGAACCGGGTCGAATTTAACTGCGGCGCCAATTTCATTTTTTGCCACTTTTTGAATTCTTGTTTCAAGTTTTTCCTTAAATCTTATAATCCCGCCAGGCACATGCCATCCTTTCCCAGTATATTGGTCATCTCTCCAGGATAAAAGCGTCCGGCCTTTTTCATCTTTTATCAGTAAATCAACATTTACCAACGGAGTTGTTCTGCTGATATAATAAAACACCTCATCTGGCAAACCCTCTGAAGGATTTGGAACTTGTTTATCTAAAAATTCTATTGCTTCATTTATATTCATAAACTATTTTTAAATTATTTTTTATTGACTTTTTTGAATATTTATTTATAATGCTAAACATAGTTCTTTTTATCTAAATTGCAATATTATCTGATTTTGAAAGGAAAGAAAATGAATGTACATGAAATTTTGGATTTTGATTTTTCAAAGTTGTCTCAAGATGAATTGAAAGAAGTGGCTGCTCGTGCTTTGGAACGCATTGAAGATCCTGAGAAAGGCATTGGCACAGAGCTTTTTAATGCTATTATCAGAGTGGTGCCTCAAACTTGTATTGAAGCAATTGTGGTGGATAATATTGACAATCCAGATAGGATATTAGTTACGCCTAGACATGACGAACATTATCAGGGCTCGCATTTCCCAGGTGGTTATATCCGGTTTGGAGATGATTACGAGCAAACTGTACGCAAGGTTATCAATAGAGAGCTCCATGTAGATGTAAAAAGATTAGAATTCACTGGAGTACTCACTGGCGGCGTTGATACTCGAGGTCATACTCTTGGAACTGTTTTTCTGGTTGAGCTGGCTGTGAATCCAATAAAAGGCAAGTGGTTTGATAATGTTCCGGAAGATATGCTTCCTAGCCACAAGGAATTCTTAAAAAGGGCCATTGGCTGGAAATAATGCTGAAAATAATCAGCTCTTCCAAGCACTCATAACATATGAGTGCTTTTTTATTATATTTCAATTTGCATATCGTCTATTGCCACAATTGTATTAGGAAATATCTTTTTTGCAAATTCTTCTGCTTTTTTTCTTTGTTCTAAGGTTTGATATCTATAAGCATCAAAATGGGTTAAGGCCAATTTTTTGACTTCTGCTTCTTGGCCAATTTTAGCAGCAGTTCCTGGATTTAAGTGGGCAAGACCTTCATGATGTTCATTAATTCTAAAAGAGCATTCCGCAATAAGTAAGTCAGCATTTTTAGCTAATTCTATAAGATTCTCGCATGGGCCAGTATCTATACAATAACTAATTATTTTTTCTTCAAATTCAAAACGAAAACCTAAACAAGGAGACCAATGCAATAAAGGTTTAGATTTTACAGAAAAAGGCAAAGTATTTGCTTGTTCAAGAAGTTCATAAACCTCTATATTGAATAGTACTTCTTTATGTTGAAGAGGAAGCGTAAAGGGCTGGTTAATTATTTTATTAAGAATATCTTTTGTACCTTTTTGTCCATATATTTTAATTCCTTGTTTGAAATTAAATTTATTTTTACAATGTAAGCCGACAATATGGTCAAAATGAAAATGGCTTAAGAAAAGATAAATCGGTTTATCATTTTTGATATATTTATCTAATTTATAAAAACCATTACCAGCATCAAGAATAATAAAACAATCCTCTGTTTCTATAAGGGTGCAGATAGTATTGCCGGTGTCAGTATCGTACCAGCCATTTGTTCCAAGAAATGTAATTTTCATAAATTAACTTTGTACCAATTGAATGATTCTTTTATTGTTTGTTCAAAAGTTGTTTGAGGATGCCAACCCAATAGTTTTTCCGCTTTTGTGTAATCAAGATATTGTTCTGGGATTTCATTTTTAGCAATATTTAATATCTTATAATTAACCTTCACATTTAATATTTGTTCTATTTTTTTAATAAGGTTAATAACGTTGAAGATATTTTTGCTTCCAAAATTAAATGCCTCTCCTTTAATTTTTTCTATATTTTCTTTCAATTTAATACAGCCATCCACTATATCATCCACATAAGTATATTCCCGAATCATTTGGCCGTTACTTCTTATTAAAAGCTGTTTATTTTTTATAATTGATTCAAAAACATCCGGAATAATTCTACCGAAATTAAAATCTCTGGAGCCAAAAACGTTGCTAAATCTGGTTATAGCAATAGGCATGTTATAGGTTTTAAAATATGTTTGAGCTAATAAGTCAGAAGCGGTTTTTGAAAAATCGTAAGGATGATCGCCTAAAAGAGGATCCTCTTCTTTGTATGGCAGATTTTTGGCTTTGCCGTAAGCTTTATCCGAAGACACTATTATTATAGATTTTAAATCCCCTTTTATCCTGCAGGCCTCCAAAATATTAGCTGTGCCTATAATATTTGTTTGTATTGTTTCTAAAGGATTCTTATAAGCAATATCAACAATGGACTGAGCAGCTAAATGAAAAATAACTTGCGGTTTTTCTTTCTCAAAAATTTGGGAGATTTTTGAATCTCTAATATCAATTTTATAGAGCTTAGCTTTTGGGTTTATATTCTCTTTTTTCCCAGAAGACAAATTATCAATCACCACTACTTTATGATTTTGTTTTATTAATCTATCTACTAAATGACTCCCAATAAATCCAGCTCCGCCAGTTACTAAAATATTTGTTAGTTTTTCCATATTTTCCACTTTGGATTTTCTCTCCAAAGTTTATTTAAAATTAAATACTCCCGATAAGTATCCATACCATACCAAAAACCTTGATGTTTATAAACAGCCAACTGGTTTTGACTGGCTAATTCTGGAAAAGTATCTTCAATCATATTTCCTGGTTTTAAGAAATCAAAGAATTTTCTATTAAAAACCATAAAACCACCGTTAACATAACCGTGGAGAGTCGGCTTTTGGGCATAATTAATTATTAAATCATTTTTATCAAGATTGAGTAAACCCCACCTTGATACAGGATTAACCCCGGTTATAGTTGCTATTACCCCTTTGTTTTTGTGAAATTCAACTAACTTATCAATATTGATGTCAGCAACGCCGTCGCCATAAGTAACCATAAATAAGTCATTATTAATGTATTTTTTAAGTTTTAAAACTCTTTCGCCGTGGGGCGTTTCTAATCCAGTATCTGAAAAAGTTATATTAAAATTATCTTTCTTAAGTTCATCGTTAACATTAATCCCTAAAAAATCTCCTTGACCTGTATTAAGAGTAAAATCTGAAGCATAATATTTTTGTTTGATAAAATAGTCCTTTATATAATCACCTTTATATCCC
This sequence comes from Candidatus Nealsoniibacteriota bacterium, assembly GCA_030616085.1. Classification (GTDB taxonomy): domain Bacteria; phylum Patescibacteriota; class Minisyncoccia; order Minisyncoccales; family GWA2-38-27; genus JAUWYA01. The sequence goes on along the minus strand of JAUWYA010000001.1, from coordinate 74,319 downwards.
AAAGCTAAGATAAAATCCCTATAGCCATAATGAGCATATATTTTCATAATATGCCATAAAATCGGTTTCTCTCCTATGAACACCATTGGTTTTGGTTTAAATTCAGTTTCCTCTTTTAAACGGGTGCCCATTCCCCCGCAAAGAATTATAATTGGAATTTTTTCTTTTTGAATAAACATTATTAATTATTAAATATTGATTTAAGTTTTTTTAAGTTTTCTAAATCTTGTTTACATGAATTCAAATTATCTTTGGGTGTTTCTAATGTTAAATATTTAGATTCATTTTCTTTAACACAATTTATTAAAAATTTAAAATCGTATCCCCCATCTCCTATGTTCAAATGTTCGTCTTTTTCCTCGTCTAAATTTCCATCTGAAATATGAAACATTGCTGGTTTTAATTTCAAAAACTCTTTAATATATTTTTTGTAATCTTTTTTCAAACTTATCGCAGCTTTTATCGCATGGTTTAAATCCAAACAAAAGCCAAATTTATTCTCTGTCAATTCTTTAATTTGTTCTGGGGTAAAACCAAGCATTTTTTCATCATTTATTCCATTTCTTGGCATATTTTCAATTAAAATTCGCTTATCGTTTACTTTTGCTAAAAAATCCTTTGTTATTATAATTTCTCCAAATCCAGGATGGAGAATTAAATACTTAGCATTAAGTTTATCTGCCCATTCAATGGATTGATTTATCGTTTTTAGATTAAATTCCTTTTTTTCTTTATCAGCGATATTCAAACCGAAACCACTATGAGGAATATGAACAATATAAGGGGCTTTAATTTTTTGGAAAAGAGAAATCTTTGTATCAGGAATTACCATTAATTCAATATAATGAAAAACATTTTCTTTAATTAACTCTTCTGCTTTTTTAATTAAACTATAATCAGTTGACCAAAGTTTTAAACCAAATTTAATATTTTTCATTTTACACTTCTTACTAACTCAAAAGCTTCAGCATAATTCAAGCCATTTTCCATTCCACTTTTTTTAGCAAGAATTTTTAAACCCTCTAAAGAACGAGGATGTGGAAACTCTCTAATTTCTGTTTTATAAATCTTCATTGCTTCAATTTTTTTGTTAATAGTATCAGATATATTTTCAAAAATATTAGGCGAGAAAGGATTATTTATTTTCCCAAAACTCCAGTCAGTGGAAGAAGGAACTTCAAATAAGTATATTTCTTTAACTGAACAATTGTTTATCGGTCTGGTGGCAGTTAATACTGCCTGAAAAGTAATTCTATGGTCAATATTTAAATCCCCGAAATGGTGGGTATAGACAATAGCCGGTTTAATTTCTTTAATAACTTGCTCAACTTCTTTAACTATTTTTAAAAACGGAATAGTATCAAATTGATTGTCAGGCAAATCAAAAAATAAATTTTCTCTAACCCCTAAAAATCTTCCTACTTCTTGACTCTGTTTTTTCAAACTTGATAATTCCTCTTTGCTCGCTTCTTCTCTTTTTTGATAACGAGAGGAAATACCCTCTCCTAAAATAGCAATATAAATATCATTATCTTTAGCGTATTTGGCAATTGTTCCTCCACACCCTAAAACTTCATCATCAGGATGGGCTGTTATTATTAAAATTTTATTGTTGTTTTCTTGATTCATGATAATTTAAATTTTTTAATCAACTCTTTTTTAGTGATATTACCTTCCATTAAAATTTCTAAACTTTTATCACCGCAATTAAATAATAAATCAACAATACTCATATAAGGGAGAAATTTGTCAAGGAGTTGGAAATATACAGGATGTTTATAATTTTGAAAATATATTTTAACTCCTTGTCTATCAAACTTTTCTTTTTCTACGTAATCTTTGCCTAATGCTCCAAAAATATATAAATCTGCCCCTAATTTTTTACACATATCTAATACCAAATTTGATTTATATCCTTCAAAATTTAATTCCGATGCTTTGTAATATTTAACATTAATGCCTAATTCTTTTAGAAACCATTTTAGCATATACTCGTTCAAATCCGTTAAATAATGCCATTCTTTTTTATATACATCTTCAAAAAAATCTGAATATCTATTAAAATAAAGGGCTTTTTTGTAATTTAAATATATTGATTTCCAGTGTTTTCTTCGCCAATCTATAGAATTATCTATTTCTATTTCTTTTATCGTTTTTTCTCTATAACCTTTTGTTAAAACCGGTATTGTCAGCCATGTTTCATTATTTTGAATTTTAATTTTGTTTCTACTGTTCCAATCTTTTTTTAAATATTGGACATCATCAAAATAACAAAAAGCGTCACTTATAGCAATCTTGTGGAACAATCCAAGCCATGGTAAATATACTGGTTGATGAGCTGTAAGAATTGTAGTCATATTGGATTATTCTTTTACTTGTTTAGCAATAAGGGTCTCAACTTCCTGACAGGGAAAATCATCAATGTCTCTATCCCTCCATTTCTTTTTGGCAAGCTCAATATAGGGTTTAATAAGATTCCAACTTTCTCCAGGAAAATTTCTACGCGAATTATCTTCACGAAAACAAAGACCGGTAATCCAATAAAGAGGAGAGTGCATAAGTTTTATTTTTCCCCATTCTTCCATTGAGGTTGGAGGAATAAACTTTGGATAACCATCTACTCCAGCAACAGCATCCTCATACATAGAAGTTCCTGGATATGGAGCGTAGTTGTAAATGGAAACCCGGGCATCCGGATCGTTCTGGATAATCCAATCTATAAGGTCAAAGGTATCTCTAAGCATTTCTGGAGTCTCTCTAGGCATCTTAGCCATAAAGCTATACATAACCGAGACACCAGAACCTTTAATATTCTGGACAGCTCTTTTTATAGTATCAACGCCATATCCTTTTCTAATAACCTTTCGAAGAAAATAGTCATTCCCTGATTCACAGCCAAATTCTAAAGAATAACATTTAGAATAAACAAGCGCATCAACCATCTCAGGAGTTATATAATCAGCACGAGTATTACCATCCCATCTTACATTTATGTCCCTCAGGATTTTTCCAATTTCTCTCATTCTTTTTACACGGTCTATGGTTATTATTCTATCGCCGTCCCTATAAAATCCACAGACGATATTAGGATCAGAAAAAGATATCTCTTTAAAGCCAACGTCATTATGGATAATTTTTAATTCTCGATCAATCTTCTGGATGTCTCTTGGCGCCCAGTCAGAACTTAAGCCACAGAATGAACACCCCATTGGACATCCCCACGAAGTAAGATACTGCATATCTGTACGCTGAAAATGAATTTTGGTCCGCTTATTATATGGAAAAAGGTTTTCACCATAAACTCTATTAGTCCATATCTTGTCTACAAATGGTTCTGCTAAAACTTGCTTGGGCAATATCCGGGGGTGATGCCCGCCCACACTAGTAATAATATTTGGATTGATTTCTTTTGCTTTCTTAAGAATTCTTGCGGCACGGCCCGTCTGGTACCCGGTAAAAGCGCTAACGCCAATTTCTTTTGAATGTTTTATTAAATTGACCAGCATTTCCTCCGAGTCAAATCGTTCATCAAAATAGGCTACCTCTAATCCCTGTTTCTCAAACATTGCTCCGGGAAAAAGAATTGACAAAGGCGTAAACCTGGTCGGGGAATCTGTTGTGGGGATAGGATAAACTAACAAAATGTCTATCATTTTTCTGTTTTTTTAGCAATTATTATATACTCGTCAAATTCCATAAACCTATGTGATTTGTTATAAGTCTCAACCAGCGAATGCCTCATAATATTTTCTATTTTAAATCTTGAATACAATTCATAAATCTCTTTAATATCTATAAAATGAGCAGTTCCCGCTTCATAAAAGCAACTTTCTTTCTTAAAATTATTGAAAGTGTTTGGTTCAATCATTTCCCCAAATTCTCTATCTGGATGATAAGAACTATAAATAAAACTGACAAAAAGCCCGTTATTTTTTAATCTCTTGTAGATTTCTTGTATTGCATTTTTAATGTCATCAAATTTATTGGCATATAAACTTTCCCTATCAACTACTAAATCAAAGAAATTATTCTCGTATGGTAGTTCTACAAAATCTCCACAAACAAAACTTCCTCTTAGGTTCCACTTTTTAAACCTCTCTTTGCAAATTTCTATAGTAGACTTTGAACCATCGATGCCATAAACATCAAAATTATTCTCTGCTAAAAATTTAGCATTATTTCCTCCCCCGCATCCAATATCTAACACTTTAATTTTATTTCTTTCTGACTTAGGAATATTAAGGAATTTTCTTGCTACTATACTTACCAATATATCATACGGATATAAATTTAGTTGCTTTCCTTTTGAGTAAATACTATCTTCCCAATTTTTATCAAAACTTTTTTCAATCATTTTTTTTAAAAAATTTTTTATAATAACCTTTTCTCACTTTCATTGGATTGCCAATAATCAATGAATAGGGAGCTATTTCTATTCCTTCAACAATTGTCCCAGCAGCAACTACTGAATGGTGTCCAATATGAGTTCCTTTTTTAATAAAACAATGGGAGCCAATAAAAACATTATTTTCTATAATAATATCTTTGTACTCAATTTCACTCATTAAGCCAAGGCATTTTCTATGTGAATCAGCTACATTTATGGAAACGAAAGAAGCTATATCGCAGTTATCACCGATTTTAACTTCTGCTCCTTTAGCATTAACTTCAGAAAAAAGCCCGATATAGACATTCTTGCCGATTTTGGGCTTGCCGTGGATAAAAACAAAGGGATGGAATGGATTGTTCTGATTATCTATTGTTTTAACAAGCATTTTTTGGAATTCTTTTTTTGTCATATTTTTTCTAAAGTTATCAATTCCCCTTTTTTTATATCTTGCTTTGCTTTTCTTCCAACAACAAAATCAATAAACTTAGGAGCTAAGCCAGTTCCTGGTTTTTGCATTGTGATATTTTCTTTAGTCAGTATTTCTCCTTTTTTAATATCTTGGGACACGGTTATTGAACGATGACATAATTCTCTCATTTCAATTTCTTTTTCAGTGGGTTTAATGTCTGAACTACCTAAAGATTTCTCAATATTCCTTACCCCTTTAATTAAATCTTCTAATTCTTTGGGATCTGCGGAAAACCAATGGTCTGATCCTGGCATATTTTTATCAAGAGTGAAGTGTTTTTCTAAAATCTTAGCCCCTAAGGCAACAACAGTAATACCAGCCATTATACCTTTTGAATGGTCAGAAAAACCAATTACACACTTGGGGAAAGCTTTCTTTAGGGTATTTATTTTTCTTAGATTCAACTCTTCGAACTCGGCTGGATAAGATGAAACACAATGAAGCACTGCCAATTCTTTGTTATTCTTCTCAATTATTCTTATCGCTTCATCAATTTCTGAAAGATAAGCCATGCCAGTAGAAATAATCATTGGTAAGCCCTTTTTTGAATATTCCTCCAGAAGAGGTAAATTAATTAAATCATCTGAACCCACTTTTATTGCTGGAACCCCTATTTTAAGCAAAAGTTTAAGGTCTGATAAATTTTGAGGCGTGGAGAAAAATATCACCTCTTTTCTTTTACAATAATCAGCAATTTCTCCCCATTCTTCTTCTGCGAATTCATTTCTCTCAAACATCTTTAGCATAGATTCCTTAACTGTCTTTCCTTGACTTTTATATTCATAAATTTCATCTTCATTGCTAATAAACTCTTTAGCAGTAAAAGTCTGGAATTTTACAGCATCAACCCCACAATCTACAGCAAAGTCAATCATCTTTTTAGCAATACTTATATCTCCATTATGATTTATTCCTGCCTCAGCAATAATAAAACAAGGACACCCTTCTCCTACTGGTCTATCAGCTATTTTTATTTGATTTGTTGATTTCATATTTCTTTTTGTCTTATATCTTTATTTATTTCCATAAGCTCAGGATATAGTTTTAAGAGAGTTACCACATCCTTCATCAGAAAAATCTTTCCTTTTTTATATAATCTTTTATAAATTTCTCTAACAAATTCCAAATCTTTTATTTCATCAACTGTCCAACGCATATAAGAAAGATTTTCTTTGTTTTCAATATCAGCTAAACGAAATATCTCTGGATGCTCAAAAATATAAGGATCAACATGCTCTCTTTGATAGGCTTTTTTTGCTCGTTGATGGCTTTTCTCTAAAGTTAAAAAATTAAAGGCCTCGGTTTCTAAACCATGCGGGAAACTTCTCTTAATTGAAATCGCTCTTTTCCCTTCTAAAAAGTTAGCTGTAAAATCTGCTTTTGAGCTTAAATGTTTTTCAATCACTTTATCAACAATTATAGGATCAATCAAAGGAGAATCTGATGTTACCCTTACTATTATATCAACATTAAATTTCTTGGCAGTTTCGTAATACCTTGAAAGAACATCTTGTTCGCTTCCCCTGAAATATTTCACTTTATTATCTTTGGCAAATTTTTCTAAAACATCATTTTCTTTTGAATCAGGGATTGCTAAAATAATATCATCAAGTTTTTTTGAAAATTTTAATCTATTAACAATATGCCAAAACATGGATTTGCCTTCAATATTCATTAAAACTTTTTTAGGCAACCTTGTTGAACCTATCCTGGCTTGAATTATTGCTGTAGTTTTCTTGCTCATATTATTTTCTCTACTGATTGGATTACATATTCAACGTCTTGATTGCTCATCTTTGGAAAAAGAGGCAAACTAATTGCTCTTTGATAATATTTTTCAGCTTTTGGAAAATCCCCTTCTTTGTAGCCAAATCTTTTTCTATAAAATGGATGAAGATGAACAGGCATATAATGAACTTGAACACCTATTCCCTGCTCTTGCAAATGTTCAAATACTTTTCTTCTGTCATTTCCTTGCACTTGGATTGGATATATATGCCAGGCTGATTTTACATAATCTTTTTCTTTGGGAATTATAATCTCTTTAATGTTTTGGAACGCGTTATTATACATTTCTGCAATCTCTCTTCTTCTTGATATAAATTTGTCTAATTTTTTTAATTGGCTCAAACCTAAAGCGCATTGAAAATCAGTAATTCTTAAATTTAATCCTGGACTTTCTATTTCATAATACCAATTGCCTTTTTCTGGTCTTTTTATTATTCCATGATGCCTGATTCTTTTTAATTTTTCATAAAGCTCTTTGTTGTTTGTTAATACCATTCCCCCTTCTCCAGTGGTAATCGCTTTTACTGGATGAAAGCTTAAAATTGTCATATCAGCGAAACTACCAATTCTCTTCCCTTTATACTCCCCGCCTAAAGCATGACAAGCATCTTCAATTACTAAAAGATTATTTTGTTTAGCAATTTCTAAAATTTCCTCGTATTCACAGGGGTGACCAGCAAAATCAACAGAAACTATTGCTTTTGTTCTATCTGTTATTTTTTTTCTAATCTCTTCTGGATCAATATTCAATGTATTTTCATCAATGTCAGCGAAAACTGGTTTAGCTCCACAACAAACCACAGTATTAGCAGTAGCTGCAAAAGTTAAAGGAGTGGCAATTACTTCATCTCCTGAATTAATTCCAGCTGCTAAATAGGCAGCTTGTAAACCAGCTGTTCCCGAACAAACTGCTACGCCATATTTTGCTCCGCAATAGTCAACAACTGCTTTTTCAAATTCTTCAATTTTCCCCCCTTGGGTTATCCAATCACCCCTCAAAACTTTAACAACTTCATTAATATCTTCATCATCTATCCATTGATGTCCGTATGGAATATATTTTTCCATTTTTTTATAAACTCTCAACCCATGATTCAGGAATTTCACCAGCTTGCATAATTATCCTTACGCCTTGTTCCAAAGAAATCTGTGGTTGATAGTTTAATAAATTACTGGCTTTATCTATGCAAGGAATTCTTCTTTTGATTTCCCTGGAAGAATCCCGGTCCGATTTACTCATTGGAATAAATTCAGGTTCTAATTTTTTCCCTGCTATTTCTATAATTTTATTCGCTAAGTTTTTCATTAATATGGGCTCTTTATTATTACCAATATTAAAAATTTGATTGTTACTATTTGAGTTTAGTAAAGCCGCGCTTATTCCTTTTACAGCATCTTCAATAAAACAAAAAGCCCTTATTTGGGAACCATCTCCATAGATAATTGGAGATTTATTATTCAGAACTCTTTTTACAAATCGGGGTATAACAAACTCAGCAACCTGAGCAGGTCCATAAACATTGAAAAGGCGGATAATTGAATATTTCAAGCCATATCTCTTTGCATACGCCTTGATATATTCTTCTCCAGCAAGTTTAGTTATCGCATAGATAGAAACTGGATTTTGGGGAAAATCTTCCTTAATAGGCGTTCCATCTGTTTCTCCATATATCTCTGAAGAAGAAGTGAAGAGAATTTTCTCTACTTTTTCTTTTAAACAAGCTTCAAGCACATTTATGGTACCAAGAATATTAATATCCAAACATCTAACTCTTTTCAACTCAGTTTTTTTTACTCCTAACATTGCCGCCAGATGAACTACATAATCACATCCACTCACTGCATTACAAAGAGCATTGCTATCAAGAATACTCCCTCGTACTTTTTCAACTTCAGGAAAATTTCCTTGTTTATTAAAAAATAATGTATGATTAGTAAAATCCAAATCAAAGAGCCTAACTTTTAAGCCTTTGGCTACTAAATTTCTTGCAATAGAGGTGCCGATAAAACCTCCACCTCCAGTTATTAAAATTGTTTTGTTGTTAAAATTCATACTTTTGAAAGTAAAGGATTTTTTTTCTCAAATTCTTGAATTCTTTTTCTCATTTGAAAAAGAATTTTTACCTCCGTGTCAGAAAGATTATTTTGTTCTCCTGGGTCTTTAAAAAGATTATAAAGTTCTTCTGCTCCAGTATCATAATCTAAAATATATTTCCAAGCATCTGATTGACAAGCTATCCTGCATTCGCTTAAATTCTCTATTCCTATATGATGACCCTGTTTTTTTGAAAAACCTGCTTGATGAAAAATATAATCTTTATTTTGTCCAAACAAGGTCCTGCCCTTAAAAACATCTGTTTCTATTCCTGCTAAATCGCATAAAGTTGGAGCCAAGTCAATCAATGACACTTTTTTATTTACTATTTTATTTTCTAATCCAGGAATTTTAATTAATAATGGAATATGCAAAACTTCGTTATAAAGTTGAGTGTTATGGCCTAATCCTCCATGCTCTAAAAATTCATCACCATGGTCAGAAGCAAGACAAACAATAGAGTTTTGATAAATATTCTCCTTTTTTAAAAAATTTAATAAATCCCCTATTTGCTCATCTACGTATTGAATTGCTTGATTATAACAGGACGTTGTTTCTTTGATATATTTTTTAAAATTATTCTTAATAAATCTTTTTAACGCTCCTTTGTTGCCATAACTCCATACTGCTGAACCGACATAATCCCCAATCAGCTCTGAATAAGAACAAACCCTATTTTCAGAATAACAAAGCGGAGGAGTGTGAGTATCCATATAATGAATCCAGATAAATAAAGGTTTTTCTTGGTTTTTTAAAGAATAAACAAAATCCTTTACAAGTTTATTTACAAACGAAGCTTTAACTTTAACATTTTTCGGTCCTTTTATTCTATATTTTAAATAAGCTAAACGGAAGAAAAGTTTGGGTGAAACAAAAATAAGTATTTTTTTAATCAGTTTTCCTAAAAAACCCTGCGAAGAAGAAGAATTCATAGGAAAAGTTATATCCTGGAAAAAATCCCAGCCCTTATTATAGCCAAAATAATCTGAAAGATAAGGACTAGAATGAAAGGCAAGGGTTGTAAAGCCTTGTTTTTTTAAAACCTCACTAATAAATACTCTTGGAGCTTTGATCTCTTTAGGTCCTTGATAATCCAAAGGATAAGTAGAAGTTAAAATAGAGGGAAAAGAATAAGGAGTAGTAGGCCCTACGCTAAAAGCATTATTAAAAACAATACTTTGTTTTGCCAAACTATCAATATTCGGGGTTATGCTATTTTTATAACCCATAAAGCCAAGATGACCTGCTCTTAAGGCATCAACAGTAATTAAAATAATGTTTGGCTTCATAAATAACTTACTTATTAGGTATATCCGAGATCCCTCAATCTCTTCATAATCTCTTCTCTTACAGCTCCTCTTCCAGCTCTTTCGTGCGCATTCGGGTCAGTATTTTTTTCTGTGCAAACTATACAGCCCAGAGAAGTATATCCTCTGGCATAAATAGGATTGCACTCCATATTATTCTTTTTAACATACTCCATAACATCCGGCTTTCTCCAAAATAAAAGAGGGTGAACTCTTATATGGTCTGGGTTTATTCTTGGAGAAAAGAAAGATTCTTTTGCTCTTTCTTCGTGTTCTACTCCTCTTAAGCCAACAAAAAATGCATCAAGGTTTAAATCTCCGATAATTTTCATCATTGGAGCTATTTTATGATAGCCACAGCATATTTCAGTAAACTCAGGAGTTTTGAGACCAAATCTATCTATAAGTTTTTGCAGTTTATCTTCATCCGCTTTTACTGTAATAAAATTCTTGATATTCCACTCTTTTATTATTTTATCAATATAGACATACGTTTCCGGAAACTCATGCTGGGTGTCTACAAAAATAACCGGCATATCTTTTGGAATAAGCGGGAGAACTAAATGCAACAAAATCAAACTGTCTGTTCCGCCACTGAATCCTAAACCTATCTTAGGGTATTTTTCTATAGCTTCTTTTATAACTTCTTTTGACTTGGCCACTTTTTCGTCTAAAGGTAAATCCAATAGCGGCCTGACCTCCGGCCTCATTAGTTCTTCACAATTTTTTGTTCTTTTTTCGCTAAAATCTATTTTTTTATCATTCATAAAAATAAAAAACTACCACTTCTCAATAGTTTTTTTTGTTCTATCTTTGATGTGATAATATATTTTTTCGACCTTGGTTTCTTTTCTTGGAGAAACTAATCTCAAAAGCTCATTGCCTAAAATCTTATATCTTCCACCAACTTTATTTGCATGGATCATTCCATTTTTAAGAAAACGTTTAATAGTGCTGTTACTCACTCTTAAATAATCTTGGGCCTCTTCAGTAGTATAAACTTTATTTGGTTTTATTTCTTTATCCATGTTTCTTCTTCCATATTAAAACACCCAAGAGAGGGTGTCAACCCCGTTAGAGATTTATCTCTAAACGGGGTCAATAGGTATCAATGAGTATCAAACTTAAATTAGAGAGGCCGAGCCTAGTTTTGCGTTAAGCTAAGCTTAACGCAATCTATATCTTTTTAATTTTCGCGATTTTCTCTTTTACCCATTCTGGAACAGATCCTTTCATGATATCTGGGACATCATCTGCCCAATGATATTTTTGCTTGAGAGAAGTTGTGATTTCAATAATTCCCGGATCTTTAGTCTGGCGGATAGAATAAACATCAAAGTTTAAAGGTTTTGGATCTTTGACATCTGATCTACAAACATAAGCTGTACCAGTATTACCATTAACTAAGACCTGTGGCCCATGCCAAGCAATAAAAACACCCTTGCAAGATGGAAGATTTATTGAATCAAATGGAGACTTGTTACCATAACTTAATTCCTCCCCCGGTTCTATAATTTTTTGATATTTTTTTAAGGTTATAAATTTCTTTTTCATAGATTTATCTACTTTCAGGTTAACTCTTTTTTAACCTAAAATCAAATCACTCCTCAAGGTCGCACCTTTCCCGTCGTTTCGCTTCGCTCCACTCCTTCTCAAGGAGCGACCTTTTCCCGTGATTGAAAAAAATATGAAGGTCGAACCTTCATATTTCGTTAGACATTAGAAATGTTCGACACTCGGTGTCGAACACTCTCTAAACGGGGTGAACAAGGGCTTTTTCTTCGTTTTCAAACTTCTTTTTAATCCAAACTCTTATTATCTCGTAACTTCCAAAAAACGCGCCTACATAAAATATATTTCCCAATAAAGTGTTTCTGAAAAATGGTAGAGCCATTGCATAACATTGGACTATGCCGGAAAGAGTTTTAGCATACCAGGGAGTAAAAATCCAAACAGCAAAATTAGTCAAAATGAAAAAGATAATACCAGATAAAATAGAACTTCCTAAGATTATTTGCCACTTCTTATGTTTTTTCAACCAAAAACCCAAAAGCACGCAAATTAAAAAACTGGCATAAACAAAAACCATTAATTTAATTCCATAACTGCCAATAAAAATATCTGAAATCATCATTACTGCTATTGGCAGAATAAGAGCTGTTTTTCTTGAAAGATAAACTCCTCCGAATAGAGCTATTGCAGCAATTGGCGCAAAATTAGGAGCATGAGGAAGAAGCCGCAAACTAACTCCTACCAAAATAAAAATTATAGCAATAGCAAATTCTAATTTTTTAGACATATATTATACACTTATTATACATTTATTATACATTAAAATGGTGATTTCTCAAATTTAAATTCTACTTTATCGTCAGGGTTAATTTTCAGATTATCAACTGAAACCATAGGCATCTCTCCATTTATATAATATAGCCAATATTTTCCATCTTGTCCATTCTTTTTATCCCCAACTGCCTCTATAAGAATTCCAATGTCATATGCTTTTGTTTCCAAGCTTAATTCCTCTGCCCTATCATTTAACAAATCAAAGGCGGTCATTCCTTCAACAAACTCAATATCAAAGTCTTGAGAGATTCCATCGCCATAATCAATAATTAAAATTACGCTTATTGTGCTTTCTTCTAATACTTGATTATTAGATTCCTCTTCAAGATCAACTTTGTCTTGAAAGATAAACCCCGTTAGAGATTTGTCTGCTCTGTTTTTTAGCCCTGTCATATAATCTCTAAACGGGGTAAAAATTATTCCAGCAACTAAAATTAGAAATATTCCAATCCATATAATTATTTTAATATTTTTTTTCACCCCGTTAGAGATAGGAAACGCTTTAATCTATTTTTAAGATAGCGCTTTCCCATCCCAGTTTTTAAATATTTTTCTCTTGACCTTGCATCTTGTGAATTTAAACATACTTCATAATAAATTAGCTCAAACGGTCCTCTATTTTTTGTTGAATAAACCTCATTAGAGTTATGTTGATTAAAGCGTTTCCGTAAATCTTCAGTATAGCCAGTGTACCATTTTCTGTCTTTTTTGCTTTGTATTACGTAAGTATAAAACATATCGCTAATCTCTAACGGGGTTCATCTTTTAATATGCTCTTACGCCTCTTTATGCAAATTATGGCTAAAACCAAAACTAAAATTATGCTAAAAACAAAAATTAAGCTCCTTGAATCCAAAAATCTTTTAATGTTTTGGGAAACAGCAGCTAAAAAATTTGATTCCTCTCTTTGAATAACTCTAATTTCCAAGGGGATTTTCACTCCGGAATTGGCTTTAAACTTCCTTTCAGATAAAGATTTAGCTACTACTGAAATCATAGTAGAAAAGACCCCTATCTCTTCATTTTTAATTTCTAAAATTACTTTTTGCATTTCTCCACTTTCTAAAACAAAACTTTCTGGTTTTGCTTTGATCCAATCAGAAAAATTGTCTAAATAAACTTCAAACAAAGCTACGTTTTCACCCGGATTTTCTATTATTATTTCATGTTCAATCAAAACTCCTGCATTGGCTTCAATTTTTATTTCAGATGGCTTAACTTTAACTGCCACCGCTTGAACAGAATTAGCAGCTAAAAAAGAAATTATTATTAAGATTAATAGAATTTTTCTCACCCCGTTAGAAATTTTAGAATTTCTGAGTTTTTGAAGCATAATATTTCCCCTTTAGAATCTTTTTTGGATTTCTAACGGGGCTCATTTTTTAATTGCCCAAAAAGTTAATTCCCCCTCTTGTTGGCCAAAATCTCCATCATAATTAAATGGGATAGTTAATTTGACTGGGAAAGACTTCTCTTGGTTTTTCTCAATTTCAGTTGAGAAAAATTGCCAAAATTTTTCATCTATTTCTAAATTGTCTTGAAAAACACTAGCTCCATTTACTTCCGCTTCTAAATAAATTCTACTCTCTCCATTGTCAATGGTCAAATTTTGAGTAGAGCTTTCTCCTGGTTTTAATTTTCCGAAATCCAAACTATCTGAACTTACTGAAAAACTAATTGCTTCTTGTTCTCCTCCAGGAGGAACTTCTATTTTTTCAATCTCTACTTTTAATCCCACTCCATGTTCTTTAGGAACTTCTCCAGTTGTTAAATTTACTTTTTCACTTCTAATATAACCTTTTTCATCAATAATCTGGGTTTCAACAAATACCTGATAAAAACCAGCTTCTAAACCTGTTAAAGAAACTTCAATTTGTCCTGTATCATTAGTAATAAATTCTGACTCGCCAATCTTTACTTTTATTCCTTGTATTTCTAAATTTTGCCAATTATTAGCTGCGGAATCGTAATATTTTACTTGAAAAGTGGCTAAATTTTCGGTTTTAAATAATTCAAGCTTAGTTGGAAACCAACCTTTCTCTAACCATGCTCCAGAAAACCATAAAACCTCATCTCCAGTTTCTAAGTAATAGCTATCTGCTCCTATCATAGGAGAAATATTGTTTACCATATACATCCAGTTGGCCTGACCATTTATTTCTGCCAAATAAAGACCTATTCCAGGATACTCACTAATTAAGTAATCGTAATTACATATCTCCGAACCTCTAATTATCAAATCCATAGCAGTGCCGCCATTAATCTCAGTATCACAAATAGTGCTATCCTGATCTTCAATTCTTAAGTGATGCTTATTATAAATTGTTTCAATCGGATAATACTTCATTAATAAGGAAACCAAAGCATAAGAACTGCAAAATTTGTTATCCCCTTCAGATTGCCACCAGAAACCGCCATCTTCATCTTGTAAAGATTTGAGATGGTCTAAAGCGTTTTTCCCATTTTTTGTCCAATTTGAGCTGAAAGGATCCTGTCCCAATTTATAAATAGCTGAAATTACCCAGGCATCAGAGCAAGAATCGGAAAGCGAATCTGCAAGATAAGAAAATCCACCATCATCATTTTGTTGAGATTTCAAAAAACTAATAGAATTCTGGATAGCTGATGAAGAAGAAGAAACTCCTGCTTCAAGCAGGGCCATAATGGCAGCAGCAGTATCATTGGTATCAGAAGAGGAAAAAGAAATATCATAACTCCATCCTCCGTCTGAATTTTGATAGCTCAAAATATAATCTTTGGCATCCTGAACTATTGCTAAATTTTTCTGACCAATTGAAGCCAAGGCTAAAATTGCCCAAATATCATCATTAATAAAATTTTTCTCACCGAATTGCCCATCTTGATAAAAACTTTTTAGTTTCTCTACATAATTTTCATCTCCAAAATTAGAGGGATTCTTGCCAACTGCTACTAAAGCTAAAATATACTTTGCATAGGTAGTAGCTGACTCTTGGCCAGAAGGAACAGATTTTAGATGATTTAAATCAATCTCGGTTTCTCCAGCTCCGGCCAAAGCCATAGTGGCCCAGGCGGTTTGAGGCTGAGCTTTAAGATAGTTTATAGCTTTATCAATTTCTGATTGGCTTTCTGACCAAACTTCAAAAAAATTACCCAATCCAATTAAGACAGCTAAAAGTATGGCTAAATAAACAATTAAAATTTTCTTTTTTATTTTCATGAATTAAAAAATCTCTTTTCGAGTGAAAGAGATTATCCCGCCTAAATTTTGGCGGGTTAATCTTTCTCTTTAGCTCGAAGAAAAGAAGTTAATATTGTGCGGATGGTATTCTGACTTTAACAGTTGCGGCACAGTCTCGGATTTTCACCGAACTTTCCCATCCATTTTTAAAATGCTTTAATATATATTATCTTTATTTGAATACATTGTCAAGAGTTCCAACCCTTTAGCGCCTTTTCATATCGTTCCCAGGTGCCGCAATCTGTCCATTTTCCTTGAAATTTAAAACCTGCTAATTTATTTTCTTTAGCTAATTTTGGAAAAATATCTTTTTCTATCATTAAGAATTTAGGTCCGGGATAGCCCGCCTTGCCGCGAGGCAGGTCTTCCAAAATCTCTGGCTTTAATAAATAAAGACCTGAATTAATATAGTTTGATACGGGATTGTCTGGCTTTTCTAGGAAATTCTTTACTTTGCCATTTTCACACACCACTACTCCATAATGCTGAGGGTCAGGAACCTTTACTAATGCTATTGTGGCTGGCGTCTTTAATTTCTGGTGAAATCCTGCCATTTTTTTTAAATCAATTCTTTTTAACTCATCACCGTTAGTCATAAAAAATGCTTCAGCTTGTCCCGATGAAGGAGGGAAGAGCCAATCTTTTAAAAGATAAAGACCTCCAAAAGTACCTAATGGTTCTTTTTCTTCTACTAATTTAATATTAGGGACTTGCCCTGAGGAATCCGAAGGGTAATACCTTTTCTTCCACCAATCAAAATCTTCTCTAAAATCCTTATTGATTAAAACAGCAATATCTTTCATTCCCTCCTCTCTAAACAAATCAACTAAATAATTAATAATCGGTTTTCCTTTTACTGGAAGCAAAGGTTTGGGAATTTCTTTTGTTACTGGATAAAGACGTGTCCCTTTTCCCCCAGCCAAAATAACTGCTTTGTAATTAGACAATTTCATAAATTTAATATATCATAAAAAAATATGGATAACAAGTCCTATAAAATCTATCTAATTGCTTTTTTTGTGATTTTAGCTTTGCCCTTGCTTGCTGTTCCTCCTATGTTTCATCCAGCTGCCTGGGGAAAAGCTCTTGTTTTTAGAATTATAGTTTCTAGTTTGCTTTTCTTTCTTATTTGGAAGATTATTTCTAAAAAAATCAAGATAAATTTTAAGGATTTATTAGATAGAAAAAATAAGGTTTTCTGGCCTTTCTGGTTATTGATAACCCTCTGGGGAATTTTCCTCTTAGCAACTATTTTTTCTAAAGACCCTTATTACAGTTTTTGGGAATCTCCATATAGAGCAGGCGGGTTTTTAAACTTTTCTCTTTATATAATTTTTGCTATTTTGGCTTTTTTGATTATCAGAAAAAAAGATTGGCAAAAAATCTGGGGCTTTACTTTAGTTATCGGTGCTTTAGCCTCAATTATGGCCATCTTTCAATATTTTGAGGTTTTCAAAGAATATCTTATCTCCTCTACAGGAAGACCTGCAGCAAGTTTTGGAAATTCAATATTCTTAGCTATGTATCTTTTGTTCTTAGTATTTTTAGCTTTATCTTTTGGTTTAAACCCCGTTAGAGATTCTGAGAATAAAGAGAAAGCACAAGATAAACAAATCTCTAACGGGGTAAAAGAAAAAAAATATCTAAAAAAATTCTTTTATTTTTCAGTAATCGCATTGTTTATTTTTGTTATTCTAATCATAAAAGCCAGAGCTGTTTATCTCGGCTTAATAATTGGTTTTCTTTATTTCTTTCTCTTGTACCCCGTTAGAGGTTACCAAAAAAAAGAAGAACCACAAAATAAACAAATCTCTAACGGGGTAAAAAACCGCTCAAAAAAAATACTTTTACTAAAAATTATAACTGTCATTGCCTTATTTTTAATTGTTGGCAGTATTTACTTTGTGAATACACAAGACCAGCTTCCTGAATTTGTTGAAAATAACAGAACATTAAAAACAATTGCCCCTCGGCTTTCGTTTGAATTAATCTTTGAAGAAGCGCGTTTCTCTGCCTGGAAAGTTAGTATTGAGGCAATAAAAGAAAGACCTATTCTTGGTTGGGGTCCAGAAAATTTTTCAGTAGCTTTTGATAAACATTATGACCCTCGTCTTCCAGGATTATCCCGCATTTGGTGGGATAGAGCCCATAATTTTATACTTGATATTGCAATTGAAGCAGGCATTCCCGCTTTAATAATCTATCTTTCTCTTTTTGCCGCATTATTCTGGCAATTACAAAAACTAAAAACAAAAAATCCTAATGATGCTTTAATCTGCCATGGAATTCAAGCTGTTTTTATTGGTTATTTAACAGCTAATTTTTTCAGTTTTGATAGTTTTTCTACTTATCTAATTTTCTTTCTTTTAGTTGGCTATTCTTTATTTCTTATTCAAAAAAATAATGAGCTTACAGAGACCCGGTCTCTGTTAATCAACAGAGACCCAGTCTCTGATAGTCCTCTGTGGAAATCTGGATTAATATTTGGACTATTTTGTGTATTAGTTTTGTTTATTTGGCTTGGAGCTTTAAAACCCTTGGAGATTAATAAAGAATTAAATTGGGCTATTTATTATTCAGAAAGAAAACAGTGTGAAAAAGCAGTAGAAAAAATAGACAGTATTCTTTCTTCGCATAGCATTGTAGACACTTATGTCCGGCTTCAATATCTTGATATTATTAAAGATTGCCTAGAACAAAATATGGAAAGAAAATACGTCTTAGCCCCAAAAGCAGTTGAAATCTTAAGAGAATTAAAAGACCTAAGGCCTAATTATACCAGAACATGGATTTCTCTTGGAAGCTATTTAAATATTTTGATTGGAAACAAAGACATCCTTAAAATAGAGAGTGTTGAAGAATTAGAAAAAGAAGCTGATGCTTGCTATCAAAGAGCTCACGAATTAAGCCCTAAACGTGAAGAAGTCTTTCTTGGTTGGATAGAAAGTGACTTTATTTCTGGAAAATACCAAACAGCAAAAGAAAAAGCAGAACAATGCATTAATTTAAATCCGAAATTAGCACACTGCTGGTGGAAAAAAGCTCTGGCTCATATTTATTTGAATGAACTTGAACAAGCTGATGAAAATATGGCTATATCAATTAAAATGGGGCACAATATTAACTCAGACAAAAATCTTTTTAAATTACAAAGAGCTTATATGAAATTATTTGAATCAATTGAAAATGAAGATAAAAACGAAGAACTTTTTATAGAAATCTACAAAAGATTAGCTGATGTTTATGACAGATTAATAGCGTGGGCAGACCCAGAAAGTTTCCAATATCATGCTTCTTTATCATACATTTATAAAGAAATAGGAGAATATGATAAAGCTAGAGACCGAGCCTTAAACATAGTAAGATTGTTTCCGGACTTATTAGGAGATGCGGAAGAGTTCTTTAAATCAATATTAGATTTAGACAATGACCATTTCCAATATCATTTTTATTTGGCTCAAGCTTATAATATAACACAAAACTTCAAACAAGCAGAACAACAAGGTCTAATTGCTTGGCAATATTCAACACCGGACACCAAATCTCGAGAAAAAGCAAATAATTTTTTAAGAACTTTATATTTTAATTTAGCGCATCTTCATTACGAAATAAAAGAATATGACCAAGCAAAACAAAAAGCCCTCATTGCTTGGCAATATTCAATACCAAAAACACATGGGCGAGAAAAAATAGATGAATTCTTAGAATCTCTTCCTTAGCCCTTAGCCCGACAGGATCTATGAATAATAAAAATTATAATTTTTTTCTAATTGCCTTTTTCGTGATTTTAGCTTTGCCCTTGCTTGCTGCTCCTCCTTGGTTTCATCCAGCTCCATGGGGAAAAGCTCTTGTTTTTAGAATTATAGTTTCTATTTTGCTTTTCTTTCTTATTTGGAAGATTATTTCTGGGAAAATTCAGATAAACTTTAAAATTTCTTCAGTTTTTGCCCCGTCATCCGACGGGGCACCAGGTCGAATGACCTGGTGGCTTTTGCTCGCTCTTTGGGGAATTTTCCTCTTAGCAACCATTTTTTCTTTGAATCCTTATTTTAGTTTCTGGGGCTCACCTTATAGGGCAGGCGGGTTTTTAAACTTTTCTCTTTATATAATTTTTGCTATTTTAGCTTTTTTGATTATTAAAAAGAAAGATTGGCAGAAAATCTGGGATTTTACTTTGATTATCGGCGTCTTAGCCTCAATTATGGCCATCTTTCAATATTTTGAGGTTTTCAAAGAATATCTTATCCCCCACACAGGAAGACCTCCGGCAACAATGGGCTCGCCTATTCTTTTGGCCGTTTATTTGATCCTTCTTGTTTTTTTGGTCTTAGTTTTTGCAATTAAAGAAAAAAATCTTTTAAAAAGAATTTTTTATTTTTCTGCTTTTTTAATGTTTCTTTATGTTATTCTCATCACTGGAACCAGAGCAGCTTATTTTGGTTTATTAGTTGGCTCTTTTTACTTTTTTTTCTTGTACTCTGTAAATTTGGTTCATGCAAAAAGAAAAACCTTGTTTCTATTGGTGAAAATTTTACTCGGAATTCTATTAATCATAAGCGCTTATGGAGTTTACTATTTAAATACTAACCCTAAACTTCCTGATTATTTGCAAGAAAATAAAATAGTCGAACAGGTTTCCTCTCGTCTTTCAATTAATTTAGTTTTAGAAGACCCAAGATTTTCTGGCTGGCGAATACTTTTGGAATCGCTGAAAGAAAGGCCTATTCTTGGCTATGGCCCGGAAAACATATCAATTGCTTTTGATAAATATTATGACCCCTCTTTGCCTAATATTTATAGAGAAAGCGGGACTTGGTGGGACAGGGCTCATAATTTTATGCTTGAAACTGCAGTTACAGCAGGTATTCCCGCTTTAATAATCTATCTTTCGCTTTTTGCTACATTATTTTGGCAATTGCAAAAACTTAAGAAGAAAAATCCTGATGATAAATTAATCTATCATGGGATTCAAGCTGTTTTTGTTGGTTATTTAACAGCTAATTTCTTCAGCTTTGATAGTTTTTCTACTTACCTTATTTTGTTTTTAATAATTGCTTATTCTTTGTTTCTTATTAGAAAAAATAATGAGCTTACAGAGACCGGGTCTCTGTTAACTTGCAAAGACCGGGTCTCGGATAGCTCTAGATTATGGAAATATGGGATTATGCTTGGTTTGTTTTGCGTATTAATTTTGTTTATTTGGTTTGCTGGTTTAAAACCATTAAGCGTTAATAAGGAAATAAATTGGGCTAATCATTATTCAGAAAATAACCAATGCGAAAAAGCTTTAGAAAGAATAGATAATGTTTTGTCTCTGCGCAGCAATATAGATGCTTATGTAAGATTACAGTATATTAATGTTATTAGAAATTGCCTTAGAGAAAATATAGAGAGAAAATATGTCTTAGCGCCAAAAGCAGTTGAAATCTTAAGAGAAGTAAAAGAAATGAGACCCTATCATACCAGAACCTGGATTTCTCTTGGAAACTATTTAAATGTTTTGATTGAAAACAAAGAAGCTTTCAAAATAGAAAATGTTGAAGAATTAATAAAAGAAGCTGATGCTTGCTATCAAAAAGCTTATGAATTAAACCCTAAACGCGAAGAAGTCTTTCTTGGCTGGATAGAAAATGACTTTCTTTCTGGAAACTATCAAGGAGTTAAGCTCAAAGCAGAACAATGTATTAATTTAAATCCGAAACTAACCCATTGTTGGTGGAAAAAAGCTCTGGCTCATATTTATTTAGGCGAACTTGAACAAGCTGATGAAAATATAGCTATATCAATTAAAATGAAATACAATATTAACTCAGGCAAATCTCTTGTTCAATTGCAGCAAGCTTATATAAAAGCGCTTGAAACAATTGAAGATATTAAAGACAAGATAGAATGTTATCAAAGATT
Organism: Candidatus Nealsoniibacteriota bacterium; assembly: GCA_030616085.1. Lineage (GTDB taxonomy): Bacteria > Patescibacteriota > Minisyncoccia > Minisyncoccales > GWA2-38-27 > JAUWYA01. Next base: position 52,800 of record JAUWYA010000001.1, on the reverse strand, counting down.
AGCTGATGTTTATGAAAGATTAATAATACATGTAAACCCAGAGAATTTCCAATATCATGCTTCTTTAGCATACATTTATAGAGAATTGGGAGAATATGACAAAGCCAGGGAACAAGCAATGATTGTTTTGGAATTATCACCCGAATCACGTCAAAATATAGAGGACTTTCTTAAAACTTTGCCTTAAAAAAAACCTTAAAACAAAAAACCGCCAACTGGCGGTTTTTTGTTTGGTTACACAAGGATAACCGATTAGCAAATACAAACAGTTCTAATTGTTGAACGTGCCACCCCAGATTTCACCGCGGAAGATTATTATACCTTCTGCATAACCTGTTGATCCATAACTCTCACCATCAATTCCAAATTGACAATTGTCAACAGAATCATCATCTAACCAAACCTGAATAGAGTTGTTGCCGCTAGTGCCTTCGTCTTCAAAGTCAGAAAGGTCGCCGTAAACATAGAGTTTCTCGGTTAGACCAGCAGGAACAGTAAAGGTGCTCTCATCAAAGGTGAAAGTAACACTGCTCGCGCTGACCAAACTAGTATCTGCCACTGATTCAGACGCAAGCAAGGTGCCGGACTCATCTTTAAGATACCAAATGCCAGCTACGTTGTTGCTGTCGTATACACTGGCTTCAATCTGAACAATTAATTGGTCTCCAGTGCCTTCAAAGGTAATATCTTCTGTGTCTTCTGCTGTTACATCAAATATAGCCAACAGAAAAACAGAGCTTGGAGCAACAATAGTTCCAGAAGGTGAACCTGAATTAAGCGCAAAGTAAGGCCTGGATTCGTACAACTGATGGACAACGCCTGCTACACTAGGTTCACTTGAAGCTACTGCAGCACCTGAAGACAAACCAGTAAGATTAACAGTAGCAGCAGCGTTAATAGCAACTCCTACGTCTGTGTTATTGTCTACCTCTCCAGCAGCAGTTCCTGTATCATCAACAGGAAGCATCTTTGCCTTAACCGTAATCTTAACATTGCCATTAGCCGGAACAGTTACTGTGCCGTCAGCAAGATCAAATCTTGGTCCAGTGCCTCCTGGTCTCTGACCTATTAATGTATCTCCGTGATAAAAGTAGAAAGTGTCAACATCATCGCCGCCAGTAACATAAAGGGTCATATCATTAAGGTCTAAGTCCTCAACATTGGTAGCAGCTAATCTGAATACATTCAAAGTAGCTATTTCGCCGCCAATTATAATGTCGGGGTCTGGTTTGGAAGCGTCTTGTGTAACAGTTACAACGCCGCCAACAGTACTTACAGTCATTGTTTGACCAACAGCAGTAATGCCTTCATCAAATGAACTTCCTGTGTCAGCGCCAATGCTTGTAATGTGAGTAACATCATCAGCAATAGTAAAGACGTGAGTGACTGCTGTTGCTCCAGCATCCAAATCAGCAACTAAGGCAATCTTAATAAAGTAACCTGCTTGAACAGTAATTGTCTGATTAAAGACATATGCCTGTATAGTTGTGCTTGAAGGAGGCTGCTCAAGATCAGTAATTCTGGTTTCATACACATCTCCCCGGTCGCTGTTTTCACTGGTTAAGTCAGCCCAAAGCGCAGCATTATTAATGTGGCCAGCTGTTGTAGCACTACTTGTAGTGTCAGTTACAGTTATAGCAGTAACATTAATATCCTCGCCAGAAGTCCCAGCGTCTAAGCTGAATGTTGCCCAAACAAAGTCATTAGCTCCCACAGCCACGGTTCTACCAGAAGGCTCAGCCAAAGTCACAACATTTAAGGCAGCGCCAGCTACTGTTAAAGTATTACCAGATACATCACCAGCTGGAGTAGGAGTAATGTCGTCATTGCTAGTCATTCCAACAGCAGTAATGCTTGTTCCCGGTCTGTCAACAGTAGCGATTATAGTATCATCACCAGAAACAGCATCAGCAATTTTTGCTTTTACTGTATATGAGTGAATACCAACTGGCACAATAAATGTGTCGCTAAAGTCAAGATATCCATGGGCACTAGCACCTCCTCTGTCAGCTATACCTTGTGAAGCATCTTTAGGTCCTGCAACTATGTCGCCGTCTTCGTCAACTAACGCCACATTAGTTATTTCATCATAAGTCATTGGTCCGCCGCTAGTAAGAGTAAAGTCAATACCAAAAGCTGTAATCCTAATATCTTCACCTTTGGCTTCTAAATCAAATACGCCCAATACAATGTCATCTCCTGCAGCAATACTACCAGTAGCTGGAGTAGATGATGACTTGGAAACATTCAAAGCGCCTGCCTGAATGGTCTGGTCATTGTCAGCTTTACCTCGTGAAGCAGCATCACCACCTCCCCAATCTGTAATAGCGCTTGTAGGAGCTACATAAAAGCCATAAGTATTGCCTTTTGCAACTACCAAACAATCACTGCCGTCAACCATGTCAACGTTAACAGTTTGAGGTGTTGAGCTTACACCGCCAACTACATCTATCATTATCTTAAACCTTCTTGTTTCACCTTTTCCAATTACAATGCCTAAATCAGACCAGGTAGCTTTGTCGTCAGCGCTCCATTCAGCCACTGTGCCCAAACTTACACTGTTAGTAACATTGTAAAGTTCAATGTTAACTGTGTCAGAAGCATCAGCAGTTCCAGTTCTCTTCACTGTTACTGTTTCAATAGTAACTGGTTCAGTAGCGCCTGCTTGTGCTTTCCAGTTAAGAACAATAACATCTGTGTCCCCAACATATGGCTGGGAATCAATAGTGCTGCCGATTTCAGAAACTGTAAGTCCTCCAATGTCTAAAGTAACCACATTCATGGCATTTCCAGTTACTGAAGCGCCAGTAACCTCTGAAGCGTCAGAAACAATGTCACTGTTTGCAGCTATACCCAACTTTACTGTCTTGCCAGCAGTAGCAGCATTTTTAATAGCAGCTCTGATAAAGTATGTCTTTGTTGTGCCAGCAGGAATTACCAAACTAGGAATAATGGAAATCATGGCTCGGTTATCAACGTTCAAGGAACCAATACTTCCTTTATATTCTCCTGTTGCAGCGTCAACAATTTTAATGTTTAGCACATCAGAATTAGCTGACAAACCTGTTCTGGTTACATAAATCTTAGAGATTTTAACATCTCCTTCAGAACCAGCTGTCAATTTAAACTTGGTAAAGTTGGCAATAGCATCATCAGCAATACTGGCTGAGTCCGGAGTATCAGAAGCTAAGCTAATTTTCAATCCAGAAGCTATTGGAGTAACAGTTTCACAATCTGCTGGACAAGAAGTGGCTGTTTCACCACTTTCACAAACTCCATTACCGCAAACCGCAGTTACTCCTCCGGCTGCTAATGCATCGTATTTAGCTTGAGAAATAGGGCCGAAATAACCCTTATAGTTTCCATACGCAACGCCATTACCATCCTGCCACGCGCCTACAGCCGCCTTAGTAAGAGAACCATAATATTGGGTCTCATTACCAGCAGAACCATAACCGCTCGCAGCTACAGTATATCCAGCGTCATTCAAATATTCCTGCAAACACTTAACGTCTGTACCAGTCATTCCTGGATAAAGACTTCTGGTAAATGTGCAGGAAACTCCAACGCCTCCTCCTGGCTCGCCTGTAAGGTCAGCTAATTGTGACTGCAATTCAGCTAATGTAGCCATTAAGGCATTAATTTGCTCTTGCAGTTCAGCAGCTGTTACAGCCTGAGCTGAAGAAGGAACAATCATAGCAACAATTGCTAATCCAGTTATACATAGAATTATTTTCTTTTTCATTTTTTTAATCTGTGTTTTTGTTAATTAATAATTTACTTAATCATTAATCGACTTTTCTGTCTTGGTCTTTTGAGCATAAAAATTTTATTTGTCCCGTTAGAAATTTTCAATTTCTAATTGGGGTGACTTGGCGTCAACCACTCAAAAAACTAAGATTAACGATGATATGGATTTGTGTTGGCGGTATCGGATACCGCCAACACTTTTGTTATTTAATTATTATTATTATTGATTAAAAGTAAAATTTTTACAAGGGCTTGGAAGTAATTTCCTGCTTCATAATCCTGTTTTACTTCAGCTAAAACTTCCTGTTTCTCTTCAGATAGAGTTTTCCTTTCCAAATCCTCAATTTCGCTTTCCACTATTTTAGCCAAAGCGCTATGCATTTCTTCGCTTTCTCCTATTTCTATGCCTAATGACTTTACCTTTTCTTCGTTTTTCTCTAATTTTTTAATCTCTTCAACGATTTCTTTTACACTCTCCATTGTTGCTAAGCTTTCAGCCGCTTTAGAAACGCTTTCCTGATATTCATTTATTGCTGGGGCTAAATTCTTTACTTCATTTTCTTCAGCGATTTTAGTCAAATCATCCAAACGTTTATTAACCAACTCAAAGCTATGCTTTGCCTGGTCTTTTTCAGAAACAAAAACTGCCTGACCTTTTTCAGCAATCCTTTTTAAAGGAAAGAGTGAATCGCCAGGCATTGAATTCTGCGCAAAACCAAAAACCCCGATTAAAATTACCATAGCTAAAGCAAAAGCAAAAGCTGGCTTGTGTTGAAAAACAAATCTTTCTCCTTTTTGAATCTCTCTAATAAATGAAATAAAAGAAAATTCAGGCCCTGTTTTTTCTTTTCCCAATACCTGTTCTTTAGTAAAAACAACCCAGTCATTGCTGGGCTTAATCTGTCTAAGTTCCTGAAGTTTGCTAATAAGCTGTTTTTCAGTGAATTTAGCCATATATAATTAAGACGAGAAAATGGGCCTTTTGTTACACCTATATTACACTTATATTACACTTATCGGATATCCCTTGTTGGCGGTATCGGATACCGCCAGGCTCTGGCGGTATCCGATACCGCCAACACCTTTATCTTTAGGTTTCTTTCAAATTATTTCTAAGGGATTTTAAAGCCCGATGAAGCATTACTCTGACTGTTCCTTCTGGTTTTTTAAGCATCTTGGCTATTTCAGAAATTGATAAATCATCTATGTAATGCCAAACAACTAATTCCTGATAATTATCTTTCAAATCAGTTAAAGCTAATTTAATTGTATCAAGGTCTGATCTGGATAAAGCTTGTTCTTCTAAATCTTGTCCAGGGTCAGTAATTGAAACATAATCTGCCGAAACTGTCTGTGTCCTACCCTTTTCCCTGTAATGGTCAATTACTAAATTACGGGCAATTTGATATAAAAAGGCCTGAGGGTTTTCAATTTCTTGCTTATTATTCTCTTTTTTAGCTTTAAAACTCTGCCATCCGCGCAAAAAGGTTTCTGAACACAAATCTTGAGCAATTTCCTCGGAATTTACCTTAAAAAAGATAAAACGATAGATTTTATCTACATAATCATCGTATATTTGTGTAAAGATTTTTCTATGATTATTCATTTTTAGGTAGGACAAAATAGTATTAAGGTAGGACATCTATGTCCTACCTAGAACAGAAGAGACCTGCTCTCTTCCACTTTTTTCACTTTAATTGGTAAAAAGTATTGTTTCTCTCTCCTATTCTTTCAACCAAGCCCTGCTTTAATAATTGCTCAAAATCCCTTCGCAAGGTTCTTTTAGATACATCAGATAAAATCTCATTAACCTCCCAAACCTGAATTCTTTCTTTTTCTTTCAAAATCTCTAAAATCCTTTCTTTTCTATTATCTAAAGTTTTAACTAAGGTCTGACTCCCGTCAATCTTGGCAAAGGTCGGACCTTTCTGAAGTTCTGCATGTTTTAATAAACCTTTCTCAATTTTATCATATTTCTTTTCAATCTCCAAAATATCAAAATAACTTACCCAATTCTGCCATTTAGCTACTTCAAAGTACTTTTTAAGAACGCCTAAATTCTCCTGCAATTTCTTTGAACTTGAATTACAAGCTAAAATATCATCAGCAACTTCCCTTATTTTATACCTCAAAGGTTCTTTTTTAGGAAAAAGCAAAGTCAGTTTATAAACTTTATTTGTAAGTTCAACAAGGTTATTTTTATCCATCCCCGTAGAAGAATTTCGAATTAAGAATTTCTCCGAAATTCTTATTATTACCCTGTAGGGGTTTTTCGAAATTTCTCTACGGGGCATTTTTAGCCTTTTATTGAGCTTTATCCCGATTAAATAGCCCTTTGGGCTAAAATTCCTTTGGAATTTTATTTAATTGGGTTTATCCAAAGCAACCAGAATTTGGACTTCTTTATCTATTCTTTCAACCTCTTCAGCAACTTTGTTAACTTCCTGTTCTATCTCTTCTAAAGTCAGCTTCTTCTCCAAAACAACAACCTCTTTCTCTAAGGTTTCTTCCATTTCTAGTAATTCTCCAATCAAAGGACCTCCAATCCCATCCTCGTCAGCCGAAACTTCAGTGAGGACGGGTTCCTCATCCAGTGTAACTCTCTCAAGGGCAAAGGCGGATTCTTCTTTCTTTTCATCCTGCTCAAACAAACTTTCAATATTAACTTCGGATAAATCCAAACCAGAATCTTCAGATAACTCCAATTTTGGAGATATTCCTGCTTTTACTTTATCAAAATAAAAGCCAACGGTCTCAGGATTCTGCCAGAATAAAACTCCAGATACAATAACCAAAAGCAAAATCAAGAAAATAAAATCTTTGTTCATTGTTTCATTATACACAATCAAACAAACGGGTCAAACCCCGTAGAAGAAATTTGACAAATATTCATTTGCGAAGCAAGTCAAATTTTCTCTACGGGGTCAAGAAAAAGGACCCGTAAAAACTATGCAGCTTCAACGGGTCCATACATTCTCTTTTTGCATGGAGGAGAGTGTAAAAATACAAAAAGAAGAATGAAAAGAACTAACCTAATTCTATTTTACTAAATATCATAAACCCTTGTCAACCCCGTTAGAAGCAGATCGCCCCGAGGCGGCCGTAGCCGTGCCTTCGGCAGGGCGGCTTCTAACGGGGTCAAATAAAAGCAAGCTAAGCTTATTATTTAAGGAATAGGGATAGGATTGATGCATTCGTTGTTTTGGAAAATATTACAAGCATTTGCTTCTTCGCCTGTTCCAAAAATCAAACTTGGAATATCCAAAATCGGGCTTCCGCTGCTAACACGCACTCCATAATCATTTTTCTTAAATAAAGAGCTTTGAATTGTTGGATTTCCGTCCTGTGTAAAAATCCCTATTTTATTATCTATAAACTGAACATTATCAATTAACGAATCTGAATTATTTAAATGAACTCCTGTATATTTGTTAGATTCTATAAGAGAATTTTTAAGAGTGATGAAAGAATCATTTACTTCAATACCCGTCCCAACGCATAAAGCGTACCACCCACTATATTTAACAATAATATTATCTAATTCAGAGTTGATGCTCGTTGAATTAAAAATAATCTTCTTCCAACTTCCAAGCATTGGCAAAGAAGCATCTCCATCATTATTAGCATCTCCTCCATATTCATCATCTTTAAAAGAAGTAAAAACAATCTTGTTATTTGTAAGGCCATTTGCTTTCAAAGTACCTAAAATTTCCAAACCGCTATATTCATCATAAAATTTCACAATTACTCCTGGCTCTAAAGTAAGAATAATATCTGAAAAAATATTAACATTCATAAAAACTATATATGGCAAATCTGCCTGCCAGGCTGTATCCTGCGTAATATTTCCAGAAACAAAAACCCCATTAATGTCATTATTATCTGCCTGATTGTTTATAAAAACAGGGGAAGCGTTATTCAACGAAATTGCTTTTTCATTTTGTTCAAAAATATTGTTTTCAATAGATGCTGTTGAATTCTCATGTATGCGAATCCCATAACCATTCTTCTTAAATAAAGAATTCTTGACTATTGGACTACCTCCAGAGATTAATACGCCTATGCTGATAGATACATTATAAGTTGCGTTTTCTATGAATTGGACATTATCAATCAATGAGTCAGAATTGATTAAACGAACTCCATTATACATATTATGCTTAAACAAAGAATCTTTAATAATAACTGAAGATTCCTCAACTTGAACACCTACCCTATTATTCCATTTATCTCCACCAGCATATTCAACAATTACATTGTTCAATTCAGAATCTTTGATCGTCCCTGTAAAATAAATACCTCCCCAACAACCTGGATAAGAATCATCTTTTAGGCATGTAAAAATAATCTCATTATTTTCTGTGCCAATTGCTTTTAATGTGCCATTAACTATTATTTTACTATGATCGTCATAGAATTTTATAACCACGCCTGGTTCAATAATCAAAGTTTTGCTTTCAGGAACATCCAAAATCCATCTAACAATATATGGACTGCTTTGAATACCTAAAGTAATTTCATCAAATTCATCAAAAGGCAAAGAAGTAAAAATTTCAGTTGGCGACTTAATACTATTTTCTGCTTTTGGAGTACCCCAAATCTTATTTCCACCAGCATCCTTGCCTTGTTGCACAATAAGATTATTACTTGCCCAGTTGGCGGTATCCGATACCGCCAGGCTATTAATTCTCTCCATTGAAATCTTGTTATCTTTATCGCCAGCAAGCCAACCGTCTTCTGAACAATCAACTTTATCAATTAAATTAGAATTTGCATCTCTCAACTCTAAAATCCCTCCATCGTTATTTAAACCGTACTGAAGACTAAAAACATAATCTGCCTTAATATCACTTATTGTTTCATCGCTCGTTCTCTCCAAAAGAAAGTAACTTGATGCCTGAATGTTTGGAGTTGTTGTATCTATCATAGGAAAAGAGGTTATTCTGGATTCTCCGTCTAAAGGCGTAAAAATCAATTGCCAATCAACAAGCTCAATTTCTTCTGAGCCAGGATTATATAGTTCAATCCATTCATCGCTTGGCTCGGCTTTTGTTCCCATCCAGGCAATTTCGTTAATAATTACTGTTTGCGAGGACTCTTTTTCTTCCTCTTCTTCCTCTTCTTCTTCTTCTTCTTCCTCCTCCTCCTCACCTGGCTCCTCTGGTTCAGGCTCTGGTTCAGGCTCTGGTTCAGGCTCTGGTTCAGGCTCTGGTTCAGGCTCTGGTTCCTCTTCTATCAAAGCATTCTCTGCCTTTGGACTAGGCTCTTGGGCTTCAAAATCATCTTGATTATTATCATTATCTTGATATGTTCCATTAATCCATCTTCTTCCAATGCTTTGATCAGCTAAAGGGTTTTCTGAAGGAGCTGTTTCAAAATCCTGAGCTTCGCCCCAGCCAACTTTATCAACTATTTCTCTATTTGGATTTTTTAAAACTAACGTATTATCTTCAGTAAGAGGATAATCAGTAATAATGTCGGCTAAATTAACAAAACTTGAATCTTGACGAACAATAAGAAAATAATCTTTTGCTTTGATTATCTTTCCAGAAAATAAAGTTTTTGAAGCAAAAGATGAATAATCAGAACCATCTTTTGTTTTCCTTTGAACATACCAGTTGGTTAGACTGACATCATTTTCATTTGGATTAAAAAGTTCAATAAATTCTTCTTTTTCATCTTCTTCTCCCTTTATTTGAATCTCTGAAATTAAAATTTTGTCATAGGACGGTGGTGGCGGAGAACTTCCTCCACCGCCTCGACCACTACTCCTCCTTGTTTTTGGTTTTTCTTCTTTTTCTTCTTTACTTTCCTCAATTTCCTCTTCCTTGCCCTCCGTATCTTCGACGTAAGAGGATTCCCCTTCCTCCTGTTCTCCTTCTTCTGTTTCTAATTCTAATCCCTCAATTGGGCCTCCAACTCCATCAAAAGCTTCTTCAGCTAATAACTCGCTAATCTCCTGGCTCAATATATCAATCCTTTCTGCAATATCATCAAGCGTATCTTGAAACTTATCTATATCTATTTCATCTATTTCTGAAGAAGAAATCTCTGTTTTGGTCCATATCTTTCTTATTCTTTCTAATTCCCTGTCTACCCATTCTTGGTCTATTTCTTCATTGTATTCTAATTCTTCTATTTCTTCTTTAAAAAATTGAGGCGCCGGAGTCACGCTTGCGCCAAAAAGATTTAAACCTAAATTAGAAAAAAACGATATTGTTGTATTATATACATCTTCTATTTTCTCTACAATTTCCTGAAATCCTCCTGTTCCTAAATCAATCACATTGTCCAAAATGACTTCTAATTTATTTACAAATGATTTAATCTTGTCCAAAACACTTGCTTTCTTAAATTCAAACTCTGGCACCGGCTCATCAAAAACAATATCAATCTCTGGTCCCTTGATCCATTCATAAGTACTCCCTAACCCAACTTCAACCTTCTCCATCTCACCCCTAATCCTCACGATAAAAGGCGGTAGCTCCTCAATACCCCCTTCCCATTGATATTCAAAAGTAGGAAGCGGTGTTTTAATATTTTGAGAAGAATAAATTTCTATTACCAGTTCTCCATTCTTAAGATCTAACGGATGATAAACAATAATATATGGCAAAATAATCTGTTCCCATCTCCTATTATGGTCATAATAACCATTTTCTAAATTCCCTTTGCCTACTTTTATCTCTTTTTGTAGTAACCACTCCATTGCATATTCTTTTGCCTCTTTTACAGTCAACTTCTCAAATTCTTCTATAAAAAGCAACGGGTCTTGAAGTAATAATAAACGAGCTATCTTCAAGCTTAATTTTATTACCTCTTTACCTGCTTCTGTAAAAAAATATTGTATTGCATCTTTTTCAATCGCATGTTGAACAGTCACTAAAACTGCTTGTTCTTTTATTTCAAAGTCCATAGAAGAAGTTGTCGATTCTGTCCATTCGTCAACAAGTATTTGAATAAGAGATCTCATTATCTTTTTCGCTTCTCCTTGTTCAAGTTCAATTTTATCCTGATTTTTTATTATTTCTTCTGGGCTCAATTCAGCAAAAGCTAAATTTGGCAAAATTAAAAGCCCTATTATAAAAATCAATATAGAAATTTTCATAATAATAGGGGCTTTCATAATATCTTATTTCCTAATTTCAACTGTTTGTAAAACCTTATCAAATTCTTGAGAACATTTTTCAAAAAAAACATAAGTATCAAAAGAATACACTATATTACTAATAACTATATTGACTGAAATACGTTTTCCTTTTGCCGAAACTTTTTTCAATGCTAAATGGTCGCCTATCTCTATAAGCTCATATCCTTTTTCTTCCATTTGTGCAGGATTCTTTTGGGTTTCGGAAATTAAAAACTCAATTTCTTCTGCATCAGTTTCTATTTCAGGGTCTACTTTTTCACATTTTATTATCTCAACACTTACTCCACAAGCACCTTTTTCCCTAATACTTTCCATAGAAACCCCACCATATTCATCAAATTCTGTTTCTGGACTTAAAAGATCTATTTCAGTCCCATAATCTTTAACAATCCACCCCTCTGGCACTTTAACTTCTAGCCCATACTTTTTATTTTCTAAAAATTTTCCTTCTGACGTTTCTATGACCTCATAGCCCTCCCGAACTAACTCTATCTTCCAGACACTTTTCCCTTCTTCGGACTCCTTTTCCTTTGCGGTCCACCACCAAAAAACTCCTATAACAGCGAGGAGTAAAAGAATAAGAATAAAAATAGTGAATTTTCTATCCATAGTTTTGCTTGATAAGCCAGGCTTATTGAATTTGTTTCTTTATTTTAAAGGAAAAACACCCTCTTTGTAAACCACAACCTGTGGAAAACTGTCTGGCGGTATCGGATACCGCCAGACAGTTATTCGAGCCTTAAGTCTTCTTTTTCTAATATCTGATAAAAGTCTTTTGCTATCACTGAATCATGAGCAAATTTTCTGTAATCTTCTGATGTGGGAAGAAACTCACCCAATACGTCTTTATCAATAATTAAAGACTTTCGCAATCCAGCATAATCTAGATGACTTGAAAAAGGATAATCGTCTACAAATTTCATCGCATCTTTAGGGCTTTTAAGAGCCGTTTTAAGACCGCCCGGAAATAATTCTAAAACATTTATTACTTGAATATAAATACACAAGTATTTCAAATACATTTCTTCGTTTACTAATTTTGCTTTATAACCTCCCTGAAAAACTTTACCTACTTCTTGATATTTGAGATTGAAATAATTTGTGTAACCTATGCCGAGTTTTTGCATAAATTTACTAATCCCACCTTTTCTAATTTCTTTTAATAGCAGGTGAAAATGGTTTGGCATTAAACAATAAGATAAAATTTTTACTAGAGGATCTTTTTCTGGCCAATTCGGAGGCCATCCCATCTCAAACACAGACTCAAACTCTCTTGATATAGTAGGCTTGGCGGTATCGGATACCGCCAGACCAGCTAGCTCCAATTGACGTAAAATATGAGTGGAAGAATGAGAATCATTAAAAAATCGAAGGCTTTGTAAAAATCGCCAATTATCTGCGACAGCTCGAACTATCTCTGTCTTTCGATTCCCTCTATTATAAACATGAACATAACTATCTATTGTAAATGGTTGTTTTCGCATAAAATTGAAGTTGGCGGTATCCGATACCGCCAGACTATCATCTTTTATTTTAAAGGAAAAGGGCTGTCTTTGTAAACCATAACCTGTGGAAAACTTTATAAAGCTTGTCAAATAGAAAAAACCTATAAAGTTGTAATATTTATGGATATCAAGAGTTTTAAAATAAAGGAGGGCTATTAACCCTCTGATCGTAGCTCAGGGGCTAGGACTCGAACCAATTAAATAAAAAACACTCTGTTTGTAAACTACAATCTGTGGAAAACTTTAATATAAAATAATAAAGCCGAATTCCTATAAGACAGAATTCGGCTCCGGAGTTAGGGAGGGGTAGGAACTCTTATAAAATAACGTACTATCTTTATTTTAACTTATTAAAAAACTATGTCAAGGACAAAAATAAAAAGGCCTGATGAAGAATTTAATCCTCATCAGGCTTAAACATCTTTTTGACACAATCGGCTAACAAGATTTAGCTAATTAAATCGCTTTGTTTTTCATTTTTCCTCCTTTCTCCCGAATAGGATAATCAAAAAAACAGAATCGTTATACATGAAAGATCTATTTTAAGTATAAAAAAAGCACAGACCCTTGTCAATACCTTTATTTCTGATCTTCAATAAATTTCTTAAATGACCTGTTATAGGTCTTTTCTGCCTCTTTTGAAAAACAACAAGCTGGCAACTCTTTGCTTGCCAAATGATACTTTAAACACTCACAGCACATCCCTTTCCTGGGACATCCAGCATATGTACACGGACAATCTTTTAAATTTTCTTCTTTTTTACACTCCACAATTCTTAATTATTCAAAGCCAAGCCTGTCATTAATCCAACAGCAATATTCACAATTGCTGTGTTCTTTAGGAATTGGACCTTTGAGAAAATCAACTGCGTTTTCAAGGGTCTTTTTCGCTCTTTCTAAGTCCGTGTTAATTCTAACCGGCTTAATATTAAACTTAACTATTCCGTCTTCTCTTACTTCTTCTGGATAATAATAAATCAAATAAGCAAAGTCTTTAACCTTGTAGCCGTTCTCGTTCAAAAGCAATGCATAAGTATCAATCTGCGTTTGATAATATCTTTCAGAGTCGCCTTCTTTTGGAGGAAATCCTCTTGTCTTGTAATCAACAGGGATATACTGATTATCGCTTATCAAACAATCATCCAAAGCACCGAATAAAACAGCGTCCCGCTCTTTGTCATAATATTCCAAGCCTGTTCTCCAGTCCCTCCATTTATTCAAAAGCCCGAGATCCGGCACTAACTGCCCTTCCACTTTACCATCAATCTCTGGAGGCAAAGAATTGCGAAACTTATCAAAGTGTTTTTTAATAACTAAATCCATTCCACTGGGCAATGACGGAAAAATACCTCTAGGCCTGTGAACTTTTTCATTATAATGGAGCCAAAAACAGCGAGGACATTCTTTAAACAAATTTAAACCAGTTGTTGGTGAAATCCTAAACATTTTTAATATATTTCATAGGTTATTACAACTGAGACAGAGATTTTGTTTTCTCCTGTCTGAATATCAGGAATTACTCCAGCGCCTCCTATTCCTTCTTCCATCATGTAAACCCTGCTGTCATAGTAAGGAGCATAAAAACTTTCATTAAAACTGACTATCTTTCCTAATTTAACGTCGAGCTGAGAAGTTAATTCTTCTGCTTTTACTTTAGCTCCTGTAATTGCCTGTTCTCTTGCCTGTTTCTTCAACTCATCTTGATTATCAATGGTCATTTGCAAATCGCTTGCTTCATTTGCGCCGGAGCTTGTAGCTCTTTCAATAATCGTTCCAATCTTTCCTAAATCTCTAATCTTTACTTGAAGAGCTTGAACAACTTCATATCCAACAAGTATTCTCTTGCCATAAGTTCCTTCTGAATATTCATAACGGGGACTAATATTAAAAGAAGTTGTTTTTAGGTCTTTATCTTCAACCCCCTGCTCTTTTACTGCTTCAATTACATTATTCATTGTTGCGCTGTTTTCATCCATTGCATCAGCAACTGATTTTGCTTCCTTCACAACAGTAAAAGTTATAACAGCCAGGTCAGGCTTAGCATAAACTTCTCCTGTTTCTGAAACTATAATAGAGTTTCTTATTCTGACATTCTGGCTAATATATCTTCCTTCTTTTATCTTATTCACAACATCAACTGCTGTTGAAAGAATAAGAACGATAAAAAAGACAATCAATACGCTTAATAAAACAAGAAATATCTTCTTCTTGCCTTTCATATGATTATGAATGTTTTTTTGTTTCATATCTTTATGCGATTAATTTATTATAATTTCTAGGGACGAGCCAAGTAAGAGAATTTATTTTCTTACTTGCGAAGCCCGACGAAATTTCAAGCTCTGCTTATATTCCTATTCTAATCTTTTTAACGAATCAATGCAAACTTTGCAGAAAAAAGAGAACCCAGTAGAAAAAACTACTGGGCTTTAAAGGATAGAACCTGAAACAGAGATATGGGTTTATCCTGAAATGCGTAAAGAACAAGAAATAGAGAAAAGAGAGCATAAAAACTCTGCGGGTCTGCAGACAAAAAAGCGGTAGTCCTTTATAACTCTCTCTTCCCGCCAAAACAAGATTATCTTTATTTTAACATTTTTTAAAAAATTAACAAGTCAAATGGAATAAACCGATTATATCAGCTTCTTCTCCTTCTTCTTCTACAGAGTCCTGCTTAATAACATTAAATGTTTTTATAGCTTCGCCTGTGATATCAATAATCAGCTTAATTTTATTTTCATAAACAAACTGCTTGGCCGACTCTGTTACTTTAGCTGCTCCTGCTTCGCCTGTTCCGATTACAATAGTATCTGGCTTTTGTTCTACTGCCCTTTTAACAGCATCAACATTAATATCATGAGATTCGTCTCTTTGCCAATCTAAAACTTCTGTTTTTGAAAACATGGAACGAACTTCTACATCATTGTTATATGTCTTTCCATTAATAGTTATGGAACCAAAATGATATTCTTCAATCATTCTAATTTTTTGAATGCTTTATCTAATTCTTTTTCAACTGCTTTTTTTGAATCCTCGCCGGGAATGACCAAAATCCCTAATTTCTTTTTATTAGTCCAGAAAACCGAAGAAGCGCCGTCATTAGTTATCCAATCAAGATCTTCAATCTCATCCATATCTCCGACTGTTGCCAGCTCTAATCCTGTTTTAGCTGTTTCTGCTTGATCAGAACTATCATAAAATAATCTTAATAAATAGCTGTTTTTAGATATTTCGCACTTATCACCCTTAATAGGCCTTACTCCTCCAGCTATTTCAAACTTTTTCAAAGCAAGAGGCGTAAGAGGATCGCATGTCCTGCCAAAAAGCTTAAAACCGAGAACAACGGCTAAAACAATAACTGCTAAAACAGCTAAACCAAGTACGATAGGAACTATGATCTTTATTACCTTGTTTTTCACCCCGTTAGAGATTCTTTCTCTTTGTTTTTTTATTTGAACCATAATTAATAATAAATATTATTTTCTTATCTTGCCCCATAATCTCTAACGGGGTTCATAAACATATAGGCCACCAATCACAAGGCCTTTCTTCAACCAGAATTGTTTCAGAAACTTCTGATTCCTGATAAGCTTTTGGCGCTTCATCTAAAAACCCTGGATCATATTCTTTATATTTCTTCTCTGTAGTAAAGAAAACCAAGCCCTGGACATCTAAATATCCAGTTTGCTTTGGAATAACTTTTGAATAAACAATCAGTTTGGATCCGGGAGGCATAACAATAAATTTACAATTTACCAGTTTAGTTTTAAAACTGCCGATTAGAGAAGAAAGACCTCCCTCCCATTTAAAACTCATGGTATATTTTTTTTCTTCAAGATCAAATGTTTCTGGGTAAAAAATTCCAGCCGTTAAAGCCAAATTATATCTTGAATCATTTTCAATCTCTAATCTAACTTCAACTTCATCGCCCTCATTAACTTTCGGAATCTTGCCAGCTGTATTTCCTTGGACTTCCAATCTAACATCAAGCTTAGCATCTTTAATAACGACCTGAGCTACTCCCCCTTCAATCATTTCATAAGCTTCAACATATTCTTCCTTATAACTGATCTGATCTTCATAAATCTTCTCAACCATGTCTTGATTCTTAACTTCTTGGAATTTCTCTGAATGCGTTTTAATGCACCAATTATCTACAGTACAAACCCCGCTCGGACAATCATAATTATAAACGCACTCACCAATTTTCATGCCCATATCGCATACCTTAGGAACAACTAATGGAAGATCATCCTCATCTACTCCTTCTGGAATAAGAATAGCGCCCCTGGGGATTAAACCAGCAGCAGGTTCATGAATCTCATAATTCTTATTATGATAATCATGGGCATAAACGTAAGAAAAGTCAGGCAAACAGCAAAAACTTGAAATATCACAATCATATCTGCAAGCATTGCAATCTTCTCCTATCCAATATTCGCATTTATTATTTCCACACCCCTCTTTGCCTGGTTCTTCCTCTTCCTCCTCTTCCTCTTCCTCCTCTTCTTCTTCCTCTTCCTCTCCTGGCGGAGGCGGAGGACCTCCGTTTTCAGGAACTTTATTTACAAAAGTTTCTAAAACCCTTTCAAACTCTGAAAAAGAAGGTTTTTCATCGCCGAAAATCTGGATGAGAATAAAATAATCTTTAACAGCTACGAATGCAAATCCACCGTCTAAATAATCCCCTCCTAAATAAACTCTAAACCTAATAACTGTAGCGCTGTAATCTCCTACAGAAAATGTTTGAGAGTTTTCCCAGTCAACCTCATCAAATAATAAAGCGTATTCTTCTTTAATAGAAGGGATTAAACCCTGTTTTGTGCTTTCAGCTATTGATACGCTTCTCATTCGCCAAAAGAAAACATCAATTTCTTTTTCTTCGCTTTCATAATAAGCTGAAAAACCTTCAGCAATCTCATCATCAGGCGGTTCTTCTTCAACAAATGTTAAAGAAAGACCTTCTAATCCCAATGGGAAAATATCAGTAGACAAACTCCCGCCGGAAGATAAAAAAGGATAAAGCAAAAACCCAGCAAAAACTGCTGTTATTCCAAAAATAAGTATTTTTGTGTTAAAAGCCATGTTGTTTAATTATACAACTTTTAAGCTAATCTTCTCCTGTGGAAAACTAAAAAAACTTGATTTTGTTTTATTAAATGGTATAGTATTAACTAATTATGAAAGCTGTTAGTATTTTCATTCTTCTTCTTATTGCTGTTGTAGCTTTTTCTCTTTTTGACCAATATTTAAAAAAGGAAAACCTCCCTAATGGTCTTGAGTTGCAAGAAAATAAGCCGTTGACAGCAACGGTTTCAAAAACAATACAACCAAATAATCCAAGCCAAAAAGAAGAAGAAACCACAGAAGAAACTATAAAAGAAACATCAACGCAGGAAACAATAGATATTTCTCCTTATTACGGAAAAGTAAAACTTTCTACTATTCGAGCTGAAACCCGTTACAATCCTTCTTTAATAACATTAAACGTTAAAGTTTATTCAGGAGAAAAGATTAATATGACTGGCTGGAAAATTAAAGCGCGCAAAGGAGAAATCATTATTCCTCAAGGCATAGAGAAATATCAATCTCATAGAACTCCCGGTGATATTATTATAAAAGAATATACTAAAATATATTTGATAAATGATTCAAATCCTTTAGGAAGAGATAAAAACTTTTGCCTTAATAAATGCTTTGGCTATATTAAGAATTACAAGAGCTTTTATCCCTCTTTCTACACTTATTGCCCAAGGCCAAAATTAGAAGATGTTTCTCATCTCAATCCATATTGCCAGGAATATATTCTTCGTTTATCAAGTTGTGAAATCCCAAATTATTCTAATAATATAAAGATAGCTACTGATTCAAAATGCGTTTCTTTCCTTAACAGTACTTTCAACTACAGCAGCTGCTTTAAGAAACATTCCAAAGACGAAGACTTCTTAAAGAATTACTGGTATGTTTATGTAGGCACTGACATTATAGAGCCCCTGCACGATACCATTTACCTCTATGACCCCAACGGCCTTGTAGTAGATAAATATCTTTATTGAAAAAGCCTCAAATTATCACCCAATTTTGCTTGAATATCTATTAAAAAACGGGGATATTTAAACGCTCCGGCTGTTTGATAGTTTGAGTACTAACACCTAACATAAGTTTCCATTGGCCAGAGAAATAACCAACACCGGATCCCCCCTTTATTTCTTCATATCCTTGCTCAAAAATAACAATAAACTCTACAACTTTAATTTTAGTAAACCCAGCTTCAGCTAAGTACTCATTCAACTCATAATCAGTTATCTGGCCAATGGAATAGTCAATAACTGGTTTTTTTTCTATTTCTTTTATAAAATCTTGTTTATCTTTCTCAGAAAGCAAACTGCCATCTCCTTTTATAATATAAGCAAAGGCGTTATCATAATCCCCATCTATTATATATTCAAAAAATGCGCTCACCACTCTCTCAATTTCTTCATTTTCTAATCTCTCTACCTCCTCTCCCCATTCTTTTTGTTCGTCCTCAGGCAGCGTTTCAAAAGCTTCTTCAAATCCTTCTTTAGTTGCTTCTATTACTTCCTCAATTTCTTTTTTAATTTCTTCAGAGGCCTCTTCTAATACTTCTGAAAGAACTTCCTGATGTTCAAGGGTTTTCTCAACGATTAAACCGAATAACTCTTCAGCATCTTTCTTCTTGAGCTTTTCAGCTTTTTCATTAGCTAAATCCAAGTATTCCTGATATTTTTCATTAGCTTTCTCTAAAGCTTCTGTCTCTTCTTGTTCAGCCATTTCTATTATTTCAGCAAGCTTTTCATCGGCATACTTTAATGCCTTGACTGCTTTCTTCTCTGCGCTAAAGGCAAAAAACAACCCTATTTTTTCTCCTATAGTATCTATGAAATAAAATATGCTGTCTGGGGTAATCCCTGGAGAAGGCAAGCCCTTTTTGGCTAAAACTCCTGCCCCTAAAGAGAGTAATAATGATAATAAAGTTATAACTAATATTGTTTTTCTCATAATTTATATTTTTATTGTTTTTAATACTGTTGGCCTTTGTATTATTCTACCACAACAAAAAACCCAAAGGAATAGCCTCGGGCTAAATACTCCGCCTATAGGCGACGACGTTAGAACCATTTTTAGTGTATAGCTATATATAAAAAAGCCCTACGATATTAATACCGCAAGACTTATGAATTGGGATTTTCTGGTTATGTGATTGGGAATGCTTTTAGGCACTCTTTTGTGCGAAGTGGTATGCCTACATCACTAACTGACTGTATTTTTTCCTCTGATAGGCTTTCTTGGAATAAGACGCAAGATATTCCGCCCATTATTGATAGATACTTACAACTAAAAGAACAGTGATTATTTTCTTCGTCACTAACCATAATTTCAATCTTAATATTCTTTTCTATCTTCATTATTTATCTCCCTTTATTTAAATCATTATTCATCTGTTTAAGAACAATATAATAGCTTATACTTATTACTAGAATAAGTCAACCCCCGTTTAGAGATAAGACGTCTGACGATTGCCAATAGCAACCTATCTCTAACGGGGTCAAGCAAAAAGAGGGCTATTAACCCTCTGGTCGTAGCTCCCCTTAGGCGACGACGTTAGAACCTGTTTTATTTAATTTCTTTTAATATTTTTGATATAGCTTTTCTTAGTTCTGGTAAATCTTCCTTTGCTGTTTTCCATACCCTTTCTAATTTTACTCCAAAATATTCATGAATAAGAATATCTCTCATTCCTGAAATTTGCTTCCAGGGAATATTAGGATATTTTCCTTTAAAATCATCGGGGATATTCTTAACTGCTTCACCTATTATTTCTAATCTTCTAATAATAGCGTCCTTCATCTGAAGATTGTTATCTTTATCAAGAAAGTCTTCTTCGCTTACTCCTTTTGCATAGTCTTCAATCAATTTAATGCTTTCTAATATATCTTGAATAAAAACCCTTATATCTTTTTTCATAATACTAAGGCTTGCTCTTTTAAAATACTTTTTCTTAAAAGAGGTTTTATCGTAGGATATTCAACTACATCTACTTTTCTTTTTAGGACTTTTTCTAAATCAAGTTTTAAAGCAACTAAATCAAGCAAGCTTTTATCGTTATCGTTCTTAAACTCTATTAAAATATCAATATCACTTTTTTTATTTTGCTCTCCTCTAACAAAAGAGCCAAAAACAGCCGCCTTTTTAACATCGTGGCTTTTTAGAATAGGGATTATTTTCTTCTTTATTTTTGTAATATCATTAGTCATTATTCTATTATATCAAAACAAACATCTAAAATCAAATAAAAGAGGGCTATTAACTCTCCTGAAAAAGCTGGCCATCGTGGACAACGTTAGAACCTGTTTAAGATAAATCTTGTATCAGTTTTATTCCTCTCCTTCTATCTCTTCCCTTTCTTCTTCTAACAAAGTAGGCGCGGGAGAAGTCGTTGTCGTAGCAGTTAAAAGAACAAGAAAACACTCGTCTGGTGTTGTTACTCCGACTTCCCTACATTTACCTTCAACCGATGAACATAGCTCTGGTGTTCCTCCCACTCCTATACAGAAATTCTCAATCTGTTCAAACGATTCAAAACCCTGAAGAGGAATTTTCTCACACATCTCTGGTGGCAGTACTCCCTTCTCTATACAGAAAGCTCTAAGCGATTCAGAGTTCTGAAGATCATTCACAAATGATGCACACATTTCTGGTGGTGCTCCCTGTTCTATACAGAAAGTTCTAAACGATTCAAAGCTCTGAAGATCATTCTCTTTTGCCCGCTCAGCTTTCTCTTCTTCTAATTCCTGTTGAACTTCCCTTTCAATTCTCTCTCTTACTTCTTGTGGAACCTGAGCTGGTAAAGTGACTTCTTCTGGAATTTCACCCAAAGCATTTTGTGCTTTTAATGCCTCAACTGCTTTTTCGTGTCCCTTTATTGAAACTTTCATTGCGTTTTCAATGGCTGGTTTTGCCTGTTCGGGAACTTTCTCATAAACTTCAGCTAAAATCTCTAAATGAACAGGGGTTGCCTTGCCGATCCTAGCCATAATTTGTTCGGTGTTCTTGCCCTTAGCTTGTGCTTTTTCTGCCCTAGTTATACTATTTTGTAATTGCATTTCATATCTTTCCAGGGTTTTTTCTGCAAATTCTGGCTTTCCTTTTTCTACCACAGCTTGAACTTCAGCTAGTCTTTCAGCAGCTAAGTCAGCATACCTTTCAGCTTTTTTGAGGTCGCCAAAAGTAAAGAAAGTGCCAATCCACTCTGCAGCTATCTCCAGAAAGTAAAATGGACTATCAGGAGTAAGTCCCGGATCTGGAAGCTTTGTTTCCTGAGCTAAAACTCCTGTTCCAAGAGAAAACAGAAATACTGAAATTATTAGTAAAGATATTGCTTTCATAATTTGCTTCATTACTTTTTGTACTTTGCCGACCTTTCATCTTTATTCTACCAAAAAACCGCCTGATTGACGATTTAATGCAACTCGGTCGTACAGAACCAAGCACTAGCCTGCTCCGGGAACTGGACTATGTTAGAACCTGTTTTATATAAAAATAACTAAAACACTATCTTGTTTCTTATTGTCCTTGAAGCATCTGTAATTTTTTAAAAGTTATTTTAAACTCATGCTTTCCCGTTTCGTCCACCTGAATGCCAGAATATTCCCATCCAGGCATCTCCCCTTTAAAACTAATAACATCTTTACTGTCAAATAAAACGCTTAGAGAGTCTTCTCCGTTTTCTAAAAAGATAAGATTCATGCAACCCGTTTTTTCAAGTATTTCCCTTACTTTTTCCTTTAATTGTTCTTTGGTCATAATTATTCTATAAAAATTAATCCTTCTTTATCAGCATCAACGGGGATTTCTTTATGGATAATTTCTTGAACTATCCCGTATTTCATCGCATCTGGAGAAGAAATAGTACTACCTACTTCCATTATATCGTTTATTTTTTTAAGTGACAAGTTTGAATTTTCAGAAATATAATATGCAATGCGCTTGTTACTAGTTTCAATTGACGATATCTTTTCTTTTAATTTTTTAATGTCAAAATTGCCACTAGTTGATGCTCCGTGAAAAAAGAACTTAGCATATGATTCAGCGGTTCTTTTTTTTGCAGATAGATAAACAACGTTCGCTATAGAATCTATGTGATTCATAGCATGCATAGTTATAGGAACCTTAGAGTTTTGAACTACGGTAGCTAAAAGGAATCCTAAATCAATACTTCCTCCAGAGGAAGAAAAAAATATAAATATATTCTGATATTTATCTTCAGCCTCTTTTATTGTTTTAATAAGATCTTTGGTTGGCTGTTCCTCAATATCACCCTCAAAAATTATATAAAAATCCGCCATATATTTATAGTCAATAATCAAAATGTAAATTATAAATTAATCTACCATAAACAACATTAAATGTATAGTCTATATTAATAAATCTTTTACCAATTAAAAAAGAAGGGTGAGATCACTCTCCCAGGGTAGGATTCGAAGAGTTGCCCGAAGGCATTGCCTCCTCGCTTCGCTCGTCGCAATTCGGGGAGTAGATTTTCGCTACACAATAAAGCAAGGCTCAAATCTACAAGCGCTACTCATATCTTAATGCGTCAACTGGTTTAAGCTTGGAGGCAGAACGAGAAGGTAAATAACCAGCAATACAGCCGATTAAGAAAGAAAATGCCAAGCCGAATAGAATTAGAAACGGACTCATTGAAGCTTTTAAATAAAAGCCAGCGCTTGTTTGAACAGCAAATTCAGCTAATTTAGCCACGCCAAGACCTAAGACTATACCGCCTAAACCGCCAAATAATCCAAAGAATCCTGATTCAATTAAAAACAATATGGTAATAGTTCTACCTTTAGCACCAACTGCTTTCATAATGCCTATTTCCCTGATTCTTTCATGAACAGAAGTATACATAGTATTCATTATTCCAATTCCGCCAACAACAATAGCTATTGAGGCAAAGCCAAAAATAGCTACCTGAACTAAAGCCATTACATTACCAACTATATCTAATATTTTCTCGCTGCTTAAAACGGAAAAAGAAGGCAAATCTTCTCCCCTTCTCCTTTTTCTGCTTTCATTAAGATTATCTTTAATATTCTCTACCACGTTATCAACTGAATAGCCAGGCGTAACTTTAGCCATAATCATTTTAGCGCCTGATCTTTCTCCAGTAACATCTGCAAAAAGATCTAAATCCATATAAATGGTAGAATCATCCTGTTTGTTGCCTAAAGATTTTAATATTCCGACTACATCAAACTTTTTTCCCCTGACACTTATTTCATCTCCTACCTCCATTCCAGGAAAAATATCTTCAGGAACTACTTTGGCCACAATAACTTCTTTTTTTCCAGGAATAGGCCAACGCCCATCTGTTAATTGAAGGCCCATATCATTTCTTAACAACTCTAAACCATATTCGAAAGAAACTCCATTTATTAAGATTGTTTTTACTCTACCTTCATGCCTGACTGCCTCTGCCTTATAATTCATAGGAACAATTGTTTCTACCCCCTCTGCTTTTCTAACCGCCTCTATATCATCCTCAGTTAATTCCAATCCTCCAGCCATCATTGTTGTTATATCAGTAATCTCTCCTGGCATAATTATAATTAAATCATTTCCCATCATATTTAACTGATCCATCATTGCGCCTTTTATGCCTTCGCTTAAAGACAACAAAGAAATAATCAAGAATACGCCAATAACAACACCAACCATTGTAAGCCAGCTTCTAACTGGCCTTCTTCTTAAACTTCTAATTGCAATTTTTATGTATTCTTTTGTCTTTCCCATAATATTTTCTCTTCAGCCGCTTCTTTTTCTAAATGATTATGAATTATTTGGCCGTCCATGATATTAATTGTTTCTTCGGTATAATCAGCAATATGAGGATCGTGAGTAACAACAATAATTGTTTTTTTCTGATTTCTGTGAAGATCAATAAATATATCCATAATCTTTTCTCCGGTAGTAGAATCCAGGTTTCCTGTTGGCTCATCAGCAACTATAATTTCAGGGTCATTAGACAAAGCCCTTGCAATGGCTATTCTTTGACGCTCACCCCCTGAAAGCTCTCCTGGTTTATGGAAAAATCTTTTTTCCAAGCCAAAATCCGTGAGCAATTCTTTTGCTCTTTCCATTCTTTCCTTTTCAGGAATTCCCTGAAAAGTCATAGGAAGCATTACATTTTCCAAAGCAGTAAGATTATGAAGCAGATTAAACTGCTGAAAAACAAAACCAATTTTCCTGCCTCTTATTTGAGCCAAATCGTCCTCCGGAAGTTCGGAAATCTCTTTTCCTTCTAAAAAAACTTTTCCCTTGCTAGGAACATCTAAAGCTCCAACAATATGCAAAAGAGTTGATTTTCCAGAACCAGAAGGACCCATTATCGCAACAAAAGAGCCTTTGTTTATAACAAGGCTCACTCCTTTTAAAACAGTAAGGTCAATTTCTCCTAATTTATACGTTTTCCAAACATCTTCTACTTTTATTAATTCCTCTGCCATATTATTTTAATATTATCATATAATCTAAAAAAATAAACCCTTACATAATTATGTAAGGGTTTTAAAAACTTACTTGCGGAGAGCAACAAACCGCCAACGCCAACCGGCAACCCAGACATCCCCAAGCCGGCAGAGGTACAAGTCACGCCTGACGCCACCCCAGCTAAGATAGGGCACAAGGCGGCTGCCGTTCGGATCTTGCCAGACAGAATCAAGGGCAGCTATTAAAAACTTCTTCTGAAGCTCTGGGTATTTTTCGCCCAAAGCAAGAAGTTCTTCAACCTTAGCAGGACGAAAGTCCTGTTTTTCCATTTCGTTCTTGATCTCATCTGAAGTCATTGGCTTGTTGAAATGAAAAAGAGTGATAGTCAGTTCCTGCTTGTCTTTTCCTTCCACTGGAAAGTGCTCTGCTGTGATATTATTATTAACCCAATCATAGTTGCCTGCTTTGATCATTTGCTGTAAGCTTTGCTCATAATTAACGGTTATCTTGAAATCTTCTTTCCGTGGATAGCTAGCCTTAACAATAATCTCGGCTATCTCGCCCAAAATTCCTTCACCTTCCGGAGTAGTTAAACGATGAATATCTTCTCCATCACCACCTCGCTTTTCCACTTCTTTCTGTAGGTTCGTAAAAATACTTGTTAACAAGCCTGCTCCTCTTACAATTGCAGATTTTTCTTTCTTGCTACTCATTTTTGTTTCTCCTTTCTTTTAGTTTGTCCCGCACCTTGTTAACGCAACAAGGCCTCAGACTCACCAATAATATAAGGTACTTTAACTATTTTAGTATATCATGATAGATTATTTACGTCAAGCTCTTGACAAGAGTTTATGGTTTGCTATACTGATATAAACGCTAGTATGGTTCGTACACTACGAGCTAAACTGGGTACCACAAAAAGAGTTCTTTTAAAAGAACTCTTTTTGTTTTATAATATAATCGTGGATCTGGGCCTGTGGTGTATATATGTAACATACTGGTGTTGGTACCCAGTGAAGCGGGTGCGAGTCCCGCCGGGTCCACGCTAAAAGGTCTCTTAATTTTCAAGGGGCTTTTTAGTTTTTATTCCTGTTTTTCGCCGATGATAATTTCTTCACCTTCTGCTAATCCAGAAATAACTTCAATATATTCATCTCCTTCCATGCCAATCTCTATTTTTCTCTCTTCAGCTTTTCCTTTTTTGAAAACTCTAACTATTTTTTCTCCATTTATCTTTTTTAAAGCTGCTCTGGAAATGATTAATACATTTTCTTTTTTATCTGTTTCAATGACAACATCAGCTGTCATGCCCGGCTTAATGTTTTCTTTTCCAGTGCTAAAAATAATATTTACTTCATAATATACTACTCCGTCAATCAATTTTTCTGCCGGGTCAATTGAAATCACTCTGCCTTCTAGGGTTTCATCAGGAAAGGCAGGCAAGTCAATTCTAACAAAATTATCTACCTTAACATCAACAATATCCTCCTCATATATGTCTACTTCCACTTGAAATGGACCTTCTGGCATAAAAGAAATCACTGAATCAGTTGTTTGAACTGTCTCTCCTTCCCTTTTATTAATCTCTGTTACTTGTCCCTGAATAGGACTTTTTAAAACAGCTTCATTTATTTTATTGTATAGAAGAGAAACATTGGCCTGCGCCTGCTTTATCTTAGCCAAATACAAATCAATATTTTCCTGGGTAGGTCCGGCTTTTTTCAAATCAAGCTGATCTTGAGCTTTCTGCAATTTAGCTTCAGCCGTAGACATTGTTGCTTCAGCAGTATTGATATTTGTTTCATTGGTAATCTTGGTTAATGAAATATTTTGCTGAGCAGCAACAAGATCAGTATAAACAGTATTAATGTATGTTTTTTGATTATCTAAAGAGGTTTTATCAGAATCTGAAACAGTATCACGATAAGCTATTGCTTCTGCTGCATCTCTAACTGCTTCCAAAGCTTCTTTGGTATCTGAAAGAGCATCTTTTGTTTCAGAAAGAGCTGTATCAATATCTTCATCAATAGAATCTGCTTTTGCTTCATCAATATATACTTTTGCGCTATCCACAGCATTCTTAATCTTGTCTTTATTATCTTTAACTACGAGTGATATTTGATCGCTTGAACTAAAATATGTACGTCTGATATCATCTACTACGTTGTATGCATTATAGAGTTTTAAATAAGCATCATCTAAAACATCAAGAGCATCTTCATATGCCTGGTTTAAATCTTCTTCAGCATCAGCTTTAATATCTTTTAAGCTTTGTTCAGCATTATCAAGAACAACTTGAGCATTTAAAACTTCCGTTTCAGCAACTTTAATCTCCTCAGCAGAAGAACCAGCCAAAAGCTTATTATAATCTGCCTGGGTTACTTCCAAAGCAGCTTGAGATTCGGTTAGTTCAATATACATCTGGCTTGTATCAAGCTTAGCCAATTCCTGGCCTAGCTCAACCTTGTCTCCTACTTTGACATATATCTCATCAATTCTTCCTGAGTTCTTAAAGCTAAGATTTATTTCTCCTGAAATCTTAACTGCTCCGGTTTCTGAAACTTCTTTAATAACTGTTCCGTAAGAAACCTTTTCTAAAATATATTCAGGCTCTCCGTTTTTAACAAAGAAGCTATATATAATGAAACCCAAAACAGTAATAACAATAATTATTATAATTACTTTTTTAGTTAATATTTTCTTTAACATATTATTTCATTATATCTTAATTGACAAAGAAAGTAAAATAGTTTATGTTCAAATATTAAACAAAACAGCACTTTAACAATATTTTTAGAAAGGAAATAAAATGGCAAAAGGTAAAATAGTTCAAAAGCCAGCAGGACCAAGCGAACGAAAATGGAATAACCAAAGTTCGTCCAGCGATAGAGATGTTTTATGTGAGGTATGTGGCACCAATGCGTCTGAAGACCAAAGTTCTATTATAGATCGTTTTCTCGGACTCCAACTCGTGGAAGAATGCTGTGGCAGATTAATTGATCGTCTTTTTGAAGAATTTGGCGAAGAATTCTGTTTGGCTTTTTTGGAAGAATTTACTGAAAATCCAACAGATCCTCGTTTCATTATTCTCAAAATGGCCCTTAAAGAAATGCCAAACAAGCTTCAAGAGAAGTCTAAAGAAATAATTGAAACTTCTGAGGCTATTGAAAAAATATCAGATGAAGCTCCAGAGTAAAGCTGAAAAGAAGAAAAAGATCCAAAATAATAATAAAAAGTGTTAATTATAGAAATTGTTTTACAGAAATATGTTCGAATGCCTTCCTTGAAACATATTCTTCAGGCATTATTGACTCAAAGAGAAGAGCATGCTAATATAAAATATCGTATTAGTTCATTTCGTTTAAATAACCCCGTTTTAAAAAAAGGAGAATTTAATGGAAAATCCTATGAAATTAGCAGATGTAATGGATGAAGACTTGGCAGGATTCAAGCTGGCAGAAGCTTACTTCTTGGAGTTAAGCCATGGCCTTATGGGATTCTTCCCAGCTATTTTCAAAAAAGACAAAGAGATGATGGTCTGTCTAGACAAATCATTACTGAAAAAAGTATGGAGTCGTTTGCCCAGGAAAAAGGCAAAAGTTGTAGAAGCTATTGTTTTAGTGAGCATGGAAGGATCTTTCGGATTTGATGTCCGAAATGAGAACAAAGAGAACGTAAAGCCCGTTCATATTTTATTAGAACAAGAGTTCAATCAGTTAATTAAGAAAAACAAGGATACTAGTCCATTCGAATGGGCACCCGGTTTACTCGGCCTTAAAGAAGAAGAATCCGTGCGTTCACCTTTTGAATAAAAGAAAAAGACAAAAACTTATTAAGCCCTAAGATTTTATCAAGGGGCTTTTTTATTACATCAGATAAATCTAAGCAACAGCATCAAGCTTATTCCAAGCAGAAAAACAAAGAAATAAAGTAGAGATTTTTTAGAAGTTTCTTTATTTTTTATTTCAGGAATTAAATCTGAACAAGCAATATAAATAAAGTTTCCTGCTGCAAAAGGCAAAAGAAAAACAATTGAATCGCCTATTCTCTCTGAGAGGAAAAAGCCGGCAATTCCGCCAAAAACTGCAATAAGGCCTGTTAGAAAGTTTAAAAACAAGGCTTTTGACTTTTTAAATCCTCCATAGATTAAAACACCGAAATCTCCCAATTCCTGAGGAATTTCATGCAAGGCAACTGCTAAAACAGTAACTATCCCAACCGGTAAGGCAATGACAAAAGAAGCTGCTATGATAAATCCATCAATAAAATTATGAACTCCATCTGAAACTAAAATCAAATAAGAAAAAGATGTTATTTCTGGATGAGAAGCAGCATGATGATGGTGCCAGTTTATAAACTGCTCTAAGACAAAGAAGATGCAAAAACCTAAAAGCAGATATAAGAATATTTTCAGAATCCCGCCTTCATCTAATCCCGCCTCTTCAATTGCTTCCGGGATTAAATGCAAAAACGCTCCTCCAATTAGAGCGCCGGCAGAAAAAGCAACTAAAATCAAAAGTATTTTATTAAGCAGTTTTTCTTTAAGAAACAAAGTCAAAGCTCCTATAAAAGAAATAATGCTAACCAGAAAAGTAGCAATTAAAATATATACCAAGGTCATAAATTAAAAAAGATAATAAAATCCTAAAGCTAAAAGGATTATTGCTTCTAATAAAGTTATCCAGGTAATAGCTTTGCTGGAAGCAAGCCAAATCTTCATTGTGAAAAAAGCAATCAAGAAAACAATAATCTCATCTAACATATAGAAAACAAGGAAAAGAGAAATGTATAAAAGATAAGAAAAGGTGGAAAGCCCTGCTTGAGCTAAAACGCCTGCAAAAGCCACTGGCACAACAGCTGAACAAGGAAATTCTACAATAGTAATTATTCCAGCAAATAAAAATACGCTTCCCAATAGTAAAATAATATTTCCTGATTCTTTAAAAGATTGCTGAAATCTTGAAGAAAATCTTGAGACTATGCCGTCTCCTGCACTTATCTCACAAGCTGGTCCATACTTCTTAAATCTGATAAACTGCCTTAAGAAATAAATTCCCCCTCCTATTCCTAAAAGCCCTATTAAAATCTGCATTGTTCTCATATATGGAACAAGAAAAGAGAAAATATGATACCAAATAACTATTAATAATCCATAGACAACGGCTGTAGTAACAATAAAAAGACCTCCAAAGAGCAAGGTCTTTTTCCTTGATTTTATAGCTAACACCAAGCCCAGAATCAAAATCAAAGCGCCGAGAGAACAAACATTAAAACCATCTAAAGCTCCTAAAACAACGGCTAAAACAGGAAGAGAATATTTTCTAATATTAATCTTTCCTATAATAGGAATATCAATATTGCCTTCAAGGTCAATAATACTAACATCTTCTGATGTTTTACCTGCCTTGCACTCTAAAATACAATTTTCAATAGCTTCCCCAATTTCTTTATTAAAACCTACAAAGTATCTCTCATTGGTAAAAGTAGCTGGAACCATACCATAATACTCAACAGGAACTTCATATTCTTTGTAAGATTCTTTTAATAATTCAAGGTTGTTTCTATCAAAAACAGAGAATCTGTTAATTTTAATCTCTGGATATTCTTCTTCTAATCTATTTAAAAACTTCTCTTCTTCAGCACAATGAGGACAAGTCGGACTATAAAAGAAATCAATCTCTATTTGATTTTCCTGAGCTAACCCGTCTTCGCTAAAAGCTTTGACGGGCAAGGCAAAATCAAAAGCATTAAATAAAAAAAACAATAATAAAAATATGTAAACTAATTTTCTCATTTTTATTCTTGTGTTTAGGATTTTTTCTTTTTACTGAAACAGAAGATGTAGATAATCTCTAAGATAGCTAGAGTATTCAAAATCAGCATAGCAATAAACCATCCTGTTTGTTTATTGCTGGCTGATTTCCACAAAGCCACTCCTTTCCAAGGAACAGTCCAAAGAGTTATCAGCAAAAGAATCCATGAATTTTGTAATATAAATTCTTCCATATTAATAATATATTAATAACATCGACCTTTTCAAGAAATACCAAATTCTTTTGATTTTTTAATCTGAGGTATTTCCAAAGGATTAATATCTTTAAGTGAACTGCCTTTAAAGCTCTGAATTATTTTTATTCCTTCAACATCAATAGCCACTCTATGTTTGGAAGCTAAAATTAAATCTGGATTAGCAACTTTTCCTTTATCAGGACCCTTATTAATAAAACATCTTCTGGCATCCATAATGATTAAATCGGGGTGAATGATCTTATTTAATTCTGCTATCTTCTCTTGAAGATGTTTCATGTGAAAATGTACTCGGTGGAAAGGTTTAATAAAACCCATAGAAAGCTTTAAACTTCCAGTAAACTGAGATAAAAAGTGGGTTTTCAAACAAGGGAGAAGAATTAACTTATCAGCTTTATCTAAATAATGAGTAAGCCAAACCTTTTTTAAATATTTACCATTAGGTATTTCTTTTTTTACCCAAGACCTTTCGTCAAAAACGTAAACCCGGGGAGGCTGCTTCATCTTTTCCAAATCAAAAATTTTAAGCTTTTCCATTACTTTCCTAGTATTCAAGCTCATAGTAGAGGAATCTCCGAGTATTACCATCTTAGGCTCACATTCATAAACTAATTCAACTATTGTCTTTAAAAATTCAAAATCAGTAGAACCTGGAAAAGGATCTGCTGTGTTGAAATTTGGCTTTAATAAAACTACATCTCCTTTTTTAATAAACTTCTTAAAACCACCTAATTCATTCACAGCTTTCAGGACCGCTTTTTTTAAATTTTTCTCAACTAAAACTCTACTGACCATTTTGGCTTAAATTCTTTATTAGTTAATTTAGCTGCTTTAATTTTTCCAATAATAAATGAATCGCAATGATCGTCTTTGCTTGCCACAGTATATCCATTAAAAATATGCCCTGGGCTTAAACGATCTTTTCCATAAACCAAATGCTCCCCTTCCCTCCCTATATCTGTTGTTAAACTATATGGTTCTACTTCCCGCCATCCTGCAGCAGTATTTTCTGTTTTAGGATAATAAATCTTTACTGTTTCCATTTTTCTGGCAGCTTTTGCAATAATCTTTAGAATATCTCTAAAATCTGTGTACTTCATATTTTTACAGGCATTGTGCCATTTTCATATGATTTCTCTTTTATAACAACATAACTACATCCATTCGGCCCCAAACTTGTTACTCTATGTATTTCTCCTGGCTCTACCATTAGTAAATCATATTTTTTAAGAAGTAATTCTTTTTTATTTATAATTAAAGTCATTTTGCCATCTATAATTAAATAATATTCGCGAAAATCTTTGTGAAAATGCAGCTTTTCACGTGCATAAAGTTCTTTTCGTGAAAAACCCCTAAACAAGCCAATTTCTAAAGGAGAGCTGTTCCAAAAACCACAATACCAATTTTTTTCATCAACTTTAAATTTCTTCATGTGTTTTTTCTAATTTCTTTTTTCAACCAGTCAAAGTATTTTTTATTTGAACTTACAGGGATTTTAACAATGCAAGGAATTTTATATGAATGAATTTTCTCAACTTCTTTTTTAACCTTTTCAAAATTAGATTCAACTGTTTTAGCAATCAAAATAAACTCATTCTCATCAACAATCTTTCCTGCCCACCAACATAAACTATTTATTGGAAAAATATTAGCACAAGCAATTAACTTCTTTTTAAGCAAACATTCAGCTATCTTTTTTGCCTCTTTCTTCGTCGAATTGGTTATATATACAAAAATAAAATCCATATTTTCATTCTACCCCTTCGCTTCGTTCAAAGCAAACAAAAAATCGCCCTTTTGGCGATTGCTAAATTGACAGAGACCGGGGTTTCTGTTGTTTTTAAGCGGGTTTTTCTGCAAATTCAGGAACTCTGGCTTTTTCTAAAACTTTTTTAGTTTTAGTTAAAAATCTTTTTGCTTCCAGAAATTCAAGATAAACAGGTAATCCTTTTTTGGTAAAATGGACTACAATATTTCCCATCTCTTTTGCATAATCAATGGGCTGTTTAGAAATCTCTACTCTTAAAACATCTGACTCAAGATCATAACTAATTTTGGTTTTTTTATTGCTGTTCATATTGTTTTACTCTTCCTGGATAAAAAGTAATAATAATTTTATTACTATTTTCCTTTTTATAAACTACTCTTAAAACATGACTATTGCTAATTTTCTTTTGGGCAATTAAAAGAGGGAAACGGGAGCGATCGATTAATTCTGGATTATTTATTGTTTTAATTACTTGCTCTCTGGAAACTTCAAATTTGTGCTCTTTTAATATATCAAATTTTTCTCTGGCATGTTTAGTAAAATGAATCACAAAATAATAAAATTAATTTTCTTTTTTAATCTTAATATATTAACAATAACATGTCAATTTAATTTCAACAGCATTATTACAACCTGTAATATTGCTATTATAATTTGAAAAACTGCTAAGCAAACTAATGTTCCTGTTAATATTGTTGTTGTTTTGCTTTTCATATTAGTAAGGCACTATTACTGAATCAGAAGGCACTACTTTTGTTTCATACCATTCTACAACCTGGTCAATACCAATAACATAGCCCATGCTTTCTGCCCGGCCTGAAATTGTCCAGGTAGGAGCTCCGATAAGTTGATTCTTGCTATTCAAAGCAGAACCTCCAGAATTCCCAGAATCAATCTTAGCATCTGTTTTCAAAACAAACTCTCCTACTCTTCCGCTTATTATTCCATCAGTAAAATTAAAAGTCCCTGCCCCTATTTCAGGATAACCAGCAATTGCCACATAATCTCCAGGCGCAAGAATATCAGAATAACCAAGATCTAAATAAGAAAAACTTGAAGGAAGAGAACTTGGCGCATCCTCACATTCGCGGCAAACGTCATTGATATATAAAATAGCGATATCAAAATCAAAATAATCATCTGTTACAGGCGCGTAAGCAATTAAATTAGCCGCATATTTCACTGTGGGCGGCCAGGCGATATCATCTGTAACAGCAACATAACAAGTTGGCGTAGATTTAATAACGCTCCAGTCTTCATTTGAAATAACGTGCCTATTAGTAATGATAATTCCTTCTGGACTGACAATGCTGCCTGACCCAATGCTAATATATCCTGTGTAATTATAATCGTCATCAGGACACCAAAGTTCAACTACAGCGCTAATCTGCTCTTGAGTTAAAGGGGGAAGAAAATATTCTTCAGGAGGAAAGGGAACCTGCTGATTTTCTTCAAGATCCTTGATTTTTTTCTCTAATTCTTTAATTCTCTTCTCCATTTCTTCATCTGAGTATTCAGGCCCCTGTTTGAAAGTTAAGCCGTTTCCTTCTTCATCTGAAATTCCTCCCGCATCTTTATATCCTGCGAATACTAAAGAAATTTTACGAAATAAAGGAAATAATTTTCCTTTGCTGTCTAAAACAAGCCCGGTTATTTCTAATGACATTATAAGTAAAATCACAGCCAATATTATTAACTGAAGCTTTATGGAAATAAACCCCGTTAGAGATTGTCTTGCCTTATATTTATTTTTTGCCTCGTTGATCTCTAACGGGGTAAACCCTTTTTGTTTCATATTAGTTTATTATTACATAAAAAACCCGAGAAAACAATTCCCGGGAATTTTAATAAAAAGAATCACGCATAAACAATCTTTAATAACACCCCTGTTTAAGCTCCTGATATCCATTCAATAAATCAGAAGCAATATCTTTGGGCAAATCACACTTTTCTTCTAATCCTTTGTCTTCGCATTCTTGATTCCAAAGATCCTCAAAAGCATTTTTGGCCTCATCAAGACAATCTGATAAAATCTTTCTCTCTATCTGCCCTGTAAGTTTTCCTGTTAAATCTTTAGTAATTTGCTTTCCCAATATTTTTTCTGATGGAAAAACCGTAGCTCTTAATTGTCTGCTTAATGCTTGCTCTTGTTGAATAATCAAAAACAAAGAAGCAATAAAAACTACGCCAATTACTGTTGAAAAAATTATTAATTTTATGGTTTCTTGTTTCATATCTTTCTATATATCATATTCAAAGACCTTTGTCAAGTGCCTACAGTTTATTTCCACAGTCAGGACAGAATTTATCACCTGATATAATATTAGCTCCGCATTTAGAACAAAACTTCCCTTTTGCTGCCGGAACTGCTGGAGGAGCAGCCGGAGCAGCCGGAACAGGAGATGGAACAGCAACTGAAGCAACGGCCTGACGACTTTTAGAAAAAGCTAAAATTCCCATTAGCACAAGATTGAGCACAGGAATTAACATTAAAAGTCCCCACCAACCAGGTCTGCCTAATCTTTGAGCCATACCAGCCCATAAAAGAATTATAGCGACAACATTAACAACAGGAAGCAATAGTA
Organism: Candidatus Nealsoniibacteriota bacterium; assembly: GCA_030616085.1. Taxonomy (GTDB): domain Bacteria; phylum Patescibacteriota; class Minisyncoccia; order Minisyncoccales; family GWA2-38-27; genus JAUWYA01. The sequence goes on along the minus strand of JAUWYA010000001.1, from coordinate 17,505 downwards.
AAATTATCCATATCCCAGATTTACCAGCAGCTTTGCACATTAAATAAAGATTCAGAAAAGGAATCCAAGCCATCCATGCATTTGAAGTTCCTGTTTTTTTAGCTATAAACATTAGAGTAATAGCAAGGTAGATATAAAAAGCAAGATAAGAGAAAACCCAAACAAGACCAAATCCAAGACCAAGACCAATATCCAGACCACTTGCAGCACTATAATCACTAGTTCTGGCAAGAAGATTTGACTTGGCAAGAAGATTTGTTCTAGTAAAAATATCTGTCATAAAATATACAACAATTTATGTTTTTTTTTTTGACCTTTACCCTTCACCTTTGATTAAAATTAAAGGTGAAGGGTTTAATTATTCAATGTCTTCAAGGTCAACTCCAAACTTTTCTGCTAAATCAAACAATGGGCTTTCGCAAGCTTCAACCAAATTATCTCCAATATATTCTCCAACGTCTTCTATTCCTTTTTGATAAACTTTTTCTGGAATCAAACATTCAAAAGATAAATCCTCAAACATTTTTTCCAGAATAAAATTAGGAATCACATCCAATCCTTCAGGAAGTTCTTTTAATTCAGTTATCTTGGCAAAAACCACGCATGAATCACTGCCTTCAGCAAAACCTAATACTTCAAATTCAGCTTCAGCAAGCTCTCCTAAATCTGCTTCGCCTTTAGCTGGAGCGCATTTTTTAAGATTATCTTCCAAGCAAGCAAGAGAATCCCCGCACTTAATTGTTTTTTCCTTTTTGCTTTTTGGATCAATGTCAAAATAATCTCCTGCATCTGCTTGCTTCATCCTGGAAAGAAAATAATAACCAGTTCCAATTAAACCAGCTAAAATCAACAAAACTACTAAGGCTACTATCAAACAACCAATTAAGCATCCTGTTCCACATCCTGCTCCTCCTTTTGGCGGAGGTGGCAAAGGTGCTACTGGTCTTGGCGGTGCTGTTCGCGGAACTGATACTGGTGCTGTTTTACGAGTTTGTTTCGTTCTCATCTTTGCACCGCAAGCAGCACAAAACTTCTTGCCTGGTTTTAAATTTTTCCCGCACTTGGGACAAAATTTAGGCATATATTATTTAATCTCAAGAGAATTAATCATTGTTTCAACTTGATCTACATACTTAGAATAAGTACTCTCTAAAGCAACATAAAGTATTTGATACCAAGTATCGCCCGCATTTACGAAATAGTGCAGATACTGAATCTCATCATAAATATAACTCGCTTTATATCCTGGATGTCCAGATACCATTAGTTTCTCGTAATCAAGCAAAGTTGTACTCTCTGACAAATCTGCTATCAAGTCTGTCATTAATTCATCAAAATCATCAGGCTCAGCTGTTGATGCATAAACAAGAAGATTTTCTCTATTTTCATCATCTTCATCTTCAAACGGACTAATAAAAAATACTGTAAATTCGTCGTAACTATAATCTTCTTCTTCTTTTTCCCAGTCCTCAGGATATTTAATCTCAAATCCCCATTTCTCATTTTTATAAGTCAGATAATTCTCTTCTTCGTCATCTTTATCTCTGGACCTTTTTCTATCTTCTTCTCCGCAATCAGCTCCAATTAAAACTAAAGCTGTTAAAAGCAAAACCGGAATAATAATAAACTTTAATTTCCTCACCCCGTTAGAAATTTCCATAGATTTTTACCCCGATAGAAATTCTAATTAACAAAGATTTCTAACGGGGCTCATAACTTAAACAAAAATTACTAAATTCCCGACCTTTACCCCGTAGAGAAAATTTGACAAGATTTTCTGAAAGAAAACCTAAATCTCAAAGGCAGTCAAATTTCTTCTACAGGGTTTATATTATTCCCACGTAATAGTGACGATTTCTTCGTCGCCATCTTCTTTGTCATAAACTCCAGTAGCCACCACTCCTCCGGAATAATTAACATCTATATCAGGGCTATGAATTCCATAAGACATGTCCAGAATCTGGCCTTCTTGTTCTAAATTATTGTCAATATCGTAATAAATAAGTCCTCTTTGTTCATCTTTTAAGTCCATTTTTGTTTCAAATCCTAATAATCTTGATCCGTCTCCAGTAATCATTGAAAAGGTGAAATTATGCATTTGAGCTATAATTTCACCCTGGTCACTAGCAACAAAAACTGTTCCCTCGGAAAGTAAAGTACCTGAAATTCTTTTTCCGTTTTTGCTTATTGAAATCGCTTCTCTATTGGTAGGACATTTTATTTCAATGCCAAGGCTTGTCCCGCTTTCTAAAGCTCCGCCTGCATCAACCACAGTTAAAACCCACTTATATTTGTTGTCTATTGTTCTGGCAAAGAATACTCTTCCAGAATCATCAATTGCCAAGCAGTACCCATTAATTCCCATTTCTACAACCTTTAAGCCCGTACCGTCTGAATTAACCACGCCCACTATATCATCTTCTGGAACATCATGTCTTTCTCCAAACTCAACTCCAGTAACATTAGCTGTAAAAGCTATTTTTGAACCATCAGGACTTATCTTTATAAACGATGGCCAGGCCCTTTCAGCATCAACTTCTGGAGGATAATACTTTTCTGGAAGATCATGAGGGTCTATTTTTCTTGCTGTTTCTCCGTTTAAGTCTAGAACAAAGAAATAACTCGGCATAGGATCTACCAAACGCCAATTTTCAACAAAAGGAGTGCCTATAAAAACAACTTTAGTGCCTTTATGGTCAATATCTAAAGATTCGGGTTTGATGCCAAATTTATCTGTAAAAACATCTCCTCTGATCTTAATTGTTTTCTTTTCTTTTCCTTCAGGATCAGTCAGGACTAAAGTATCCCAATAATTATCTCCATCTGTATCCCTCCAGAAAATAATTGTCTTGCCGTCGCCAGAAACTCTAGGGCCCAAATCCCTAATTTTATTCTGAGTAATTTGGGTGACTACCTTTTTTCCCTGAAAAGGAGTGCTTTCTCTTGATTGAGATCCTTCTTTGTCTTCTTTTCCACACATTGCTCCCACTAAAACTAAAACCATTAACATTAATGGAATAATAAGATATTTCAATTTAGACATATATTTAAGATTAATTAATTTTTCGTTTTAAACCTTTATTTTAATATTTGGACTCAATGCTCTAATATTTTGAATAAATGATTCCCAATTCTTTATTTTATATGAAACACTGCGCATTCCTACAAATCTTCTTAAAGCGCCTGCATCAGTGGGCGCCCTGTTATACTTAATTGTTAACATATTAAAAATAGGAGTTCTTACAATAGACTTTATGCTTGAAATAACTATTCTGCGACGTTCTTTTGGCTCTTTGGAAAAGAAACCATATACATAAAAAATCAAGTAATCTTTTGATAAAGACAAAGTTCCTTTGCTGCTGGATCCAGCTTCATCAGTATCTATTTGTTTGGCTTGCCAATGCCCTATTGCAGACAACTGCGGAGATGACTGCATCCCTATTTCTTTTCCACAGGAAGGACAAAACTTATCTTCTGTTCCTATTTTAGTCCTACACTTTGAACAAAAATTACCCATTTTAATCTACAACAATTAAAAAGCTTCCAACAGGTTATTGACTAAAATCTCAGCAATTGGCAATGAATCTGTTGCATCACATACTTCTCCTCTTTCATCAAGAGCATTTGAAATAACCTGAAGCCAGTAATGTCCTATTACGCTCATAGTATCACTATGGCCTAGACAATCTTTCAAATCCCCCCAAACACTCATATATTCAATTGTATGACAAGCATCAAATCCTGATATTTCTATTAAATCGCTTGTTCTGCCGCCCCTGCCCTCTTCATAATCAGTAAGTATTTCACAATATTCCTTTATAAATGTCTTTCTGTTAGTTCCAGATAGTATTGAAGATAAATCAGAATCTGAAACTTCAGTAATTGCTAATATAACAGATTTACTTTTATCCTCGCCCTTAACATATACTTTCTTCAACTCATATCCTTGGCTACCAGCGCTCTTAACATCAGTTTCAGACCAGCCCAAATCAGCTGCTGTTTTCAGTAAAACATTTTTCATCTGGTCTCTGGTTAATTTCTTTTCAACATTCGTTTTTTCTTCCTTTTCTTCCTCTTCAGAATCAGTTGATTTCTTTCCGCCTCCACAACTCGCCCCATTCAAAACCAAAGCCACCAAAAGCAATGGAATAATATATTTTAATTTATTCATATTTTTAAAATAGATTATGTACAAAACTTAACCCGGCTAAGTCTAAGTTTTTTTCCTTTTCTTGATTAAAACTATAACTACTACTACAGCGATAATGACAACCAGAACAGCACCTATGCCAATTATTATATAAAGAATTAATGGTTTTCTTTCCTGCTCTTCTTTAAATTCTATTGCCTCATCACCAACAAATAGATCTGTTAATTCACCATCTTCTGCTTTAACAGCCAAAGGAATTGAAACTTCCTCATCTAAATTAATTTCCTGGTCTCTAAGCTCAACTGTTTCAACAACCTCTCCATCAGAAATCAAGCCAATGTCTAAATCGTAAGTACCCTCGCCAATTCCATTAATCTGGAAATTATACCCATTGTCCAACTCTTCAGGATTCTTAATAAATACCAGCTTCAAATCTTCTTTTTCTATAACTAAGACTCCGTCAGACAAACCTAATTCCTGGCCATTATCATCAATCACAGATAATCTTATTGGCGAACCTCCAATAGCTACTACTGAATGCGTAGCTGATCTCGACTCTTTCCATCTATCTGATTCTTCAGCAATTAATCCAAATAAACGATTAGCGCAGCCAGTATAACCTCCTCTGCCTCCTGCGCAATAATCATTTACTGCATCGTAGATAAATCCTTCAACGCAATCTGCTGAACCTTCTACTATATCTGTTAAAACACCTAATATATTGCCTGCTCCGGGAACTGCATCAAGAGCATTATCTCCTAAATCAACTGTCATTAAAAGACTGGATACAGCAGCTCCAATAGGATCTCCTGCCTCTACCCTGTCTTTTATCTCGCATACATCAGAAGTAGCTAAGACAACAGCTACTGGTTTGTCAAAATATGGAACAACATCAGCAAACTCAAGAGCACAGCCCATTTCATTGGAAAGAGAAACAAAACAATCAACTGTTTCCATGCATCCAGCATTTGCAACGTCGCATTTTTCTCTCTCTCCCACCAAGGAAACCTTCATCTCCTCTTCAAAAGTAAATTCTCTGTCATCCAAAGTAGTAAACTGGCCTTTAAAAGTTAAAGTCCCGGTAACTACTAAGTCATCACCCTGCAAGCCAGATGGAAATTGAGCATGGCCAATAATCTCAATTTCAGCCTTAGCTTCCCTGCCTGGTCGAATAAAGCCAAAAGTTATTTCTCTGGTTGCATTAAACGGAGCTTCTCTGGAAACGCTAAGAAGAATCTTTCCCTGTTTAATTACCTCGCTTCCAGTATTGTTTAAAATCACTTCAACTTTCCTGGCTTCATCCCTTTCTACAGCCAGGCCAGACGGCTTTAGCTTAAGTTCTAATCCTGGCTTTTCCCCTCCTACTGACTCTCCTACTCCTACTTTTACTCTCTTTTCCAATGTCTTGCCTTCATGCATAGAAATCTCTGGAAAATAGTATAAAAGTTTGAAAACGAGCTCAGTATCTCCTATTGAATTAGCTTTAATTCTTGGTTTTGGATAAATAGCGTTAGTAATATCAATGCTTTCAGTGCTAATAACCTGGTCTTGTCTAATTCCTCCTTTTTGGCCGCTTACTGTCATTTCTGAACCTTCTTCAATAGAAACTACTGAAGGATCCAAGCTTTTTAAAGATAAAACCTCAACCAGAATTGGCTCTTCACCGGCATTAGTTAAGAAAACACTAATTCCTTGAGATTCACCTGGCAGTAAAAACAAGGACTCTGGCACATCTAAAGCAGCTGCTTCAGGAACGCTAACCTGAATAAACTTCATCATGCTGCCGATATTATCACCTCTAATATGAATAGCTAAATAGGCAGTGCCTGAACCTTTAACTGCAATACCTATATAATCATAAAATTCCTCGCCTGGATCTATATTCCCTACTGTTCCCTGAAGAGGATAAACATCTACAACTTCTGGCTTGTCAACATGAACTTTGTAATAGACATCTTCAGCCCTGCCCTGACCAATATTTTTAATATTTAACTTAAGTGTAGTGCTTCCTCCTAATTCAAGCTTGATGTTCTTTTCTGAAAATGAAACTTCTAAATCAGGCAAAAGCTCTTGGCAAGCATTGCAATCCTGGGGACAATTTGAACAGGTTTCTCCCTGTTCACAATAAGTATTGCCGCAAATTGGCTTTTCTCCAGGAACCTGATCAATAAAAAGACCTAAAACATCTTTTAGGTCTGAAAAAGAAGGAGGTTCTCCAGTATAACTAAGCATCTCAACAGCAATGAAATAATCATCCACAACTACTAATGCAAGGCCGGCATCAAAATATACTCCTAAGTAATAAAAGCGATAAGTAACAAGTGTAGCTTTATAATCTTTTACATAAACTTCATACGGATCTTCACGTTCAACGCCGTCAAATGTCTGGACTGTCTCATATTCAAATCCTGCAATAAAATCCTCTACTGCTGTTCTAAGATATTCTTCACCTTCTATTCTGGAAAAGAAAACCAGAATCTCTGTTTCTGAATCATCAGTCCCGTAAAAAGCCCAATAAGCCTCAGCAATTTCTCCTTCTGGCTTTTGCTCTTCAGTCTCAGCTAAAGGAAGCCCTTTTACGTTTTTCGGGAAAATATCTTCAGATAAAGTACTAGCAAATGCATTTGCAGGTAAAGTCAAAACAACCAAAAGCAAAATCGGAATGGTAATTTTAAATTTTCTCATAATCTTTACCCTTCACTTTTAGCTAAAGATGAAGGGTTTAGTTTCTAAAATGACCTTGGAAGTGTTTTACAGACCTCCTCTACATCGTCTACACATTCATTAAAGTCCTCATACTCTCCAGTTGCTTGATGCATAGAACAATAAGAGGTGTAGATAATCAAACATCCTTGACGAGTAAGAAAGTTTTCTATGGTTAATCGGTAATTTTCAATCACTTCATCGCATACGTCTTCATCATCCTCCTCGTCCATGCATTCATCATACAAGTCTTCTTCTTGTTCAATCATATCATCCATACAATCGTCTAAATCATCTTCTCCGTCTAATAGAGCAAATTCTTGGTCAAGAACATCATCCAGCTCCTCTGAAAAATCTATAGCAGTTTTACAAACTTTCTTATAAAAAGCTTCAGGACTTTTTGTACACATTGCCCCAACCAAAACCAAAACCGCTAAAAGCGAAATTAGAATAAAAATTTTTGTTTTTTTCACCCCGTTAGAAATTCTCATATATTTTTACCCCAATAGAAATTCTAATTAACATAAATTTCTAACGGGGTTCATAATAAATAATTTAATTAAGTTCCGACCTTTCCCCGTAGAGAAAATTTGACAAGGTTTTCTTAAAGAAAACCTAAATGCTGTAAGCAGTCAAATTTTCTCTACGGGGCTTTTTTTAAAAAAAACACTTTTTATTATTATACCTAAAATTATAGCTAAAGATAACCACTGAGCTGTGGATAAACCCCAATAGCGGGGATCAGACAAAGAAGTGCCTGTAGAACGGGTAAAATCCAAGAAAAAGCGAAGAAGAGAATATAAGAAGAAAAAAACAATAAATAATTGACCCGGTTTTGTTAATTTTGGCTTTAAAAATCTTAGAATTAAATATAAAATTAATGCGCTGATAATCAGATATTCAGCTACTGGATGCCTGATTGTTCCATCTGGCCACATAATTCCCCAAGGCAAAGATGTTTCAGCTCCCTGATGATCATTAATTAAAGAACAGCCGACTCTTGTAATAGCAATAGATATTGGAGCTGCTAAAACAGCTAAATCTGCTATTTGTAAAAACAATCTTGAACTAACTTTGGCAAACTTTGCATAAATAATAGCAGCAATCAGCAGACCAAAAAGACCGCCGTGAAAAGTCATTCCTCCTTGCCATATTTTTAGAATTTCAATTGGCTTTGAAAAATAATAATCTGAAAACTGAATAATATAGCCTAATCTTGCTCCAATAATCGTACCGATTATTAACCAGGAAAAAGAACTAATAATTATTTCTGTATCAATCCCTTGTTTTTTTGCTTTTCTTGAAACAAAAAACAAAGCGTATAAAAAAGCTAAAGCCAGGAATGCGCCCCAGACATAAAGAATAATCGGTCCTATTTGGATTTTATCAAATGAAAAATAAGGCATATATTATTGTTGATATCGGATGTCAACCATACCTTTATCAACCTTTTCTATGTTAACCTACACATTACAGGTTAACATAAATTAATTTATTGAACTCACTTTTTGTGCTGGCGGTATCGGATACCGCCAGCGCTAAAATAAGGCACACGACTCCCCCGATGATCATTACATCAGCGATGTTGAAAATAGAAATAGGAAGAATAAAAATTCTTATCCAGTCAATAACATAGCCAAAATACAGACGGTCAAAAAGATTGCTAAATCCTCCCAAAATAATTAAAGAAAAACCAAATGTTAATAAGAACCTGCCTCGCTTTGCTCGGCAGAACCTTGATTCGCTATTGTAAAACATATGGTCTTGAAATAAAAAGTTTTCCTGTTTTAAAGTTTTAAAAAACAAAAAAACAAGCAGTAATAATACTGCTCCAATTATCAAATTAAGAAAAATTGGGTTTATATTAAGAAAATAGAGATTTGTATTTTTAAATAACTTCAATTCAATAAATCTTCCTGAATAAAAATCAGGGTTTTTCAAAACAAACCATTTACTTAATCTATCTAAAATTATTAAACCTAAGCCAAAAGATATCAGAATCTTAGTTTTCATTCTTTCATTACCACTTACCAAAAAAGCTATCAATTTGGAAATAATAAACTTCTTTCTCGCCATTGTTGCAAAGCATATACATTAAGTCATATTTATGACCCTTATATTCTCGAAATTCCTGCATCTCTCGTTCCCTAACACCTCCTTTGTCTAAACAAGCATTAACAGCCAGCCATTCATATTCTTTAGCAATTCCTTCATTAGTATTATCTGCCTCAATAACAATAGCCGTTTCAAAGCTTGAACCTTCAGCTGTCTGCTCAGGTTCAACCTCGATTTCAGGTTCATCTTCAGTTTCGGGTTTTGGCTTGTCAAAACACTCGGCCCCAACCAAAACTAAAGTCGTTAATAATAAAATTATAACAAATAACGTTGTTTTTTTCATAGTTTAAGATTATCTGCCTCCTAGATGAACACGTGTAGAAGAACCAACAAAACCAGTGCCATTAGTCAAACCTAAAGGTTCAAGAATTTCTGAAGCATATTTTTCCTGATACTTAATCACGGCTGATTTGGTAATTGAACCGAAATATCCAGTAATTCCAACTTCAGACTCCCAAACTCCTTCGCTTATTAATATCTCCTGCAAGGCCTTAACATCATCCCCGCTCATTCCCAGGCCCAGATTTCTGGTAAAGGTTGTTTTTTCTTCCTCTTTTGCAACTGATAAAGATATGTTTTTGAAATAATCCTGAGTTTGAGTGCCGAAATAGCCAGTTCCTTTTTCCAAACCAACTGGTTCTAAAATATCCCATTTATACTCTTCCTGAAATCTTATCAAGGCCTGCCTGGTAGCAGGACCAAAATATCCAGTAGCTTCATATTCAGACCTCCAAAATCCATCATTTATTAATACCTGCTGCAATGCTTTTACCTCTTTTCCCCGGCTGCCAATAGTTAAGTTTCTATCCCATAGATGAGAAGGGAATAATATCATATCGTTTTCTAAATCGCTGAGCCGGCTATAAACATATGCTTGTGTTACTTTGACTGTTTGTTCAAATAAATCAGCCAAATCTTGAGAAACTTGTTCTAATTCATATTCAGTTAACTCTATAGTATAATCTTCAAACCATGCTTCGCTGTAATAACTGTAAGGAAAAGAATCTAAATTGACTTCCTTTTCAGTGACTAAAAATAAATTAAGCTTGGTAGTGCTTTCACTAATCTCGGAAATCCCGCTAATTAAAATCGGGTAATAAAGGTAACCGCTTTCAAAGCGGTAAATCAACGGCTTTACGCTTTCTTTCTCACTGCCTGTTTCAATAATATCAAAAACAAAGTACTTTATATCCTTTTTCAAATAATTCTCAACCCCGTTTCTAAATTCAGAAGAAACCTCTTTCTGGGCAAACCCTTTATTAACAGTAAAATCTTGCACCCAGTTTAAAAAGTAGTCTAAATCATTAACTTTAGCCACTGTAATATCATGAGCTCCGATTTGTTCCTGAAAAACAATCTCTACTCCAGCTTCGTCGCCTGGCGCCATTGTCTCTTGATCGCCCGAATATTTCCAGTCTCCTGTTCCTATTTTTTCATTTATAATATCTGCTAAATTCTCAAAAGATTCAAAACTTCCCTCTTTAATCTCAGAAGGTTCGGCAGGCAAAGGAATAATCCTTAAAACAGTGGAAGAAACAGAACTTTCTAAATCAATGGAAAGGATTATTATTTCCTCTTCTCCGTTCCAGCCAACAATTGCGTTCTGGGCCGACTGGTCTAATTTAACTTCTGGCGGCCAAGGAATCATTCCCCCGTCGGCAAAAGCCAAAACAGGAAAAATCAAGACCAAAAAGCTTATTAAAGAATAAGAATATATCTTTTTCATATAAACTGCGATACTAATATACGAATAACATACCAATTATACTAATATTCGTATCATTGGTATAGTGATTAGTATTATTGGTATCGCTTTAATTATTTATATACAGTAATTGAAACTTTTTGCTGATGACTTCCTTCCTCTTCTAACCAGACATCTACATCAATATCCTCGTACATTTGTCCCAGCATTTCTTTAGAAAAGTCATACCTGTATACATTCGTTTCGGCTTTAGTAGAAGTTGTTACATATCCTTTAGCTTCAAGCAAAATTCTTACTTGCTGAGCATCCTCTTTGCTAACTTTTCTTTTCACAATATAATCAAGCTCTTCCCAATACTTGTCTGAAGAAGAGCTTGTAAGCTTTGCTCCTCCAAATACTGAAACAAGAACTGATTTGAAATCATTGTGAAATGCAGAATTAAGGTCTGAGGCAGGATTAACCTCAGAAGCAGAATCATAGGGATTTTCTTCCGCCTTTGTGCCTGGTCCTTCATAACTGAACCAAAACTGAGTAATGCCTTCGCCATAAACAGCGCCCACCTCTAGAGAATAATTTTCTCCCTTTGAGAAAGTAAGCAGCAACATTTCCATAATAATCTCCTCTTTTTCTAACTTCCATCCTGTTGCGGCTAACTTTGTTTTATAAAAATCTTTGATTTCCGCAGTTCTATCAGGTCCTTCTATATAATACATTACTGAACAAGTTCCAGCTTCCTCATCCTTCTCTTCCATAAACTTTGTCATGTTTGAATACTTCGGAAACGGAATTCCACATATTTCTCCTTCTTCCTCCTCTTCCTCCTCTTCTTCCTCTTCTTCCTCCTCTTCTTGTTCGCCTGGACCAACTGCCCCTTGTTCATATTCTTTAACTTTCTCACCTACTTTTCTAGCACCCCACCAAATACATCCTCCAATTCCAAGCAACACTATCAATACTATAACAATTACAATAATAATTATGTTTTTTTTCTTCATAGCATTAATCTTTAATTATTTTTCGACCTTTGCTCTATTTAATCAAAATTGCCAGTGCATCCTAGTATTTCCCTGCCTATATCCCAATCTCTGTCTGCAACGTCAAATGTCATTAAAAAAAGCCCAGCAGCATAATTTCCAGGACCTTGAGAAAACTTATCTTCAAATTTTTTGTAATCAGAACTAATATCAGGCAGAGAAATCAATCCTGGCAAAGGACATTCAACATAATAGGTTTTATTATCATCATCATCATAAATTTCAAGCCGTATCTCACAATCAGATTTGCTTGTTCCTGAAACCTTGAAAGTTATGTCAAAATCATCTGCTTTCACCACAGAAATTGAATCTCTACAATTATTCTTTATATTCTTGCCCATGCAGACAAATACATCGTCTTGTTCAAAATCAGCATTAAACATATCCATATGAGTAGGATTCAAGAAAATATCACTAACCCCGCAGTCTTTTAAACCATTGTCATTCCTGTCCCTGGATCTTCTTCCAGAGTCTTCTTCCCCAAGAACTTTCCAGATTATAATCCCTGCAACTGTGCCAAGAATTAAAACACCAACTACTATGCTAACTATTAAAATAGTTAAATTAACAGCTCCTTTATTTGATTTAAACATATTAACAATATTTTATTTAAATGTGATCTTTGTCATATATTATACCATAAATAAAAAAAGAGGTGTTATCCTTTCTTTTTATCAAAGAACAAAATAATTATCCAAAAGCCACATATATGCTTTTTGAGTATCAATTTTATTGCTTTGAGCTCCTAAAAGAATAATTGCTATGTTGCGCTCTATGCTTTCTTCGATAGAAAGACGGAAAATAAATACAGCGGTAGATTTAGATTCTCTAAGATATCCTGTTTTTCCTCCTATAAAAGTCGGGTCGTCAATAAAAAGATTTTTGTTCCAGAATTTTTCAATATCAAAACGAACATCTCCAAAACTCCTTACTCTATTTCCTTTGGTAATCTCTAAAATCGGGGGGCGATTATTAAATATATATCTAGCTAAGTAAAAAAGATCTCTGGATGTAGAAACATTCCCAAGATCAAAACCAGAAGGATCAGTAAACTTTGTATTCTTCATTAAAATAAACTTGGCCTTTTCATTCATTAATCTAATGGTCTTGTCCCTTCCTAAAAAATAGCTAAGCGCCTCAGCAACATCGTTTGAAGATTCTATTAAAAGTGGGTAAAATAATTCCACTACTCTAAATCTTTTACCAAGCTCTAATCCTTTAGTAGAACCATAAGCCTCCAGCATTTTTTCTTTTATCAAAATAGATTTTTTTAAATTCACATTTTCAGCCACAACTACAGCTGTCATTAATTTTGTTAATGAAGCTATTGGAAAAGGATCTGAAGAGTTCTTTTCAGCAAAAACATATCCTGAATCAAGGTCTGCCACTAAATAACTTTTAGCAGAAATTTCTGGAAACTCGGTTATATCTTCTGCTGAATACTCATAATAATCTCTTTCCTTATCTACAATCAAAACAGGCATATTCAGTTCACTTAATTCATAAATATCTTCTGCATCTTCATCTTTTAAACGAAGACAGCCGCCTGAAAATAAAGAATCAAACTTAACGCCTCCTGGATAATAAGGAATCCCATGAATATAGTATTTTCCATAATAATGAAGCGCATAAGGCATATACACGTCTGAACTGATTGAAAAACTGGCTTTATTCCCAGATAAAATTCTGTATAATCCAGCTGCTGATCCTCCCCAGTTATCAACATCGCCTTTTATTAAAATAGGAACTTCTTTTATAGAGCCTTCTTTATAAAGAGCTACTTTCATTTCAGCAAGATTTACTTTTAAAAAATCTGTGTTGTTAGAAATAAACTCTTTTTCTATATCTTCAAATAGTTTAAGAAAAAGAGAATCATCTTTTTCAGGGAATTCTATCTTGAGAAATTCTATTTCTGAAAAAATAAAAGAAATCTCTTTTTCTATTTTCTCTTTATAAGCTAAAATCCCTAAGCTTATAAAAAAAGCCAAGATAATAATTAGAAAACATTTAAAATAATTATTCTTAGATAACATTTTTTTATTTTACCCCGTTAGAGATTATAAAGCAAAAACAAAACATAAAATAAAAGAATCTCTAACGGGGTTTACCACAAAAAACCAAAAAACACCCAATTATGATGGATGCTTTTTTATAATAAACCTGGTTTAGTTTCGAGAGAAAACTTTACGAAGCTCTGTTTTGGCCTGTTCTAAAATTTTCTTCTGGCTTTCAGGCAAATTTTTGCCTGCGCGATTAATGTAGAAATTTAACATAGACATTGCAGATTGGAACGGCTTTGCTTTTCGTCTATTGCTTTGTTCTGCAGATTTTTTCAAAGACAAAGCAATCTTTTTAGGATTTTTAAAAGTAAAAACTCCTTGTTCCAAATCAAGCGCATTACTGTACTTTGTCACTTTATCAGACCAATATCTTTTAGATTTTCCCATAAATTACAATCAATTTTCGATTTTATTTTTGGGATAGGCCAGTAGGCCAGGCCTATCCCAACTTCCTTCTATATCTTTTTAACTTTCTTTCCTCTAAATTGCTTAATTTCTTTTATATTCCCCAGAAGTTTTTGGATTTTCCATTACATTTAATTTTCCAACCTTTGCTTTCCCTTCAAAATCTTTAGCAATCTTTTCAATAATTGGCCTTAACCTTATACCTTATACAAGAAAAACAGGTTGGACTCCAAAAATCCACTAAAACCGGCTTTTCGCTTTTTATAACTTCGTCTTCAAAGTTTTGATCATTTAATTCATTCATATTTCTTGTTTTTATTTCTATATTTTTAATCTAACTTTTTTTGAAATTAAACTCAAGTCTAAATAGTTGACAAATGAAGAGAATCTTTTAATATGATTAATAAATTGAACTTTTAAAATATAAGGAGAAAAAAATGGCTAAGCGAATTTATATCTGGTATGTAGAACCCCTAAATGATAGGGCCAATGAAGCAATTTATGAATGTTCCAAGAATATAGACCTCGATGCTACTATTGAACCTGCAACTTGCGAAGATGGAAAAAAGCATAATTTATGGGAATGTTCTATTGAAGCCCTAAAATCTTTATGTTCAAACAGGCAAGGCTTTAATTTAAAATTTGAGGTCTGGGGTAAAGAAAGATTCCAAGGAAAAATAAGAAAAAAGACCTTTCTTTTTATCAAATCACGAAAAAAGAAAAAAACTGCCAAATAAAGGCAGTTTTCTTTTGCAAAAATCTATAAATACTTCCTATTCTTCAGTTCATCGGGCAGATAGGATTCTTGAGAATATTTCTCATAGCCCTTTCCATAATCTAATTCTTTCATCAGTTTTGTTTCCGGATTTCTTAATTTCAAGGGAATGGGTAGATTGCCATATCTCTTTACATCTTCCATTGCTTTCATCAGCGCGTTATAAGCGCTTCTGTCTTTTTTAGCCCGGCACAAAAAGACAACGCCGTGAGCAAGATTAATAGTGCATTCAGGCAAGCCAATAGTTTCTACAGCCCTAAAAACATCATTAGCAACAACAATCGCTGTCGGTTGTGCCACTCCTATATCTTCTGAAGCAAAAATAACCATCCTGCGGGCTATAAACTTGGGATCTTCTCCAGACACAATCATCCGAGCTAAATAATACAAGGCAGCATCTGGCTGACTAGCTCTCATGCTCTTAATAAACGCTGATATTGTATTATAATGATCCTCCCCTGCTTTATCATATCTCAAGAACTTAGATTGAAGAGTATTCTTTAAGCTTTCTAATGTAATCTCGTTATAAAGCTGATTAGTATTCTCTAGCATTGTAATTGCTTGTCTGGCATCTCCATTAGCCATCCTTATTAACCAATCTTCAGATTCTTTATCTATTTTTAAATTAGTCCTTTTAATTATAGCTTTCATATTTTCATCTGAAAGCTCATTTAAAACAAAAACCCTGCATCTGGAAAGCAAAGGTGGTATTACCTCAAAGCTTGGATTTTCCGTTGTTGCTCCGATTAAAGTTATTTCTCCTCTTTCAACATAGGGAAGAAGAAAGTCCTGTTGAGCCTTATTAAAACGATGAATTTCATCTAAAAACAACACTTTAGAATATCCATTAACCTCTTCATCAAGTATATCCTTAATATCTTTCTTCCCTGCTGAAACGGCTGATAACTCATATAGTTTAGCATCTAAGCTTTTAGCATATATCTTTGCTAAAGTAGTTTTTCCAGTTCCTGGAGGACCCCAGAAAATAAAAGAAAACAAATGCTTCTGCTTTACAGCAACACTCAACGGCTTTCCTTCTCCAACTAAGTGTTCTTGCCCAACAAACTCTTCTAAAGCTTTGGGTCTAATTCTTGAAGCTAATGGTTCCATATTCCCAGATTAACTCTTTTGTATTCCAAAAACAACCCCGTATAGCAAGGTTGTTTTTAGTTTGCGTTTTCACAATCTAAATTTCACAGTCTTCGTCTACTTTATCTATGTCTCCATCGCAGTCATTATCAATTTCGTCATCACAAACTTCTACTGACTGATTATCAGGAACAACATCTCCCCACATCCAATCATCTCCACAGGTTTGAGTTCCAGCAGAACAAATACCTGGTAAGCCTGTTTCAACCGCTCTAACGCTCTCTGGCAAACATTCCCTGGCCTCTAATACTGCTACTCTTTCTTCTAATTCTGCTATTCTTTCTTCATCCCAATTTGATTCACCAGGATCGCCTTTAGGTCCCTTTGGTCCTTGAGATCCTTCAGGGCCTTCAGGACATTCAGAAGAACATTGAGAGTTAGAATCTACATTATTAATGAAATTCCAAATAGCTTGAAATGGTCGTCCGTTTGGCCCATCTTTGGCAGCCATAGTAAAACCAACCACGCCCAAAAGACCAATCACAATAGCTAAAATTATTATTTTCTTCATATTATTTTATTTTAAATATTCCTTATTAATAATTTGACCTTTAGATATAATAATTCAGATTAGTTAAAGCAAAATGCTTTGTCAAGCCCGTCACTGCCTTAAAAAAGCATAAAAAAAGAGGTGCTGACTATTAAAGATCAACACCTTTACAACTCTGGATTTTCCAACAAAGAACAACAAAGAATGAGAAAAGAGAGTGTATAAAGTTAACGGCGGTTTCCTTTCCTTCTAGAAGGAGGGGGAAGAGAAGAGAAAACTCTACTCTATAACTCCCTTTTCTCGGGTCTTCAAATAAGAACCTGCTCGCTAACGCTCGCAGAACCTTGATTCGCTATTGTAGAACATATAATCTTGAATTAAAAACCACGTCTATTTTTATATTAGCTTAATTTTGATGGAAATTCAAGTCTAGATATTGACAAAACAAAAAAGCATACCAAATTAGATTGGCTCTGTTGCAAAAACTTTATAGCAAGTAAATCCGCACTTACCCCTTTAATTCTTAAAGAACAATATTTATTACTAACAATATTTCAATATTAGAATATTTTTTAAGGCCTGTCAACTACTCTATCTTTATCGCCTTTCCTTCTATCAATGCCTGTGTAATCTTTTTGTAGGCAGATGATAAGATTCTCTGAAATGTGCTTTGAGAAGTTTTCATCATTTTAGCGCATTCAATTTGATCTAAATCTTTTACATTCTTTAATCTTAAAGCTTCTACTTCTTCAGTAGTCAATTCAACAACCTCTAAGTCGCTCATTGGCACTCCTTGAGGTTTAAAATAAGTTACATTTGGATTAAATCTAATCCTTCGACATAATCTTGGTCTTGGCATATATTTTATTTTACTATATTATAGATATAGGGAGAAGCCCTGCTAAGCAGGGCTTCCTCT